>NZ_PYOB01000009.1:0-139245 GCF_003026165.1 Photobacterium sp. GB-1 | reverse complement strand
ACGGCCAAGTTTCGTTACATTGTCCGAGCCGCTGCTTTATTCAGGCTCGTAGGTTCATCTGGTGATACAGACGGTTCACTCATAAAGCGGTGAACAACGCTTCATACGACTTCAGGTCGCACGGACAGAAACGAGTTAGTCAATTTGCCCTCTTTAAGCTGGTAGGTACTAGAAAAAGTATTGATAATTTTTTAATGAAGTAACTTTAGGGTATAAAAAGACCGCCACTATGGGCGGTCATTTAACAGTAATTCTATTAAAGAGATCTAATTCGTGGTGGCGAAAAGAATACTGTATTTATTCTTACAGTACTCATTGGTTATTTTAGTTCTTTGTATAGGTCTTATATACGCCCATATTAGTGTACTTCGTTTTGACTGAGTACCCTTCAGACAAAAGTCGATCATTGATAATAAAATAGGTGAGGGCTGTAACAATAAAACTGACGATAAAGAAAAATAACATTATTCGGTTTTGTACTTTTATTTTTCTTTTTGACCATGAGTATTTTGTTGCCTTTCCTGTTTTTATTATAGTAAAAAACATAGACCACGCATGTATCACTAAACCAATAATCATGATGCCACCAAGTGCATCTCCAATTGATAACTTAATGATAGGAGATAGGTTATAAGCAGAACTTAATGTATCTATCCATGAAGATAACAACCAACAAGACCCAGCAGTAAAAAAAACACAGATAAAGAAAAATTTTATCTTGGTTATTATCGATACCACTTCATCATTATGATTGCATTTTTCTAAGCGCATTAGTCAATTCTCCTGATACGTTTTTAACTTCAAAGAATCTATCAAGAATAAGACTTAGACCGATAGAAATTGCTGCAATTGCTACAATTGCAATTGCTCCACTGCCAACAGCAACAAACATTCCAACAATAAATTCCGCTCCATAAAGTGCGATAGCAGTTTTAATGAAGTCAGTCCCTACATTTCCGAACCAATCATAAAAATCATAATCATCATTAAAAATTAGATCATTAGTATTTATAGCGGCTGAAATAATCATGGTCATAGTACCAGCTTTTAAACCCGCACTAATACGCTGCGTTGGCGCTATCCCTAATTGAACAACTTTCGGATTATCTATCGCATAGGTCTTTTTTCCATTAACCTTGAAACGCATTCCTTTAATAAGAACATGCCGTAACATCTGCTGTCCATTATTTCGAGTGGCAATTGATACACGTGTTTTCCCTTTAATCACTGAATATCGCGCTGTCACACCAAAATCGCCAAAGGCTTGGGCTAACTTAACAGCCCCAAAACCAGTTGCTAAGTATTCGGCCCATGTTTTCGTTTTATCAATATCTTTCAGAATCAATGTTGATGGTATTTGACCTTTTTGATGATATCGATCATCAATCAAGTTTTTAATGGTATGGAATGAATCTTCTTCAGTGAGAAGCAACACAGCTTGATGATTCTTTTCTAATTCTTCTTGAAGTGTACATTGCCCAGTAAACACTTCATTCCCAGAGATATCATTCATTAGTTGTTCATGCTTGAGTGAACTTTTAGCATTGATTCGCTCAATTTCTTCAAGTGTTTTTTTCGCCCTAGCTTCTTTGGCTAGTTCAGATTGCTTAGCGCGTTCAGCCTGTTTTACTAAGCTGTCATGACGATTAAATTTTGTTGGCGGAGATAGCCATGTGAGAGAGTTAGCCATGTAAATTGAGAAGTTTGTTGAATTTGAATCATTATAAAGAATAAAGTGGCTAGGCAATAATTTGCCCAAAATTTTAATGTTAGAAAGATTTGAGCTAATTAATGCATGGTATAGCCATGATAACTTGCTCATTTTTGGACAGAAACTACTTAGGTGATTTGCTCTATTTAGGCTTACATTTCACTTCGAATATGTGCCGCTGAGCGACACATATCCTTCTCTTTTTCTTTACAGCTCAAAGCCTAAAGAAACTTTTCAATAAGGATTTCATCTACATACTCCCCACGAACTTTTGCATGTTTTTTTGCAGTACCAACAACTTCAAACCCTTGTTTAAGGTAAGCAGTTAAAGCTCGCTCATTATCGCTACGAACGTACGCGAATAGCTTTTCATAACCCTTTTGTTTTGCAACTTCGAAAGTCGAGTTAAAAAGCTGTTTAGAGATACCTTTACCACGAGCACTTTCACAAACAAAAGTACCAATAATGCCTACGTGATCAAAAGATTTTGTATATTGTGCGAACGGCTCGATATTTTGAAATCCAATAACCTTTGAGTCACTCTCGGAAAAAGCAACTGTAAACACTCCATTCTCTGGGAAGTGAGTAATAAAATCTTTCTCTTCTTCAGGTGTAAAGGTCGTATCCAATACAGTGTATAAACCTTCAACAATGATTGGGTTGAGAACATTTGTGATCCCTTCAGCATCATCCAAAGTCACCTGACGTACAACTAATCCCATATAACTCAACTCCATATTATAATTTGAGTTATTTTTTACATGAGCTCATAACTATCAGCAACAATTAATTCCTTTTAAATATAAGCTCGATGTTATTTTCGGCTCATAACGCTTTTTGAAATTAAGAAATGCCTTTATTCAGTCTTATTAAAAACGAAATTCAATAGATAAAATCAGCATAATTCGTTATATGAGATAAAAAATAAACAATAGAAACTAATCAAAAATCACGTTAATACAATATGAATGAGTAATAGTTCTAACAAGAAATGGGGCACTTCTGATTTATGAAGTGCCAACGGTGCATTGTGATCACCAAGCGATTCTGCGCTTGCTTTATTACCGAGGGGAATTGACGGTCTCCACTTTACGTAATTCTTTGACTATCAATATGGGCTAGTCAGAGGTGTGTTGGATGCTAAGCTTCGCGCCTGCCGTCATGATCCCATTGCTGTCGTTATTGTTATATAGCGCACAACTTTCCATTGATAAACAGCCACACTGAATACAACTGCCTAACTGAGTTTGAAGTTGTTTTAACTCATGCATTTTATCTTCAAGCTTTTGATGCCAAAGGGTTGAAAGTTGTTCCCATTGTTCTTTTTTCACATTTTCGTTTAAGGGAATATGCGCCAAGGCTTGCTTGATTTCTTGTAATGTTAAGCCAACATTTTGCGCTGCTTTAATTACCGCTATACGGCGCAGAACAGAGCGCTTATAACGGCGCTGATTGCTCGCGGTTCTATAACTAAGAATGAGTTCTTTTTGTTCGTAAAAATGTAATGCCGAAACACTCACGCCTGCGCGTTTCGCAACTTGTCCTACACTCAATTCCATTTGATTCTCCACATTACATCGTTATTTGTTCTTGCAGCCAGCTTTTAAAGGCTCGATATTTAGGCCGTGTTTCCATTCCTTTCATGTAGGCAATATAGTAGCTTAAATCTGATGCTATCGCTGAAAAGGGGGTCACAAGTTGGCCTGTTGCTAATGGTTTTTTATTAACCGTTGGCGTCCGATAGTAATGCCTAATGAGTTTATTGCTGCTGTTATATACAAGTTACGGTGATTAAAGCGATAGGTTTTTCGGTAATAATCAATATCACTATTATTTACTGTTAGCTATGAGGGCCACGCTTTCGATTGTGTTCGATGTATAAATGTTGCAGCTTATAAGCCCGTTATATCTTTTTTAATTAATCCTAACTCTAAATATTTAATTCGATGGCTTACCGCACTTTGAGATACAGTTAAATATGATGCCGCTTTGGTAAAACAGAGCTCTCTGGCAGCAATATTAACCACATGAATATTTGCCATTTATTTATTGCTCAATCGTGATAGTCGATGCTGGGATTGCACAACAGCGAGTATTACCCCTTATTTTTTTTCTTGCTCTTTTCAGACAGTTCCGTTGTCTTGTCTTTTATCTGATTGACACAACAGTTGCCAATCACGCCGTCTTTTTTCGCTTTAATAGAAAGTTGAATATATAAAAATATGATGAAAAACAGGAATAACACCAAAGAAATAACAATATAGAGTGGAAGTAATTCATCGTTACTCATTGCTTTACCTCATTAAATTAAAGTGAATATCATTTAATATAATAGATAAATGTAATAATGTTAGTTTATATTTACTGTAAAAGTGCAAACATAAAAATTAATTTTTTTAAATAGCTTTAGCTTTCATTATTAATAGGCTTGATGCCTAAACCGTCAAAATATGAAAAATATAGATGAGCATTGTGCTATCGCAACTTATTTAAGAAATGAAGTTATAAACTCGTACTACGGAAATATTGACTTTATCTAAGTAAATATCAAATAAGAGTGAATGGCGTTAATCGAGGGTATTTCTTATGTTTTGATTGTTTCTCGTCAGAACCATGTTGACAAGAAAAGCCGATCTTACGATCGGCTTTTTAAATAAAGGGCGAATCAGTTAAAGCTTGCCTTTAGCCACACCATACGGTGGTCGGAAGAAATATCTTTGCCTTTTCCTTTACCAATGCGTTCATCGTTCATCAGTAAGTATCCAGCTTCATTCGGTGCTGGCCAGTAAACACCAGAATCAACAATGTTTAGATTACTTGATGGGATAGCGTGATCCACTTGTAAACCAAACGTACTGGTTATGCGCTCTGGGTGTGGGTTATCTTGGCGACATTCACCACTTGGGAAGCAGTATTCAGCACCAAAGCTTGTCGGAACGTAAGCGCCATTAGTGGCTTCTTGATTCACACGCTGGTGCTTTAATAGGGTATCAATGGTTTCGATAAAACCGTCACCCGCTTCAGGATCGGCATTAAGATCACCCACAATAACAAACTTGGCATTATCAGCTAAACCGCCTTTTGTGCCTTTGTCATCATAAATAAACTCTGCACCATCAATGTAATCTGTCCAGAACTGAATTTCATCGCGGTTTTTTTGTTTATTGTTTTCAGTCACTGTGTCAAATACCGGTGGCGTTGGGTGCGACATTAAAATATGTACCACTTGTTCGCCTGATGCTGTTGGGATTATGACGGGTGCATCAACATGGTTTTTCGATGATAAACGGACTTGATTCCATTCAGCATCGGTGTACCAACTATCACCACAACGCATACCTGCAGGAATTTTATTTTTGTCATCGTTGCAGTTAGTAATGGTTGGGTTCGTTGCTGTTGGTAAGTCTTTCCACTTAAAGGTTTGGAATGTACGGGTATTCGCATCATCAATTTTAAATTGAGACATTAGCGCAAATGCATACTGCCCGTGGTATTGACCAAAGCCCCACGCATCATTTGGACCGCTATTTACTTTACCGTCGTTATTAAGATCTAAGCCGCTCATTAAACCCGTGTTTGTGGCATAACTTTGGCTAAACGGGTAGTGAATGGGAGATAACGTATCACCACCATCAATGCTATTTAGGCTTTGTCCTACCGCTAAGTAGTTAGCTTGGAATCCATTTAAAGCGGTAAGATCATCGCCTGTACCGTCGTTATTGTATTCAGCCAGTAAAATAATATCAGGACGTTGGCTTTGAATAATGGCTGCAACGTTTCTGATTTGAATGATCTTTAGTGCTTTCGCTTTGTCGTCTTCACTTAGCGTATTTGCATTAAACCCATCGACTAATGTTTGTTGCTCCGAAGGCGTGGTTAGCATTTCATCGACCAGTTGTTCAAACGAAAAACGGTCGAATGATAAGTTGAATGTAGCAATAGAAACGTTGTTAACAGGGATAACATCATCATTGCTCTCAAATACACAGCCTGTAAGAAGAGCAGATGAAATAGCAACAGCAGCAAGAGTCTTAATTAGTTTCATTCAATAATCCATATTGTTGAAAGGAATTTAGGCGGTAAAGCGTCGAGCAGCATAGTACCTATTTAGTGATAAATAAGTGTGACAAGGGCACGATACTATGTAACTAATAGTGATGATTTGCTTTGTTTTTTCTTAAATTATGCTCGGTATCTCAAAAATGTTGTGAGGGGGGATAGTATGTGCGTCTTCGAATACTTAAAGAGATAAATATTTTGTGTCGTTTAAAACCGGAACAGTCTCTTTTTTTGTTCCGTTTTTAAATGGCGTAAAGCTCCTAAAATAAAATCATCAAATAACAGGAGCTAAATCATGAAATTTTATAACCAAATTAAAGAAATCATTAACTCATCAAAACGTCACGATAAAAAAACAGGATGGCTTGCTCGTTTGATATATATTAGTCCTGCACAGCGATTAGAAAGGCTGAACACTATTTTTGGCTCAGATCAGTTTTCTAAAGCCAGACCACTAACGCTTAGCCAGCAAAAGAAGTTTAATGATAATTATCTAAAGTAATGTAAGGATCTCTCTGTATGAGCCGACGAAAACTGGAACTATATGAAAATATATTTAATCGTGTCGGTCCTGGTAAAAGCAAGGTCACTATTGTAGAGATCGCCGCTTACCTTCATTGCAGTGAGCGTCATGCGAGAACCTTATTAAATCAAATGACAATATTAGGTTGGTTAACCTGGTCACCGACTGTGGGGCGAGGTAATAAAGGGATCCTCAATTGTTTACTGGAACCGATACAGGCGTGCCACAAAGAGATTGATAAAGCGAATGACAACAGCAATCTCGATTTGGTTTATAAGCTGGTAGGGTTTAATGGACGAGATACCGCCGCTGGCTTATGGCAATATTTATCACAAGCGGTGACAGAGAAACACAACACGATCTTGGCGCCTTTTCATCGTTGTATGAAAACGTTACATCCCCATTTTATTACCGAGCGTACTGAGCGCCACTTTATCTCTGAGGTTTACCAAACGTTAGTTGAAGATAAAGCGAATAAGCTGACAGGTAATCTTGCTCATTTTTGGGAAAGTAATAGCAATCATACCGTTTGGACTTTCTATCTTCGGCCTGAAACCCTGTTTCATGATTTATCTGTTCTGACGGCAGATGATGTTGTTGCAAGTTTTAAAGGGCTTATCCATTCAGCGCAATGGCAACGATTGTATGATCATATCGAAAAGGTCATTGCCGTTTCTTTTGATGTGGTTGAAATTCATTTATCTACTCCAGATCCTCTTTTTATTAAATTATTGTGTCGTGCTGAAACTGCGATCATGCCAAAACAGTTCGTATTTGCTAATGAATCACATTTTAGAGCCATTGGCTCAGGACCTTTCTTGTTAGCGGTAAATTCGAACAAACTAATACGCTTGCAACGCTTTTCACAATACAACCGTACGTCAGCATTAATTGAGAAAATTGAATTTTGGATCCACGAGAGTTGGGCAGAAAGAAAAAAGTGTTATCAGAACTTTTTCTTTTTAAATGACAGTTTAAACGTGTATGAGACGGCCTGTGATTATGTCGGCTCGTTCTATTGCTTGATTACAAATAAGCAATTACAAACGCAAGACGTTAAACAAAATCTAGCAGCGGCATTGTTAGGCGATCAGAATCAAGCTGGTGAGAATTATCCGGTTTATACGATAAGTCATGAGAATAATCGCGAATGTCGAGAGTATTCAAAACAGTTAATGTCTTATTTTGATAAGCCTGAAACATTGCAGACGAAAGAAGTAAAGTTTGGTCAGTTTCTTGATGCCGTTGATGTGTCGATTTTAGGAATACGAAAGGAAGATAATAAGTACACCAGTTGGTTTGCTTTTTTAACGTTATATCCGCACTGGCCATCGGTATTGACCTTTACCCAGCAAGATTATTTACACCAGCAGATCGCTGCGATCCGTATTGAAGAGGATGTGTTACGTCAACAAGCACTGATTAGTCACGTAATGACGTGGTTAGAGCAACAGCATATTTTATTTGAAATAAAGCGTGAAGGATTAACCCTCTCGGTACCAGAGCAAATACGAGGTGTGGAGATCAATGCCAATGGGTGGTGCGATTTCTCTAAGCTTTGGATCAAACCCATGAAAGTGAAATCGGATGTCACTGCGTCAATGGAAAGTCTGATCGCTAAATATTAATCAACGAGTTATTGAGTAATCAATACATCATTATTTCTTCTTGACCTCAAGTTTACTTGAGGAATTAGAGTGCTTACATATTTTCAAAAAAGAAGGAAAAAACAATGAAAGGATATGTAGAGCACATCAATATCAAAGTCTCTCAGCCCGAAAAAACGATTCATTTTTTATTAACAGCGTTACCTGAATGGACGATTCGCGGGGAAGGGAAAATTGATAACTGGTTTGGTCAACCAATGCATTGGTATCACATTGGCGATCAAGAGAGCTATGTGGCGATAGGATCTGGGGGGGAAGGTCAGGTGCCTGATTGGCAGGGAAATGCATCAGGCATTAAGCATGTTGGTATTGTGGTTGAACGTATTGATGATGCGGTTGCAAAGCTGAAAAGTGCCGGTTATGAAGTGGATCATTGGAGTGCAGAGCATCCCTATCGTCGCAGTGCTTATTTTATCGATGATAACAATTTAGAGATCGAGTTTATTGAATATTTGACCGATGATCGTGCACTTAGAAACGATTACAGCCAATAATGGCGAAATGAAATAAGACAAGAAAGGAGAGCGCCTGCTCTCCTTTATAGATTGAATACAAGCGCTATAAGTATACCTTTCCACGCAGATATAAAACCGCTGATCCGGCAATAATAATGCGATCATTATCGATCATTTTACACTGTAAAACCCCACCTCGTTGTGAGGCTTGGTAAGCGGTTAATTCTCGTTTACCAAGCTGTTTAGCCCAATATGGCGCTAAAGCTGTGTGGATTGAACCTGTCACTGGATCTTCATAACCGCCATTGGCTGGCCAGAAATAACGAGACACAAAATCGTATTGTGTCGATTGTGCAGTGACAACGATATCGTGAGGGGCGAGCTGTTTAAGCTGCTCTGCATCGCAAACCACATTTTGTACTGCTTGTTCATTGGGTAAAACAGCAATATAGGCCTGGCGATTTTTTAGCACCTTGGTGGGCGTAATAGATAATCCCTTGAGTAAGGCGGCTGGTGGTTCAACGTCTTCACCAGGTTGGCAAGGGAAGTTCATTTCAATATTGCCATTTGGGGCTTGTTTTACTGTCAGTGTGCCAACTTGCTCTGTGGTAAAAGTGATCTCGCCTTTAAGCTGGTAAAACTGATACAGAACAAAGGCAGAGGCAAGCGTTGCATGACCACAAAAGTCAATTTCAGTCAGAGGAGAAAACCAACGGATCGCATAAGTATTATCGCCCGTTGGTTTAATAAACGCCGTTTCAGACAGGTTATTTTCAGCAGCAATACGCTGCATTAATGAGACGTCTGGAAAAGTGGCAACGGGCATGATTGCCGCAGAATTGCCTTTGAAATGTTGGTCGGTAAAAGTATCGACAACGAAAATATCCATATCGTGTTTATCCTGCGTGTGCGTTAAGAATTGACCAGTATGTCTTGTCGGATCAATTTTTTGTTAATTTTAAATAAAAGTTCGCGTTCTTCATTTGTGAGTGGCGCAAAGAAGTCTTGATTGAGATTAGCAATACATACGGTGGCTTTTTGCTCGATATCTTTACCTTTATCAGTAATCACAAGATAGCGGGCTTTTTTGTTTTGCTCTGATTTATGCACGGTGATTAAGTCACGTTTAATACAGTTATCGATTAAACGTTTAGTCACTGAACGTTCACGGTGTAGTGCATCGGAGACAGCTTGCTGCGGCACTTCGCCCAAATAACTGAGCACGCGTAGTGCACCTAACATTTCTAACGTAATATCAAATTCCGTCGCCAAGGCTGAATTGGCAATACTACGAAATTGCTTGTAGGCTAATCCCATCGTAAAAGAGACACTCTCATTAAGAGAAGGGATATCAGTGTAGTTCTGTGACATGACGTTTCTTCGCCGTAGTAATGAAATAAAACAGAGCCAATATACCTAAAGTACAGCTAAGTTCCCATCCTCGAAGGAAAGTACTACTTAATCCTAACTCACTGTTGGTCATATAAAGTTGGATCGGTAGCATGGTTGCGAGCAAAATATCGGGATGTAACTCTTGGTGTGGCCCTTCATCGGTATAAATTTTGTGACTGATCATGTAAATCAGTACAAATAACCCCAAACCATAAACAATAATATTACTTTGATAACCAGCGATAAGTAACATAAATATCGCCGCAATAGCACACCCGCCGACTTGCGTAATAAAGCGTGATTTAACGATTTTTAAATAGGCTTCTCGACTGGTTTGAGTTGCTGCTGCAATGACTGGCACCATACAAAATGCGCCAGAAATGAGATTTACAATCATTAAAAAACCCAGTCCTAAACCAATCAAACTCACTGATATCAAGCGTTGTTGAGCGGTGACAGGGGTTGTTTTCGGTTTGAAAAAGCCCGATTTTGGTTTCGGTGGTAGTAGCCAAAAAAACAGCTTAGTTACACAGATACTAACCACAATCGCTAACCCCACTTCGTGTAAACGTTGCGGCATATCCATATTGGTGTGTAGCGCAAAAACAATATTTAAAATCCAGTTAATTGTCGGCATAAACAATGCGCCCACTTTAGCGGGAGAATCTGCCCTTTTTCTTAGTTGGTCGAACAGTACGATACTGATCGTCCAAATAATAAAAGGGTGATCACTAAAAACTTCAGACACGAAAACCGCACTGTAAGCAGAGAGCAATACCAAAGCGAACGTTTTGCTTAATCCTTTCCAACTGTAGTCTTTTACTTTCGTTGCGATGATGATCGGAAATAAAGCAAAGTAAACATGTGAATTTACATGGAAAAGCTTTCCGAACATCATACAAATACACACAATTAAGCTAGTGCGTAGTGCATCTGTACTGATTAACTGTTTCATACTTTACTCACCTGAGTTGCTTCTTAGTAGATGTAGCGGAATAGGGCGATGAGATGGATCCAAGCATTGCTAAGCACATCTAAAATAGGATTACCATTAAGCACAATGACACTTGCGCGAGAGCCTGAAATCACATCTTGCTGTGGTACGTTGACGGCAATGCGAGTACGGATTTTTTGTTGTTCGCGGATCCAACGTGTGTCATTAGTAACGGTTGATAGTTGTGTCAATGGATTGCTCGCATCAAAAATAGCACGATCTTGATTTTCTATTTCGCCTTTAAATACTCGGCCTGGTTGAGAATCAAAACTGATCAATACATGATTTTTAGGTTGTAAATGGGCAATGCCTTTTTCGTTAAAGTCCGCACTTAGCCAACTATTTTTTGCATTAACAAGAAAAAGGATCGGAGTGCCTTTATTAACATAAGTCCCTGCATCTAATTGTAAATTGCTCACAGTGCCAGCTGTCTGTGCAACAACTGTAGTATTGGATAAATCCCATTCAGCGCGTGCTAATTTTGCTTGTGCGAGTTCAACGGCTGCGGTGTTTTCCTTACCTGATAGTGTCGCTTTGATTTTTAGCACATCAGCTTGTGCGGCAGAAATAGCACTTTTAGCGACATCAGCAGTACTGATCGCATCATCAAGCTCTTGTTGGGTCGTTAACCCTTTACGGCTTAATGCTTGGTAGCGATCCAATTTAATTTGCGCATTTTTCCACAATGTTTTTTTCTGTAGTACCACTTGCTGTGCAGCGACGAGTTGCTGCCATGTTCCTATATTGGCTTCTTTTGCTTGTTGCAATTCGGCTTGTGCTTGATCGACTGCAATTTGATAAGGCTTTGGATCAATAGAAAATAAAGGTTGGTTAGCATTAACGTGTTGACCGTTACTGATATAAACATGGGTGATATTTCCTGATACTTCAGGAGCAATGTTCACCACTGATTTATAGAAAGTGGCTTGTGTGGTAAATGGCGACACATTATCAGCCATTAAAAGGAAAGCTGATAATGATAAAGCGAAGCCGATTACGGTATATAAGAGAATAGAGTAAATGTTCGTTTTCATCACTTTTGTTACCTATACAACAAAACTATGAGGCGATTGTATACTTAGTAATGTTGTATGTGCAACATTAATTAATGTTATTTATTTTAATGATGGTGTTGAAAGAGGAGTTTTTGAGTGTGGGGGCGTAATAAATAGGATTCTAGCTGCTATATTTAATTGGGTAATTTGTTTTATAAATAGGACGTTAATAGCGTTTGAGTTTATTTTTGCATTTTTTTCTATATGTGAATTTGCCTAATTGGCGTTTATCTACCATATTTAACTTAACCTGTATTGAGATAGTTACTCGAGCTTACGGAGGATTGGAGCTGTTTTTAAAGACTCACGGATACAGGTATCAGTGATTATTAATAGACCTCTTAGACCCGTTATTGGTAGTCACTCAGTTGCATCGCGCAACATGTGAAAAGTAGACAAAGTAATACATGTAAGAGCAACAAAGTAACACCGTAAAAATTACACACGTAAAAGCTACATACGTAAAAGCTACACATGTAAAAGCTTCTAAGTGACTACTTAGTTGTTAACAATTTGGTAAGTGACACCTTTTAAAAATTTGCTTCTTCGCCAATATATAGCGGTCCGCACAAATATTGTGGGACACGGCAAGCTCAACGTAATGAGTGGCGAAGCGTAACAATATTGGTGTGCCGAGTAAGTACACTAATAGCAACACCAAGCCGCACTGCAATAGTGCGGCTTTTTATGTTTAGCGACTTATTAATAATTCATAAAATTACAATAATTATTAACTCTTCCTATTGAAAATTATAAGATATTGAAAATAAACTTAAAATAAATGTTATCCACAAATTCAGTGGGTAACTCTGAACTGTGGTTGTTTAAGGTGGTTGTTTTTTTGCCATTTAACATGACAATTTTAGTATGTTAAATGGCGTAATAGTTAGGAGCGAAATCTCGATGCGTATGGCGAGTAAAGGTAAGTGTGAATTGTCATAAAGATAAGTTGTGATGACCGTATAAGGCTTTTGCTTGTAAGTATTCTTGATTACCTTCTTTGATGTGTACTTGAGTCTTAATCACTTCTACTATCTGAATATTATGTTGAGATAAGTCTTTAACTTTTTTAGGATTATTGGTAATTAAGCGGACTTTGTTGATACCCAGTGCGTGTAATGCGTCGGCGGCTTCCTTGAAATCACGAAGATCATCATCAAAACCTAAATGGTTATTTGCTTCATAGGTATTCATGCCTTGGCTTTGTAATTGATAAGCATCGAGTTTATTGTATAAACCAATCCCACGGCCTTCTTGACGTAGATACAAAAGAATCCCACCAGATTGGCGCATTTTTTCTATCGTTTCATTGAGCTGCTCACCACAATCACAGCGAGAAGAATGAAAAACATCACCGGTTAAGCATTCAGAGTGCAGACGAACTAAAGGAACGCTTGCCGCAGTATCTGCTTGTTTAAAAATAATTGCGACGTGTTCTTTACCTGAGTTAAAGCCATGAAATGACAATAATTCAGCAGGGATATCACTTCGTTGCCCTATTTTAAAAGGAACTCGGGCTCTTACTGTGACCATAATATCCTCGTACTTCTATTTGAGTTAATTATTTTGGAAGGAAAATGGCTATGATTCAGTAGGTATAATAGCCATCATAATGTGTGAAGATAAGGTATCTAAGGTTCTATCTCTGCTAACACGTTGATCATTTCGAGTGCACTGAGGGCGGCTTCTGCACCTTTATTTCCCATTTTTGTTCCAGCACGTTCAATGGCTTGTTCGATGGAATCTACCGTAAGGACACCAAACGCGACCGGAATTTGATGTTCTAATGCAACTTGCGCTAAACCTTTATTACATTCACCTGCAACATATTCAAAATGTGGAGTACCGCCACGAATCACAGAACCTAAAGCGATGATGGCATCATAACTACCTTGTTTCGCAAGTTGTTGAGCCAATAAAGGCAGCTCATAAGCCCCTGGACAATGTACAATGGTAATATTGGTTTCTTTAACAAGACCTTGGCGTTGTAGGGCATCTAATGCACCAGACAATAGGTTGTCATTGATAAAACTATTAAAACGAGAAACGATGATGACAACATTTGCGTGGGGTGCTGTGATCGCACCTTCAATAATATTCATGAAGCTTCCTAAGTGTATTTATAAAAACGAACGATGAATCAATAACATTTGAGTGTTTACTAGTTACAAATATATTCAACAACCTCAAGATCAAATCCTGATAAAGAACGATATTGTTGGTTTTGTGAAGACAGTAAACGAATTTTGCGTAGCCCTAGTTCAGATAAAATTTGCGATCCTAAACCAATTTGTCGGGACTGCGGTGTGGTAGGCAAGGGAGCAATCGCTTGGTGCTCTGAAGCTAACTGGTTTACTTGATTGATGATCATCGTAGAGGGTTCTATTTGGCTGATGATCACTAATACGCCACCGTCGGCTTGAATACGCTGCATGGCCGCTTGTAGGGACCATTGTGTGGCGCCAGTATGTAAAATATCTTTCAGTGTATCTTTGACATGCACACGGACTAAGGTTTCAGTATCAGGGTTAATATCACCTTTACATAAGGCGTAATGGAGTTGATTGTCAATGGTGTCACGGTAGGTGATCAAGTTGAACACACCATATTCAGTGCATAATTCACTCTCTGATAAACGTTCAATATGACTTTCTAGTTGGGTTCGATACTCGATTAAATCGGCAATTGTCCCCAGCTTTAAATTGTGCTTTTGCGCAAACACTTCAAGTTGAGGTCGGCGTGCCATTGTGCCGTCTTCATTAAGAATTTCCACAATAACACTAGAGGCTTCAAGCCCTGCTAAGCGTGCAACATCACAGCCTGCTTCAGTGTGACCGGCACGAATTAATACGCCACCATCTTGCGCCATTAATGGAAAAATATGCCCCGGCGAAACAATATTATCAGCACTGGCATTAGGAGCAACTGCTGCTTGTACTGTCTTCGCACGATCACTGGCAGAGATCCCTGTCGTAACATCGGTGGCGGCTTCTATTGAAACGGTAAATGCAGTTGAGAATTTATCGTGATTATTTTGTACCATTAGCGGTAAATTTAACGTTTTACAGCGATCTTTGGTTAACGTTAAGCAGATCAACCCACGCCCATGTGTTGCCATGAAATTAATCGCTTCGGGAGTAATCATTTCAGAGGCAATGATCAGATCGCCTTCATTTTCACGATTTTCATCATCCATCAAGATAACCATTTTCCCCTGACGGATATCATTAATGATTTCTTGGGCGCTACTTAAAGTCATAACTGGTCCTTTTTATCAACAGCGTAAATGAGTTATACGATAAAACCGTGCTTCTCTAATAAAGACATAGAGACGTTAGTGTTTTTTTTGGATTCTTGTTTATCAATACTGACTAATCGTTCGAGGTAACGTGCCACCATATCAGCTTCAATATTGACCTTTTGACCAATGGTTGCATTAGCAAGTGTTGTATTGGTTAACGTATGAGGAATAATGGTTAATTTAATGACATTCTGATAGACAGCATTGATGGTTAAGCTCGTTCCATCAATACAAATTGAACCTTTCTCTGCAACAAACTTCTTCAGGTGTATTGGTACAGTTATCCAAACCTCAATGGTGCGACCCTTTTGCTTTAATTCAATAATGTCGCCAATACCATCAACATGTCCGGAAACAATATGACCGCCTAAGCGTGTAGTGGGTAACATGGCTTTTTCTAGGTTGATATTTTGTCCGACGTGGTAGCTGTGAAATGCGGTACGCTTTAACGTCTCTTTTGAAAGATCGGCAACAAACCCAGTTGGAGTTAATTTAGATACGGTTAAACAAACGCCATTACTAGCAATGCTATCACCAAGTTTTACGTCCGAAATATCAAGCTTATTGGTATTGATAACCATTGAAATATCGTCATTATTACGAATAATGGCGCTGATATTTCCAATTGCTTCTATTATTCCTGTGAACATACTATACCTACAAAAAAACTCTATTTATCAGGTGCAAGCCAACTGTTACCCAATAAATAGAGTAAATATAATGAGTAATGACTGATTTAGATAAAAACCATCAGTAATGATATGAACGATTTTTAACTACATATAACTAAACGCATCAGAATACATTTTCCCGACATTGGCTTTTTTCTGAGTTGTAAAAATATCTTTTGCATTTCGGCTCATACCGAATGGCCCGCAAACATAAATATCAAATTCAGATAAGTCGGCAAAATCATCCATTACAGCATCAATAACATTGCCGATTTTACCGTCCCACTCTGTGTGTACATGCTCGACAACGGGCACATATTTCACATTGGGAAGCTGGGCTTCTAATGACTTAAGTTTTTGATCTGCATAAAGCAATTGGCGATTGTTCACACCCCAGTAAAGGTAGATAGGTTGTGATAGTTGCTTGTCAATACAATGATGAAGGATACTATTGATATATGATAAGCCTGTGCCGCCAGCGATAAGTAGCAGTGGCGATTCACTTTCATCACGTAACCAAGCATCACCATGTGGCGAATCTATCTTAAACTCGGTTTGATGAATAAACGCATCGTTAAAATACGAAATTGCTTCTATAGCAGTTTCTTTGACTGAGCCGCCAACATGCAATTCAATTAATTCATTACAGTTTGGGCTGTTAGCAATAGAAAAAGGCAGCTGTTTATTATTCAAATAGATAATAGCGTATTGCCCGGCTTTGAATTGAAAGCATTGGTCTGGTTTGATAAACACTTTAAAAACATGGCTATCAGATGCTTCAATTTTTGTAATTTTGCAATTAAAAATCATCATTCAGTCCTGCTACTTATTTCAAGCTGGTCGCCATCGATAATGAACAGCCTTTTTGTTCACGGGTATTTAAACGGCGAACAATTTCCACGGTTGTTCCTTGGTGTGGATCGGGCTCTTTGATGTTGTGCACAATGCCAATATCGTCTGTAACAATAAAGGTTGGGTAACTCGTCGATGATGCATCCATGTAGCTCATTAAGCCTTCCTGACCATCTTCAACAGGCGTCATAGTGACAGGATCAAGTGCACGAGCATATACCCATGGTGGAACATGTTTGCGTTGGCGGTTATCTTCAAAGAAGCAAGTATTTAGTTCTACTTGGTTAAAGGTGTCACGAATTTGGCTTTCGTGGAAAAGGTTGAAAGTTTCCATTAATAACTGATTAAAATCTTGACGATTAAGTGCTTCTTTTTGTTTTGTTTTCCAGCCGCCACCAGTGATGATGAACATGTGAGCGCCAGCATTAAATTCAATGTTGTGCTCTTTCATATAAAGCGCTAATAAATAAATAAAGTATGGAGGGCCAATTAAACAAATGCCTTTTCCTTTACGTTGAATAGCCTTTAACGACGTGATGGTTTGTTCAAAATCAATTTCATCTTCGTCTACTGTAAACGTCGTTGGGTATAACAATTCAACTAGGCTCATGACATATTTGAACCAAACATTTTTGGCGCTGAAGCGATCAGGTCCCATATTAACTAGCTCTAGTTGGTGTTCATGGAACTCACCTAGATACTTCATGCCGTAATTTACAGAGCCAAGCAGGCGTTCGATGCTTTGGCGATCACGGGCAATATGGCTTTTTATTCCACTTGTGCCGCTACTGGTGAACCAATTTTCAATATTAGCTTCATCGGCAGTATGTAGCTTAGCGTATTTGAACATCGAAGTAGGGAATACCGGAATATCATCGATTGATGTAATTTTTTCGTCTACACCTTGGGCATTACAATAATAACGGTAATCTTCATTATTTTTATAATGGTAGTGGAATGATTCCATTATAAATTTCTGCTTTAATTTTTCTTGTTCATCATAGGTTAAGTTAAGTGGTGATGATGAGAAAATAATATCATCAAGTTCTGAACTAACAATAATATCGTTAGTATCAACATTTAATAATGTAGTCATATTAAACCTTAATAAAAAAATAATGGCAGTGTAATAAATCACACTGCCATTTATAATGACAATGATTGGCGAAGTCTTAATTTAAATTAACTTAATTAGTTAAGATTGTAATCTTTTCGATAATTGATAACTTGTTTATCAAAATTAATCATTAATGATTTTTTATCCTCTTGAACTTTCATTGATTCAAAACAAAATAAGAAATCGACTTTATTATCTAAACCTTGAGCAATATCAACAACGTGAGATAAGCACGTATCGTAATTTCCTGCCGCATTACTATTGATGATTTCATCAATCGATGCCTCTGCTTGGGTGTAACAGAGGTAATTTTCTAAGTAAATGCTTAGCTCAGCTTTGGCTTGCGTTGGGTTCTCATTCACATTGATAAATAACATTAATCGATGACGAATATCGGTGATATTGATATTAAACTTAGCCGCGGTTGTCTCGTAATGTTTTAATAAATCAATGCGCTTTTTTTGGTTATCATCCCACTTAAACAGAAGTGGCACCCCATATTTAGCTGCTTTTTCAACGGTTTCGTTGCTGGTGGCTAAAATATGAACGTTATTACCAATACTAACAAGTGGAGCTAGTTTCGTTTCATCATGATAACTTTTATCTATGTGGTATTCGCTAAATGCAACAACATCATAGATGGATGTATCTTCATGAATAATACGTAATGTTTCTAACGCATTATTCATGGTTAATGATGGATCTTGCTGTCCTACATGATAAAAATTAAGGAAGAAGACGCCATAATTCCATTTTGTCATTTTATTATCCTGAGACTTATTATTATAGATTTTTCTTGATTTTGTTATTAACCATATTAATAAGGTCGATGACAGCTGCTTTATTTTTCATAGATTCAAAAGATAACAATACATTCTTTGAACCTGTTATTTCTAAAGCATATTTAGTGGAGTCATAATATTCATCTTCTGTACCTACCGCGTGTTGCTTAATTAGCTCTTCAATTTTTTCTTCTTGATCTGCATTTGGGTAAGCTTCTGCAATATAATCGCGGATATAGTCACGCATTTCTTGTTTAGCAATATCGCTATCTGTATTTAGATTAACAAGTAATGGGAATTGGTGATCAATATTAGTAATATCGACATTATTTTCAGCCGCGACAGCTAAATAATGTTGATAGTAATTTTCTTTTTCAGCTAGGGTGTCACTCCAGCGGTAAGTCAGCGGCAGGCCTTTGACCGCTGCCCACTCAACCACGCCCATACTTGTAGCTAAGATATACTGTTTTAGGTTTTCTTTACTAATACAGTGTGGGTTGATAGAGATTTTTGGGAAGTTATAAAAGTCATTATTAGCATGACAGTAGTTAGTAGTAATACCATCATTTAAAATGTCATAACAAGCTTCAAATTGCTGTTGTTGACTATCGCGTTGGCGCTTAAAGAAGTCCATCTCGAAATCATTAACACAATCACTTAATCCTAGAATAAAACGTCCATCAGACATTTGATCAAGCAAGCTTGTTTCTTCTGCAATACGTACCGGATGGTGAGTTGTGATAACTTGATTCAATGAACCAATATGAAGACGTTCGGTTAAACCGAGTAAAAAACTTGCAGCTGTTATAGGAGCACCTACGATACCGTTTTTAGAAAAATGGTGTTCGTTAATGAAAGCGGTATTGAAGTGGTACTCGTCTTTATCGACTAATGCAACAGTGTTGATCATGTTGTCGAGTACGTCTTCAGATGTCATACCTTTAAGCTGAAAGTTTAGAAAGAATAATCCAAAATTCATGTTATTTTCCTTATTTATCATTTAATTCAAGATGTTAAATCTAGTGGTTTATTTCGGATCTTTTAGGTATGGCGCCACTTGTGTCATAAAGCGTTCCATAGAAGCAATGATTTCTTGCTCTGAACCGTTTGCTTCAAAACCAAGGGTAATATTTTTGATCCCTGTTGCATCAATATCGCGTTGCATGATTTCAATACATTTTTCAGGTGTGCCAACAGGGTTAAGGTTATTACTGTAATCAAGACGACGGCGGCTATCGGTATGGCCTTGTAATACAAAGTCACGCCATTGACCTTTGTGGTAGTCATAGCCACGAGTTTGGTTACTGTCTTTAAAGATATTTGTCGCATTTGTGTAAGAGTCATACCAGTTTGATAAGAAGTCACGACATGCACTTTCTGCTTTTTCTTGATCGTCATTAACAGAACAGATGAAGGTCATACTGTGGTCGATATTCTTAATATCGTGACCATGTTCAGTTGCAATTTCATTGTACAGTTCCATCTGTGCTTTTTTCTCGCTGGTTGTGATGATCCAACTTAGCACCATAGGCAAACCACGTTCTGCTAACCAAGTTGTTGTCGCGGCAGATTCGGCTGTCATACAAGTAGGGATTTTGTCTGAGTAGGCTTCTGGATAGACATTTACATCTTGGAATTCAATATTTTTACCATCAGTGTGTAAAACACCTGATTTTGAGCCGTCCATGATCATTTTATGGAAATCTTCAGTGATCGAACGGGAATCTTCCATCGTAACACCGAATACCCGGAAATCTTTATGGTATAAACCACGGACTACGCCAAAGTTAAAACGACCTTTTGACATTTGATCCAGTAGCATTAGATCTTCCATTTGACGCGCAGGGTGAGCTGTTGGAAGTACGATACCCATTGTGCCAACATTGAGTTTTTTGGTACGACCAAGAATATTGGCACAAGCAACATATAGGTTACCGGTTAGGCCAAATTCAGTGAAATGGTGTTCAAGCGTCCAGAAGGTATCGAAGTTTAATTCTTCTGAAGCAACGCCAAGTCGAACAAAGCGATCCATGACTTCTTTATGAGATTCACCTGGTGGCTGGTATGAGAAACAAATATTGCCAAATTTCATTATATTTTCCTTTTAATGAATAAAATATGTATTGGTTTAAGCGCTAGCGAACATTTCGTTTTCAATTTTATTTTTTAAACGACGTTCATTAACTGTAATAATGGTGAGATCTTCAAAGTTTGGTTCACTAATATCGTCCGCTAAATCGAGTACTTCACTGTCTAAGCCTATTGCGGCTTTGGTTACCGATTGGTAGAAATTACGCAGGACGATCAGGTTCTCACCTAAATCATGTGATGAACCAATTAATGAGTAAATTTTGGTTTTATCTGAGTTGATATTTCCGATTAAGTGTTTCACTTCTTCTTTGCAGACCCAATTATCGCCATTTGAAACAAAGGCAATAAAAGGAATATCTAGATCTTTAGTTTTATTTACTGTTGAATCTAAAGTATCCCAACTATTATCAAAACAGTCAGTCACAAAGACTTTTGAGCCTAAGTTATAACCTTCGAAATTTAAATCTTCAGGGATATCATTAATTTCCATTTGTAGATAATCATAATCAAGTGCTTTCTCAAGTGTGCTTCTTAAATTAACAACACCAACAGCCGTAATGAGGAATGATAATTTAATCTCAGTAGCAACATCATAGGCAATACGAGCAGAAAGACTTGAAGCAATTAGTCCAATTTCATTAATACCACGATCATTTAGCCAATCAATGACTGTTAATAAACTTTGTTTGCCAACAGACATAGAAAACTGATTAATTTCACCACTACTTAAGCCAACATGATTTAATGAATCATAACGAATAACATGAAAACCATTATTTGCTAAATATTCAGCAAGGCCAGCGAAATGGTCCATTCGACGGGCAAAACCAGCTGCAATAACAATCGTATTATTGCGCTTAACCTCTTGATTTTTAGGCAGAGTTTCCCATACGCGGATGTGACGATTATCACCTAGGTTAATAACGTGATCAATAGGTGCTGAGGTTTGAGTATTGTTCATAATATTTCTCTTTTATGGTACAAAAACGAGGAATTTATCTTCTTCTAGGTAACGCGTTTGTTCTATTTTGACTGCGACATCTTTAGTGGTATAAGTCGATGGTCTTTCATGTGAAATATATTTAACAAGACGCTGAAGTGGACGCATACCGTCATGTGCGCCACCCACTCGAAATATATTATTCATACCTGATTCAATAATACGTTCCGCACCGTGTGCCGCTAATGTATCTCTATATTTAAATGATGCTTCCCATGGTGTAATTGAAACTGTTTGGGTTACATTATTTTGAAGATAGGGAGTAATCTCCGAAATATCTTTCACGTGATGAATATACGCAGAACGAGATAATGGTTGATTACCGAATGAACCCGCTGGAGATTGCGTTAATAACCAAGACTGCTCGTCACCTTTTTGCACTTTATATTTGGCAAATAAACATTCTCTTTCTGTTAAAGAAAATGCGCCCTTTTCATCGAAAGATTGATCGCCTTTGGGCAGTATGTCTTTATAGATGTTTAATTGCTGAGTTAGCTCTGCAAAAAAAGTATCGATATTGTCACCCATGTAATAGATATCTTGGGTAGAGAAACAAGCTTGTTGATCATAAAAACAGATGTCGTGAGCAACACCAATGGCAGCTGCTTTAATATCTGTTGGGTTATCAACAATCGAAATACTTTTCTTTGGACCAAATTTAAGAATATCAACGTGTGCTGGGGTATGTTTTGTTGCCCATTTGATTGCATCGTTACCCCCCCAAGCCACAACCACATCTGCACAGCTCATGATTTTTTGTGGAATAGTGATATCTTCACTATGTGACCAATACATGACTGACATAGATCGAGTTATTGGGTGGTCGGCATCGGTATCAATAAAACTTGAAGCCAGTGCGGTTGCGGTAAATGGATCAGCAGACGATGTTTTAATGATGCATTCGTTTTTAGTTAGAATAGCGCGCAGGATAGATGTCACACCAGACAGCGGAACGTTACCCGCTAATAAATGGATAGACTTGCCTTTTGGCAGCGCCTTGACATAGCAATCACCTTGGGGGAGCCATTCATCAACGATATGGCGAGAACTGAGATCATTTTCAACAATGTCATACAGCGCACTTTTGCTACATAGGATCATCGAAATCCAGTTCGCTTCTAGTTTTGCCATCTCAGGAGAGTAGCCCATGAATTTGACTAGATCGCGAATATAAGTAAGGCGACGGCTATAGTTTTCACTCTTCCATTTTTGCCCTACAGTATACAAGAAGTTAACTATCTTGTTGATATTTAAGTTATTTTCTATTTTTAGTGAGGTGATCGCCTCAGCATCAATGTCTGTAATGATAGGTACATTGACGGTGTTATTGTTAAGCGTAAGTTCGCGGACTTCATGTTCTGACGTGTCTCGAACTTCGCCTCCAATAATCAATGGGATCTTCTTAATCATGCAATCTCCGTTAACATGCTGTTAAATTCTATTCCTTTTAGGGATGCGTTAATGCCCCTTAGGAACAAAAATAAGGCTAGATGAATAATTATTACCATGTAAGTTGATTTTTATTTGTTTATAAATATTCGAGATTTTGATCACACTATAAAAACAATTATTTTTAACTCTTCATATCCACATCTATTATGTCTAGCTTTTTCGACATTTTTTCCGTCTTTTTTTTGGTCAATAATTGCTCATTTCTTGGTTTTTAATATTTTTACGGAGTGAGTTTAGGTATGTTTATTTGTGTTTTTTTATCGTTGAAATTTTATTTTTTTTTGTTTTTTTTTATTTTTACTACGATATTTATCGAATTAAAATGTATTTCATTTTTTGTTTGTTGATAGGTTTGTATTTGTGGGGATAAATATTGCTACAAGTAAATAAAAAAGCAATATTTTGCCAATAATCACTGCTTTTTATTGCTTTGTTTTTTATTAACTATATGTTTTGTTGGGGTTTATTTTTGCTTAGTGTGCATGTTGTGGGGTTGAGGGGGTTATCATGCTCTGATATTTAAATGTGTAAAAAAAGCGGTGTGATAAATGGGTGATATTGATATTTCCCATTTTAATGTTATTGGTGATTTATAATTAATACAAGTGTGTGAATTATATTTCTATATTTAAATTTTTGTGATGATATTAAAAAAAATCTTGTGCTTTATTTGTATTTTAATCTCAAATTACTAAACTCTTGATGAATCTATTGGCATACATTAAGAAAAAATATAAGAGTCTAGAAAAGGAGACATTGATGTTTAGAGGTATTGTTCAAGGTCGTGGTGTTATTAAATCCATATCAAAAAGTGAAGATAGTCAACGACATGGTATTGTATTCCCTGGGGGTATGCTTGAGCTTGTTGACATAGATACTGTAATGTTAGTAAATGGTTGCTCCTTGACTGTCGTGCGTATTTTAAACGATACGGTGTACTTTGATATTGACCAAGCATTGGGTACGACAACATTTGAGAGTTTAAAGGAAGGTGATCAGGTAAATCTTGAGATCCACCCTAAATTTGGTGAAGTGGTTGGTCGTGGCGGATTAACAGGGAACATTAAAAGCACGGCATTAGTGACTGGGGTAGAAGAGGATGAAGCGGGTTTTTCAGTATTTATTGATATTCCTAAATCGTTATCTGAAAACTTAATGGTACAAGACGACATTGGTATCGATGGCGTTTCTTCGCCGATCACTGATATGTCAAACAGTGTTATTACATTGCATTACCCTCGTGATTTACTAGCCAATACTAACCTTGCGATGTTAAAAAAAGACGTGAAAGTGAACGTTGAAATTTTAAATGAATGGTAGTGATTAAATTCTGCTATTAAATATAAGCGCATTATTTTAATGCGCTTATTTGTTTTATTTTAAAGCAGTTGGCGCAGTATATAAGTACCACATACTTTGTGGTGTACAAAAAAAGGAGGTGGTGTATGGAAAAAAAAATGCCGACATTCCATGTCGAAACGTTAGACGAATCAAAAACATACCATCATCATGATTATCCTCAGATTATTATAGGATTAATGGGGCAAAGTGAACTGTCGATAGAAGATAGTTCACTTTGTCTTTCTTCTGGTATGGGATGCCGAATTAATGCCAATGTTAACCATGGTTTTTGTGGCGGACCTAACAACCAAGTTTTAGTGATGAATTTACCACCATTGATATCAATGACTGATGTGGAACAGTTCAGTAATGGCAATTTCAGCTTAGATGCACGTACTCATCAGCTTATTTCATTGTTAGCGATTGAATTAAAAGAACATGCTCAGGATAGTGTGTTATCACAATCGATCAGTAACACCTTACAGTGCTTAATTAATCGTAGCTTAATGAGCTTTGATGAAAAAAAAGTAACACGTCTAAATATGGCGCTTATTGATAGTTATATCCAGCAGAATATTCAGAAGAAGATCTCAGTGGCTGATCTATCCAGCATTGCTTTTTTAGCACAAAGCCAATTTTATGTCTTATTTAGAAAGCAAATGGGGATAACGCCACATCAATATGTATTGCGAAAACGATTAGAGTTAGCAAAGCAATTGATTGCAGAAACTCAAAAACCGTTATCGGAAGTTGCACAATTATGCGGATTCTCAAGTCAAAGCAGCTTTAGTCAAGCTTTTCGCCGTCTATACGGGACATCTCCCATACGATATCAGTTCTTTATTCAATAAGTTATAAGTAGCACTTAGCAGTAATATCGCGCTATATGGGTTAACTATATAGCGCTTTTTTATGTGTGAGATCTCGTATTATTCATTGTTGGAGAAAAAATAAAACATCCCGTAGGAATTCATAAGACGAGATAAAATTTTATCCATACTATCTACAGGCAATAACAGATTAATAACATGACAGTGTTGTTTATTATCATCTCACTGAGATGCCATAGAGGAAACCTGATGTTTAAAGCCGTTGATATACTCCATTCTTCCTTTATAGAGAAGCCGTTAGCTCAATTATGGGCATTAATTTCACCACTGTATGCTGTTGATGAGTCTGAGTGGTTAACACAGTTGCTACCCTTAGCAGAACCTACCGATGAAGAACGTACGTATAGTGCAGCGCAAGCCAGTGAGCTTATTGCTCGTGTCCGTGCCGATAAAAATGCGGTGCAAATGATAGACGCACTGCTATTGGAATATAGCCTAGAGACCAAAGAAGGGATCTTATTAATGTGCTTAGCTGAAGCACTGATGCGTATTCCTGATCCGGCTACTGCTGATGCCCTAATTCGCGATAAATTAAGTGTTGCTGATTGGAAATCTCACCTTAAAAACTCTGATTCATTATTTGTGAATGCCTCAACATGGGGGCTCATGCTAACAGGGAAAGTAGTAACGTTAGATGCAAAACAAGACGGTACACCTACGAATGTAATTAACCGCTTGGTTAATAAAATGTCAGAGCCAATGATCAGACAAGCTATGCACCAAGCGATGAAAATCATGGGGCATCAATTTGTTCTAGGGCGAGATATTTCTGAGGCGATGAAAAACGGCAAACCTAAACGAGAGCAAGGGTTTACTTATTCATTCGACATGCTAGGTGAAGCGGCACTCACCGCTCAAGATGCCGAAAAATATTACCAAGACTACCTAACGGCGATTAAAGCGGTAGGCAAGGTCAATAGTGCCATTTCAGCTCAATCGGCTCGTCAATCATCAGATCCTACCGTATCCATTAAGTTATCTGCTTTGCATCCTCGTTACGAAGTCGCCAATGAAGCGCGTGTGTTAGAGGAAATGTACCATTCCGTACTTGAGCTATTAATTTTTGCCCGCGAGCATAACGTTGGGATCACGATAGATGCTGAAGAAGCAGACAGATTAGAATTATCATTAAAGCTATTTGAAAAACTGTATCGCGCAAAAGAAGTAAAAGGTTGGGGGCGTTTCGGTTTAGTTGTACAAGCGTATTCGAAACGTGCTCTACCTGTATTAGCGTGGCTTGCTGCCCTTTCTAAACAACAAGGTGATGTGATTCCACTTCGATTAGTAAAAGGCGCCTATTGGGATAGTGAACTGAAACTTTGTCAGCAAGCAGGCTTCAATGGCTACCCAGTTTTTACTCGTAAAGAAGCGACAGACAGCTCTTATTTAGCCTGTGCGAGATTTCTACTATCTGAGCCTTTAAAAGGGCTGATCTACCCACAATTTGCGACTCATAATGCTCACACGATCAGTGCTATTGTCGCGATGGCGAAGCATTCTTACTTTGAATTCCAACGCCTGCATGGCATGGGAGATGCGCTATATAACCATGTGATGGATATGCATAAAACACAGGTACGTATTTATGCACCAGTGGGAAGCCATAAAGACTTACTGCCATACCTTGTTCGTCGTTTATTAGAAAATGGTGCCAATAGTTCGTTTGTTCATCGCTTGGTTGATGCTAATTGTCCAATTGCCGATCTCACACAACACCCTGTTGATGTGCTTAAGCAACGTAAGACACTGCACAATAGCTTGATCCCATTACCGATAGATATTTTTGGCGCTGAACGTAAAAACTCATCAAGTATTAATATTGATATTGAATCACAGTGGCAGCCATTTCATCAGGCGGTACGTGCCTTTGATAAGGTGAGGTGGAAAGCCTCGCCTATTTTGAATGGAAAACCAAAGGCTATTTTAGCTGCCGAGCGAGTTTGCGTGACGGCACCTTATGATCGTGAGGAAGTGGTGGGTGAACTGATCTATGCCACATCATCACAAGTGGATACCGCAATGGCATCTGCCCATGACGCTTTTGCTGATTGGTCACAACGTTCTGCAAGCGATCGTGCAAATTACTTATTGCTATTGGCCGATAAACTTGAATTACATCAAGCAGAATTAGTGGCGTTGTGTCACCGTGAAGCAGGTAAAACTATCCACGATGCCATTGATGAAATTCGTGAAGCGGTAGATTTTTGTCGTTATTACGCAGAGCAGGCACAAACTAATTTTGCTAAGCCTAAACGCATCACTAGCTTTGATGGTGTCGATCAAGAGATGACCTATCAAGGGCGTGGTGTCTTTGTTTGTATTAGCCCTTGGAATTTCCCGTTGGCCATTTTCTTAGGTCAAGTGTGTGCCGCTTTAGTTGCAGGTAATACCGTCGTGGCGAAACCTGCAGAGCAAACCTCATTAATTGCTTGTCGTGCTATTGAATTACTACTGCTTACTGGTCTTCCACAAGGTGTTATTCAAGTAGTAACAGGATTGGGTCGTGAGATAGGCCATCAGTTGACGTCAGATGAGCGTGTTGCTGGTATCGCCTTTACAGGTTCTACACCCACAGCGCAATTGATTAATCGTACCTTAATGGCACGTGACTGTGCGCCAGTCCCATTCATTGCCGAAACGGGCGGTCAAAATGCAATGATCGTTGATAGTACAGCACTACCGGAACAAGTCGTACGTGATGTATTACGTTCCGCGTTTGCCTCTGCCGGTCAACGTTGTTCAGCATTACGCGTCCTCTTTATTCAGCAAGATATTGCCGAACGTGTGATCACGTTAATCAAAGGGGCGATGGCTGAACTTAAGGTTGGGGATCCGCAATTACATGCTACCGATGTGGGGCCTGTCATTGATCGTGCGGCAAAGCAAAAGCTGCTTACTCATATTGAATCGTTAAAAAACCAAGCACGATTGATTTGCCAAACGCCGCTGTCAGAAAGCTGTGCGAATGGCGATTTTGTTCCGCCGACGGCCATTGAAATTAAACATATTAACCTATTAGAGCAAGAGCACTTTGGCCCAATTCTGCATATTGTGCGTTTTAAGGCGAGCGAGATTGATCAAGTCGTTAATCAAATTAATCAAACAGGATTTGGTTTAACAATGGGAATACATAGTCGAAATGAGCGTACCTATAGTGAAATAGCGTCACGCGCAAAAGTCGGTAATTGTTATATCAATCGCGATCAAGTAGGCGCCGTTGTTGGCGTCCAGCCTTTTGGTGGTCGAGGGTTATCAGGAACAGGACCAAAAGCGGGCGGGCCTCATTATTTGTATCGTTTTATGCAGTCAACGATTGCGCCAATCAATGTTACTCATCAATGCGAGATGGAAGGAGTAAACGATGAAAAATAATTCACAGTTAATGGCGTTATCTCCGCAATTACAAAAATCACTACAAAGTAGCATTTTTGCGTTTTCGGTATGGAATGATCTGGACTTTGAAACGCGAATCGCTATTCTACGCCGCTGGGCAAAATCGCTAGATAATCAATCTGCGATGATGGTGAATTTTCAGTGTAATAATGCACTGGAAATGGTGGCTGAAATGCAAGTAATGCCAGGGCCAACAGGTGAAAGTAACACGCTTTATTGTGTTGGACGCGGCGTATTTGTTGTCACTGCAAGCGATGACGTCGCTAATCATGTGGTGATTGCTCAAATCGCCACTGCATTGGTGTGTGGTAACAGCGTTATGTTGTGTTTATCGCCTGATCACCCTTTAAATACTGGTGCCATTCTCAGTCAGCTAGAGCCGGCAGGATGTGTCGCCAATGTACTTAGTGTTATTGAGGACATTGAGCTTGAATCGTTAATTCAAAGTGAAGAGGTTGCAGCAGTTGCTTATAGCGGTACTGCTGAACGTGCGTTGAGCTTAGCGCGTCAATTAGCGGCGAGAAGCGGACAGTTAGCGCAATTAGTGGCAGAAACCGATTTTGATCATCTACCTGTCATTGGTAGCCCAAGTTACTGTTTACGCTTTATCACTGAACGTACCAGAACCATCAATATTACAGCCGTCGGCGGTAATGCAACGTTATTAGAGCTTGGTTGTGGAGAAACCGACTGACCAGACCTTGCTTAATATGATAATAGGCCTTTGCCATGAACAAAGGCCACTTAACAGGAAGTACAACTTATGATTGAAAATAACTTCGCGATTACAGCGACCTTTGTAGCGTATCTACTAGGGATGCTAGCGATTGGTTATATCGCCTATAAACGCACATCGAGCTCCAGTGATTACTTTCTCGGTGGGCGTTCATTAGGTCCTTGGCCTTCTGCGATATCTGCAGGAGCATCGGATATGAGTGGTTGGTTATTATTAGGATTACCGGGATATGCATATATCGCTGGTTTTGAGTCATTATGGCTAGCTGGTGGCCTATTACTGGGGACGTGGTTGAACTGGCTGATCTGTGCTAAACGCCTGCGCACTTATAGTATAACAGCAGACAACTCACTGACTTTACCTGAGTTTTTATCACGTCGATTTGATGATAATTCAAAGCTTATCCAAACGATTTCCGCCTTCTTTATTTTGCTCTTTTTCCTTTTCTATACCAGTGCTGGTTTAGTGGCAGGCGGAAAACTATTTGAAACCGTCTTCGGTTTAGATTACACGCTCGCGCTATTTATCGGTACTTTGTGTGTTGTAACGTATACCTTATTTGGGGGGTTCCTTGCGGTATCTTGGACTGATTTAGTGCAAGGCCTATTGATGTCAGCTGCATTGCTTATTGTGCCGATCGCAGCGATGAATGCCGATCCCGTTCAGCTAATAGAAACGCTTCATAACAAGAACCCTGAATTATTAACGCTCTGGCATGATATTAAAGGCCAGCCATTATCATTTATGGTTATTTTGTCACTATTAGGTTGGGGGCTTGGTTACTTTGGTCAGCCTCATATTCTTGCGCGTTTTAAAGCGACACGTTCAAATAAAGACATTGGTACGGCGCGTCGTATTGCCGTGGTGTGGACGGCTCTGTCGATGATTGGTGCGTTGTTAGTTGGCTTAACGGGTATTGTTTATGTTGATGGCAACCTTGGTGGTGAGTTAGCGGATAGTGAAAAAGTCTTCATGTTGTTAGTGAATGCGATTTTCCATCCCGTGATGGCCGGTATTTTACTAGCGGCAATCTTAGCGGCGATCATGAGTACTGCGGACTCTCAGTTGTTAGTCTCTTCATCGGCATTGGCTGAAGATTTCTATAAACAAGTATTTCGTCCACAAGCGTCAAGCAACGAAATTGTTATGGTTGGGCGTATTGCGGTTATTGCATTATCAATTGTTGCCTTCGTTTTAGCATTAAACCCTGATAGCTCCGTTTTAGGTCTTGTGTCTTATGCTTGGGCGGGGTTTGGTGCGGCATTTGGCCCTGTATTGCTATTAAGTTTGTACTGGAGTGGGATGAACCGTTATGGTGCGATTGCAGGTATCGTGACAGGTGCGGTCACCGTTGTGGTATGGAAGCAACTAACAGGTGGAATGTTTGACTTATATGAGATCATTCCTGGCTTTATTTTTGCCACTGTTGCGGTTGTGGTGGTAAGTAAAGCAACGGGTCGTCCGTCAGAAGCGGTACAACAGCAACATCAGCAATATCAAAAAAATCTGGTTGAATTCGATTAATATTATCTAATATTACGCAAGAAAAATCCCTGTATCAGCTTTGCTATACAGGGATTTTTTTTCGCTGAAAGTGCACTGGCTATACACGTAATGTTTTAGTCAACGAGTGGATAAACACCGTTTTCATCATGTGTTTCTTTGCCTGTGATTGGCGGATTAAATACACAAGCCATCACCATTTCTTTGTCTTTATAAGCACGTAAATAATGCTCATCGTGTTTATCAAGAATATATAGTGTACCTGGTTTAATTGGGTAAGTTTCGCCCCCAACAACTTCAATTTCACCTTCACCACTCATGCAGTAAACAGACTCTAAGTGATTTTGATAATGAATATGGGTTTCAGTGTTCTCAAAGATTGTCGTGATGTGAAAAGAAAACCCCATCTTGTCATCTTTAAGCAGCATACGAACACTTTCCCAAGTTTCAGAAGCTACACGGCGTTCACTGTCTCGACATTCATCTAATGTTCTAACAATCATTTTTCGTCCTTAAATTACGATGCTTTTCTAAAGTTTTTAGCAACAACGTGCTCAACCGCATTTTCAAAAATTGCTAAGCCTTGCTCAAGCTCTGCCGTTGTAATGGTGAGTGGACTAAAGAACTTCACGACTTCATCATTAGGACCCGCGGTTTCAATCACTAATCCATTTTCAAAACAGGCTTTGGTGATTTGGCTAGACAGATCGCCATTATTACACTCAATACCAATCATCATGCCTCGACCCTTTCTTTGCACAAACATATCAGGATGGTCGTGTAGGCATTTATCAATGACGTTAGCAATAATGTTTGAGCATGTTGCAACGTGCTTTTCTAGTTGGTCATCAGCCCAATAGGTTTCGAGTGCTTTCGTTGCTGTAATGAATGCGTGATTGTTGCCACGGAATGTGCCGTTATGCTCACCTGGGTTCCAAATATCGAGCTCTGGTTTGAATAGCACGATTGCCATTGGTAAGCCGTAACCACCAATTGATTTAGATAGGGTAACCATATCTGGTTTAATACCTGACGGCTCAAAGCTAAAGAAGGTACCAGTACGGCCACAGCCTGCTTGAATATCATCAACAATCAATAAAATATCATTTTGTTTACAGACTTTTTCTAATCGTTGTAACCACTGGTTAGACGCAACGTTTAAGCCGCCTTCGCCCTGTACTGTTTCAATCAAGACAGCGGCTGGCTTGTCCATACCTGCTGAATTATCCGCTAGCATAGTTTCAAACAATTTAAGGCCATCAATGTCCGCATAACCTTCAAATGGAATACGAGTAACATTGTTTAAACTTGTCCCTGCACCTTGACGGTGATGTTGATTGCCTGTTGCAGCTAGCGCTCCAGCTGTACAACCATGAAAACCATTGGTGAAAGCCACAATAGAGCTACGTTTTTTCACTTTACGCGCAAGTTTTAGTGCCGCTTCTACAGCGTTAGTACCCGTTGGGCCGGTAAATTGAGTAACGTAATTCAGTTGGCGAGGAGCTAAAATATTGCGTTCTAATGCTTCAAGGAAATTAGCCTTTGCTGTCGAGTGCATATCTAAACCATGAGTGATCCCATCTTGTTCGATATAGTCGAGCAAAGCCTGTTTTAAAGTAGGGTTATTATGGCCGTAGTTCAGTGATCCAGCACCGGCTAGAAAATCTAAGTAACGATCTCCTTGTTCGGTTTCAAGCCAACTCCCTTTTGCTTTAGTAAAAACGACGGGAAAACTGTTTGAGTAAGAACGAACTTTAGATTCCTGCTTCTTAAAAATATCCATGATATGGCCGTTATAATCCTTTCTGTTTAATTTGAATTAAAGGGATGCGATACAACAATTCCGTATCGTGCTTGCCTTTAAAATGTATATTCTTGTCTAAAAATGTACTGACTTCGCCATTGTTACCATTACGTGCATCAAGTTTATTAAATAACGCCCACGAAGCATTATTCTCTTCCGTAATGGTTGTTTCTATAGCGGTAATATTATTTAGAGAGTCTCGACTTAACAGGTTATCTAACATGGTAAAGGCGAGCCCTTTTCCTCGAAATTGAGGAGCAACGGCAACTTGCCATATAAATAAAGTATTTGGCTGATTAGGTTTTGGGTAACCAGAGATAAAACCTGCTATTTCACCACCATCATCTTTTGCTATAACACACGTATTACTAAAGTGAGTTGTTTGAAGAAAATTACAATAAGATGAATTGGTATCGAGAGGGGGACTGTTTGCGATCAACGTAAAAACGTCATCGCCATCATGAGCTGTTGGTGTTGAAAAAGTCCACTTTTGTATCTGGTCTTCACCTGTATCGGAAGTCATTACCGAAGGTGTTGATATGTCCATATTAAGAGTCTATTCCTTTGAGCTCTAAATAATTTGGTGGGTATTATTACCTATCAGGATGATAATTATCTGAATAAAAGTTGAATAATCGTAATTTATTTGAGCAAGATCTCGTTTTCTGATGTACATAAATGAAAGTTAAGTGGTTAGAGCTCTAAATTGTTTTGGTTGTTAAAGTATTCACGAAGAACCTTTTTAAAGACTTAAAAGCAATATTATGCATCTTGTTTTCTATTATTCTGCTGTAACTAAGCTCGGCATGGTGTGACAGTTTGTGTCGTTATTTACTGATGGGGATATAAATAATAAATAGTGATTATACTTATGATGTTGATATTTATATGTCGCTGTGAGTGTATTTATATATTGATATATATACCTTCAGGTATTTATTGAGTATTTACTATTCTATTTAACGTTTATCGTTCTCTTGAATATACGATCTTTCTGAAATGTCATTTCCCTTAATTATGCTCTTTAATTACTGTCGTTTTCATTTAAAAAGCGCATAGTATTTTCATCATTTCTTGATGGATTAAGGAAACTTATAATGTTAACTATGATTAACTTAGATATTGATAATGCCGTGGCTTTTTCAATTGATGGCAAAGTGACTGAAGATGATATGAAACGTATTTTGTTTGATGCTCAGGCGAAGACAGAATTACACGGTAAAGTTGTTATCTTTGAGCAGATTGACAATTTTGATGGGATTGAATTTTCAGCATTGCTAGAAGAAGTGCGCTATTTGTTTCATGCGGGAATATCACATGTAGCAAAAGTGGCTGTTGTTGCAGAGAAAAAATGGATAGAAAAAATCGTAAAAGTGGAAGATAAGCTGTTTCGTAAAATAGACATTAAATTCTTCCTGCCAGAAGAAAAAGATCAGGCAATTACGTTTTTAAAACAGCAATAATACGATTGAAATTAACCATGCTTGAGAAGTGATAAAATGTTCAAGCATGGTTATTTATAATGGTATAGATACGGTATCGTTAGAGTATCTTAAGTTACATTCGCTTAAAGATAATGGAAGTGTTAATCCCGCCAAACGCAAAGTTGTTGCTCATAATATATTGGCAATCAAGGTTGCGACCTTCGCCACGAATGTAGTCTAAATCACCACATTCAGGATCAACGTTCTCAAGGTTAAGCGTTGGGCTGAACCAGCCGCCATGCATCATTTCTAAACTTAGCCACGCTTCAATCGCACCACAGGCCCCAAGGGTATGGCCTAAATAGCTTTTCAGAGAGCTAATTGGAGTGTTGTTGCCAAAGATACTCGCTGTGGCTTGGCTTTCTGCAATATCACCTTTTTCGGTTGCAGTACCATGTGCTGAAATGTAACTAATTTCACTTGGCGATAAATTTGCCTGTTGCAGTGCCATCTCCATACAAAGCTGCATGGTTTCTTTTTGTGGCTGTGTTACATGGGCGGCATCACAGTTACTCGCAAATCCTACCACTTCGGCATAGATCTTAGCGCCACGTGCAACGGCATGCTCGTATTCTTCTAACACTAATGTGCCAGCACCTTCACCAATTACCAAGCCATCACGATCCGTATCATAAGGTCGTGGTGTTGATTTTGGTTCATCGTTTTTAAGGCTCGTTGCAAACAGGGTATCAAATACCGCCGATTCTGTTGGGCAAAGCTCTTCTGCGCCACCTGCAACCATCACGGTTTGATAACCGTGTTTAATCGCTTCATAGGCGTAACCAATCGCTTGGCTTCCTGAAGTACATGCACTACTTGTGGGAATAACACGGCCACGTAATTCAAAAAATAAGCCGACATTGACAGCTGTTGTATGTGGCATCATTTGAACATAAGTTGTCGCGGTGATAGCACGGGTACTTTTCTCATTTAGCATTACACCAAATGCACTGATTGCAGGCGTACTACCGGTTGATGAGCCATAGGCAATACCCGTTTGACCGTTTGTCAGTACCTCATTGTTCAGTAACCCAGCTTGAGTCAGTGCATTTTCTGTCGCCAGTGTTGATAGTTTAGAAACACGCCCCATTGAACGGATTTTTTTACGGGTGTAATGCTTCGGTAATGTAAAATTTTCAATAGGAGCTGCAAGTTTGGTATTTAAGCCGTCATAAAGCTCATAATCTTGCATATAAATAGTGGCGTTTTCACAAGCACGAAGTTTAGGTTCGATATGTTCCCAATCGTTACCAAAGGCTGTTACACCCGACATACCAGTGACAACAACGCGACGACTCATACTAAACCTCCGTTTACCGAAATCACTTGGCGAGTCACATAGCCTGCAATATCAGACATTAAGTAACTCACCAGTCCTGCTACTTCTTCAGGCTCTCCCATACGACGAAGAGGCACTTGTGGGAGTGCGTGTTCTTTTACGTGCTCATCGACCATACCGGTATCAATCAGGCCGGGCGCGACACAGTTAACTGTAATTTTACGCTTAGCAAGCTCTAGCGCTAATGACTTAGTTGCGCCAATCACCCCCGCTTTTGCGGCACTGTAATTGGTTTGCCCTCGGTTACCGGTGATCCCTGAAACCGATGCTAAGGTCACAATGCGGCCGCCTTTACGCTTTTGCACCATAGGCATTACACAAGGGTGTAACACGTTGTAGAAGCTATCAAGGTTCGTGTGGATCACGCCATCCCATTCTTGTTCTGTCATCGCAGGGAAGGCGGTATCTCGGGTGATCCCTGCGTTACTGACGACACCGTAATAAGCACCATGTTCGGCGATATCGGCTTCAAGCTGCTCGCGGCATTGCTGACGATCACTGATATCAAATTGAATAAGGCGACCATGGCCGCCAGCGTCAGTAATCGAGGCTAATGTTGCTTCAGCGCCTGGTTTATCACTCATGTAGTGAACGGCGATAGTGAAACCATCTTTAGCGAGCTGTATAGCAATTGCGCGACCGATCCCCTTACTGGCACCTGTTACGAGTACGTGTTGAGTCATGCGTTTTTCCTATTATTGTTATCTAGTTGCATTTGTTCTAATTGTGATTTTGAGGGAACAAAGGCATTGAGTTGACTGCTTGCGACGATTTGCTGATGACAAATGATTTTGCAGTCAAAAACAGCCATACCGTTATTTTCCATAATTTGTTCGGCATGAATGTCTAAAATTTCGTGTTCTTGAAATGCACTACATTCACTGTGGTAGCGACGGCAACCTAGCAGAAAACCAATGGGGGCATCTTCACCTTTTTTCCATGCGTGGAAACCAGACCAACCTGCGACGGTTTGCGCCATAAATTCGATCCCAACATAAGCGGGGATCGACTGTGTTTCTGAATCAAAGTAGAGGCAATGGCGACTGATCGCGACACGACAATGAATATGTTTTTCGCCCACATCAATCAGATCATCAACAAGGATCATCGGTGCTTCATGGGGTAAAAGTTGATGTAATGGAGGGCAATTAGTCATCGGTACGTCCAATAATAAGGCTGATGTTGTTACCACCAAATGCAAATGAGTTACTTAACATGACAGGTTTGGTGAATGCCGTATTTACAGGTGCTAATTGGATTGGCAGATCGTCTGCGACAGCACCATCATTAATTTGTGTTGGTAGCGGTAAGTCGTAACGCAGTAAATGCCAGCAAATGGCCGCTTCAACTGCGCTAGCGGCACCTAGCGTGTGTCCTGTTAATGGTTTGGTTGAACTTACAGGGACTTGATTGCCAAAAACGCGTGCAATCGCTTTTGCTTCCATTGCATCATTTAACGGGGTTGCTGTTCCATGGGCGTTGATATAACCAATATCTTCAGGGGTAAGTTTGGCATCTTTAAGGGCTTTTCGCATTGCCATTTCTGCACCAGTACCTTCTGGGTGTGGTGCTGAAATATGGTGAGCATCAGAGCTATCACCGATACCGAGTAACGCAATATGAGGAGCGGGTTGGCGTTCATCAGGCGTGCGAGCTAGCAACATAAAAGCGGCACCTTCACCAATATTTATGCCGTTACGGTTATCACTAAAGGGGTTACATAAGGTGCTAGAGAGTGAATCTAAACCATGAAAACCGTTAAGCGTTAAACGACAGAGAGTATCTGCGCCACCGACAATAACAGCATCCACTACCCCAGCTTTTAACATACGCTTGGCAGATAAAAATACCCGCCCACTAGACGAGCAAGCGGTTGATAAGGTGTAACAAGGACCGGTTAACTGATAATAGTCAGCGATAAATTGCCCTGTATTAGAAGGCTCTTGCTGGTGGTAGTGATAGTCGGTTGGAAAATTTTGGGTGTTTTTTTGGCTGGTTAACGCTTGTTCACCATCGCTGATCCCTGAGGTGGTTGTTCCAACAATGACGGCAATACGATCATGACCATACTGGGTAATTGCGCCATGAATATCAGCTTCAATTTGCTGTAAGGCCGATAAAACTAAACGATTATTTTCCGTATTCTGATGCGGAAAAACGTTGTCATCAATGGTAGGTAATGGTGATGATACTTTACCTATGACAGTATCAGAGCCGTCATTTAACCAGCCCTGAACTGGTTGCATATCAGGGCTCATTCCCTGACGTAAGCGTTGGTGGATAATGTCGTTACTACAGCCTAACGCTGAGTTAAACCCACACCCTCGAATATAGATTGGCTGTTTGTCGGCTATCTTTTGCATAGTGCTCGTATTCGGTTATTCAATGATGGCTGAGAGTTCGTTATTTTTGCGTCGATTGTAGTGTTTTAATGTCAATCGTATAGTGCTGTTGATGATGGGTGAAGATAATCTCACCTTTTAAAGGATTGGCATTTTTATAATCAATGTCCGCGATTATATCACCTTTACTATCAATTAGTTGTCGATGGTTTGGTGTTTGTTTTAATTGCCAACCTACTTGCTCTAATGGGGCTTGCCAAGCATTGATTGGCCACAGCGTGATCATGATATTAAATAATACTTGTTTGGGATCGGGTAATGTTGCTCCTAGCCCTGGCATCACGTACGTCTCAACTTTCTGATCTTGGTAATCTAAACTTAAAATACGTGTTCCCCACGAGGAAAAACCAGCTAAAGCGACACGTTTAGGATCAACTTGTAATTGGACGGGCAGTTGATGGCTTTTTTTATTCCATGTCGCAGTGATTAATTGGCTCGCCGTTAATGAGTAACCCAGTTGAGCAGGCGTCGGTAAGGTCACAAGCGTATTAGGTGCAATCTCAACTTGGTTTTGTTGCACCATTGGTTTAGTCGCACATCCCACTAACATCAGGCTAGCTATTAATAAAGTAAGCATACTGGTTGTACGTTTTCTTCTGTTTTTCATCGCTCGTTGCCTTACTTATTTGGGTGTTTGTGGTGTTCTTACTCGAGTCATTGCCAGTGGCGCGAGTAGCCAAGCGATAATGATACCTGTTAACACCGTGATACCAAAGCTGTGGATGGCTTGGGTTTCACTCAGTGCTAATAAGCCAAACGATAAGACCGTTGTTAATGCTGACAAGGTGATCGCGAGCAATGTCGTGATCCCTTGTTGGTGTCCTGTGTTAGGTTTTAGTTCAGCAAAAAAGAGGCTGTAATCAATACCGATACCCAAAATTAATATCAAGGCTAATAGGTTGAACAAGTTAAGTGGGGTGCCTGTTAAGCTAGTGATCGCAATGCCTGCTATCCCTGCAATTAATGATGGCGCGATCATTTTTACCCCTTGCTTTATGCCATAACGCCATGCAAGTAACAGATAAATGGCAAAGCTTGCCGCAATCAGTAGCCATGTGACATGTTCTCTATATTGACCAAAGAGCGATGAAATTTCATCGGCTTTATTGAGATATGTTAACCCATTATCGTGTTGTGCTAATTCTGCTATGGTGTGCTGTTGCTTGATGTCGTGCAGTAAAATGACAGCGCTATATTTACTTACACCGTGCTGATCTTTGAGTGAACCTAACCACATAAAGCGAAGAGGGGCAGAAACAGATGAGGCGAGGAAGTGCGTCATCGTTAACGGTTCAAAGGTTGCTGAAAACGTAACAGGTTTCGCAAGGTTTAAGCGTTGACTTAGTATTGCACCTTGTTCCTGATAAAGCTGTTTGACTAGTGCGAAATTGGCTTTTTGTTGGTCAAGTGTGGGGATATATTGGCCAAGGCTTTGGTAGCTTTTTAATGCTCCTTGTTGAATTAATCCATCCAAGGTGTGATCGGTTGAGGCAATTTTATTAAGCAGCGCTTGTTCACTATCCGCTTTCACTAACAGCATTTGTTGACTACTACTTACTCCCGTAATCGCTTTAATGGTGGCTTCTTGTTGTTGTAATGAAGCTGGAAGCGCTTGTAGCTGGCGAATGTCATCGTTGTAGCTCGCTTTAGTTAAACCATAGAGGGCTAACAGTGCTAATAGGATCGGTGTTACCCAGCGAACACTCGGCTGTTGCCAAATATGTAGCCAGCGACCTAATACGCTAGCAAAGGGAATCGACCGAGGTGGGCTAGGTTTAGCGGCAAGGGTTGGATACCAACACACCACAGTGGCGTAGGCGGCAGTTAAACCAATGGCTGAGAATAAAGAGAGTTGCTGCAACCCTGGGAAAGGGGCGACCAACATACCCAAATAACCAATTAGGCTCGTAATTAAACCGAGCGTTATCGCGCTAAAGATATGTTTTAAGCCTTGCTGTGAATTCCAGTGCTTACCTGCGGCTAATCTGTCGGTGAGGTAATGAAAAGCATAATCAATCGATACCCCAATTAAACTTGCGCCAAACACCAAACTAAACAGATGCACTTTGCCAAAAATAGCCACGGTTGTGACAAAGGCGGCAACTAAACCACAGGTGATAGATAACAGGGCAAGGGCTAAAGGCAAGGTGCTGCGATATACCGCGATCAATAACACGATAATGCCCAGTAGTGAGCCTAATCCAATCGTACTGATTTCATCTTCAGCACTTTTTGTCCCGTGGGCGGCATAGAAAATCACGCCAGTTTGCTGAATATCTAATGCGGAACCTGCAAGTGAATACTTACTTTCTATTTGTTTTTCTAAAGCGTGTAAAGCGGGAAGTTTATCTTGTAATTCAATGTTATAGGCTGAGCCAGCGAGATTAGCGGTAATTAACGCGTAATGCTTACCTTGATACTCCGTGGTGAGAAAACCTTGTTTGAGACTGAATTTTCCCGCTTTGGCAGTGAGCTCGGTAAGGTATTCACGAAATAATAAGAATGGGTCGTTAGTAAGCTCTGTGCCTGTAATGCCAGAAAACGGGTTATACATGGCATTTAATACGTTTTGTGTTTGTTGCTCGGGATGTTCTCGCAGTCGCGTTTGTTGCTCTGGCGTGAGCAATTGAAAGCGTTTGGGGTAATACAGTTTGGCCCATGCTTGTTGCTGATCTTGACTGACTTTGGCATCAATATGGCTAAAGAGTTTTAGCGAAGGTAGTGCTTGGCTAAAATCGTTGGCAGCTTTAATCATGGTATCGCTGTTTTTACTGCCGACAACAAAGACGACTTTGTCGCTCATGCTGGTGGCGATATGATCAAACGCTTGTTGAGCAATAGGATCTTGGCGATTTTCAGGGAGCAGTGCCAAGATGTTCGTTTCGATAGGGAGCTGTTTACGCGCGGTGAGTTGGTAGCCAAGTGCGGCTACCAAAATCAACATAATCGCGAGCCATAAGCTGGCTAACTTAGAATTGGAAAACACGTTTTTCTTCTGATGTCAGAGTCGTTGGGGTGGTGGTTTGTTGGCTAAAGGTGATGAGGGTTTTATCTCCTCGAATTTCGTCTAGCTCTAGCTTATTAATAAACTGACCACCTTCAATTGAAATTTGACTAAAGACTTTATTTAACGGGGCTGCTTTAGGCGTAAGCACTAACTGCCATTGTTCATGGGTTTTACTGTCTTTTAAGGTTTTCAGTGATAAATCAAACTGCTCTTTAAGCTGTGAAGTATCGCCTTTAAACAGTGATAAGAATACGTGGCTAAAGTAAAATACCATTGGATTTTTACTGGCAGCCAGCACTTGTGCAGGTTGATTATCAAATTGTTGGCTGAGTTTATCTTGTGTTAGCACTAAAGAAACAGGCATAGGGGCTGTTTGATGCCACCATAATCCCTTTTTGGCTGATAAGAGAAACTGACCGCTAGAGATGAGTGGTTGATCAAACATGGCCATTTCACGTTGTTGGCTAAAATCACCGCGCACTAAAGGCTCTGAAGATAACTTTGTTTGTAATTGTTCTAGCGTTATTGCATGAGCTGAAATACTGGTAAGTGCTAACATACACATAGTAAAGGATGCTTTTACCACGCGTTTTAAATGGGCACTAAAGCGAGAATGACTACACATTGTTGGCATGATATGCCTCCACTTTGTCGGTAAATATTTTAGGCGAAACAAAACACATTTCACGTTTGTCTATACTAACAGCCACTTGCATGGTGTATCCCTTCGTCATACGTGCGCCAGTTTCACCATCATAAATGACGTAATCAACCCGCAGACGATTTTCCCATTCAGTTAATGTTGCCGTCACTCGAATGGGGTGATCATAGGGAATCGCTTTTACGTATTTAACTCGGGTATCAATGATAGGCCACACATAGCCAGATGCTTCCATTTCACGATAACTGTAGTGCAATTTGTTCATTAACTGATGACGTGCTTCTTCAAAATAGCGAAAGTAGTTACCGTGATAAATAACGCCCATTGGATCGGCATCTTGAAAGTTTGTGGTGAGTGATAGCTCTGCACTAATCAATATCGGTTTACCTACTGTCATTTATTGATTTCCCAACACACATAAAATAAGAAAATATAAGTTATCAAGATGATAGTTTAAAAAACTATACTCACTCTGTATGTAGAGTGAGTATTTGGTTAATTTTTTACACGTGATAGAGGTTAGTAATACAACGCCCAGTGCTGCTGCTGAATCATATCAATGAACAGACGTAAATCATGTTCAAGCGGGCGATCTTCAATCACAGGTTCAAAGTGCTCTAACACGGATTGATTCATCTTTGTTAATGCAGGACTGAGGTGTGAAGCGTTAAGTTCATCATCACGTTTTCTCAGTTCAATGGCTTGGGTTGCTGCCAGTAACGAAGCGGCAGTCACCTGCTCTGTTAACTGTAATACACGTAAACAGTCACGTGATGCAATGGTTCCCATACTGACTTTATCTTGGTTATGACACTCCGTTGAGCGAGAGAAAACACTGGCTGGCATGGTGTGTTTTAATGCTTCTGCGGTCCATGCTGAAATCCCAATTTGCACGGCTTTAAAGCCATGGTTGATCGGCTTACGTTCACCAACGGCACCGGTTAAGTTAAAGGGTAAGCCATTATTAAACTTATAATCCATTAGTTGAGCCATTTGACGATCGAGTAGATCGGCAATATTAGCGACGGCTGTTTTTAGCGTATCCATTGCCATCGCAATATGACCGCCATAGAAGTGACCACCATGCAGAACACGCTCGTTATCACCGTCAATAATTGGGTTATCGTTGGCGCTGTTGAGTTCGTTTTCAATCATTTGGCGTAGCCAAGGCAGGCTGTCTTGTAAAACCCCAATAACATGCGGCGCACAACGGAGAGAGTAGCGATCTTGCAAGCGATCACTGTTACGAGGTGGACGTTCAGCTTGCAGATCAGAACGTAACCAACTTGCGATTTGTTGTTGACCCGGGTGAGGTTTTACCGCAAACAGTGCCTCATCAAAGTGGAAATCATTACCTTGCATGGCAACAGAAACCATCGCGGTGATTTTGGTTGCCATTTGCGCAAGATATTCGGCGCGTTTGTAGGCGAGGCAGGCCAATGCGGTCATCACAGATGTGCCATTCATTAACGCTAACCCTTCTTTAGGGCGTAATTGGATTGGCGAAATGCCAAGCTCTGCAAACACTTCAGCGGTGGGGCGAATTTCACCTTTGTAGATAACATCACGCTCACCAATTAAGGTCGCTGCAACATAAGACAGTGGTGTTAAGTCGCCACTAGCACCCACAGATCCTTCTTCTGGAATACGTGGCACGATGTCATGATTAATCAGCGTGACTAACTGGTTGAGCAACTCATGACTTACGCCTGAAACGCCTTGTGACAGAGAACATAAACGTGTGGCAAGGACTGCGCGAGCTTGAGGTTGCTGTAGCACTTCACCTAAACCACAACCATGAAAGCGTGTAAGGTGCAGTGGCAATTCGTCAACCAGTTTAGGTGGGATCGCCACAGTACAAGAATCGCCATAGCCTGTGGTTACACCATAAATGACGCCTTCATCTTTCAATAAGCGTTCAAGAAATGCCACGCCACGATCAATTTTGTCATTAAATGCCGTGTCGTTGTTCATTTCTGCATGAGCACCATTGGCAATCGCGCAAACATCTTCAATTGTGAGGCGTTCAGCACCAAACTTAATGGTTTGTTGAGTTGTTGTTGAATTAGTCGTTGTCATTATTTTTTCCACTAAGCTGCCAAAAATTAAAAAAGTTATACCACTGCAATGGGGCTTGAATTGTGTAAGATTCTAGCCGTGATGCATAGTCTTGAACTGTTTGTTGTAATGCCGTTTCTCGTGTTTTACGAGGTAAGATCAAAGCATCGCTGAAGGGTTCGAAGTAAATATCAAAATGGGGATCTGCTTGGCTGTCATCACGTAAACCAAAGAGTAAATAAACGGGCGCTTTCATGACCGAAGCCAGAATAAACGGGCCTTGTGGAAACGGGGCGGGTTTACCTAAGAAATCGGCCCATACCACACGTTGCTCTTTGGTGACCGACGTTCTATCACCGACAATCACCACCCATTCGCCTTGCTCAATTTTTTGCTGCAACATGATGGCAGTACTTGCGCTGAGCTCATTGACTTGAATAAGGTTCAGATCGGAATCAGGGTTAATGGCTTTTAATACCGCATTAAAGCGCTCTGCGTGTTCGGTAAAGACCAAAGCATTAACTTTTATATCGGGATGACGAGAACTTAACGCACGACAAAGTTCTAGATTGCCAAGGTGAGAGCCTAAAATGATGGCACCTTGTTTTCGTTTGGCGAGAGCATCAAAATGTTCACTACCATGAATGGTTAAGTGTTGCTCTGAATAATCGCCTTTCCATGCCACAAGTTTGTCGAGCATGGTATGACCAAACGATAATAAATGATCATAGCTGTTGAGCTTTTTCGGCAAGGAAAGCTGATTTTCACTGGCGTAATGTTCAAGTTGCTCTAGATAATCTTCAGATGCTTTACGAGCCGCTTTCCCTGTTAAGTAGTAATAGCCCATCACAGCTTTTAAGATCAGATTAAATGCTTTTCGTCCGAGCAGAGAATACACAGCAAGTAATGTTTTGATCCCTACAATGGTTCCGCGCTCGGCATGGGATGACCAATGTTGTTGATCGGATGATTTGCGTTTAATTAGTTTAGGAATACGTGGCAACATGCCAAAAAATAGCTTGGTATGCATCCAACTAATTTTGACGTTATCCCACAATGCATCAAAGTGAGAGATGCCATCTTTTGGATAAATAACTTTGGTATCAATAAAACGAATATCGCCGTTATCCCAGTAAAAACGCACCATGATTTCAGTATCAAAATCCATTCTTAAACCAAGCTTGTTGTGATTAATCACATTCATCACGGCATCGATAGGGTATGAGCGAAAACCACACATACTGTCTTTGATAGCAAACGAAAGGGTTTCAATCCAGACCCAAATATGGGTGGCATAACGGCCATAGAGTCGCGATTTAGGGATTGATTCATCGTAGATCGGTTGGCCTGAAATCAGTGAATCAGGATAGTTTTTTGATTCATTGATCAGCTTAGGTAACGCAGATAAATCGTGCTGACCATCGGCATCAATTTGAATTGCATGGGTAAAGCCAAGTGCTTGTGCCTGTTTTATGCCAGCGATAACTGCCCCCCCTTTACCTTGGTTTTGCGGCAAAGTAACAATGTTGATATTGGGGCGTTTGGCTTGTTCCGATAAAATTTTACGGGTGGCTAATTCACTACCGTCATCAACAATGACAATGGGATAATCATAATTTATCAACCCATTCACAACGGCAGGCACCGTTGCGCCATGGTTATAGCAAGGGATCAGAAAACAAGGCTTAAATTCACACATGTTGACGACCTAGCTTAATTTTACCTGATGAATGTTTATGTAGCGTGTTACTAGCATCGATTGAGGTATAGCTAAAATGCAGTTTTTGCTGATCGTCACGCCATTCAAGTGTGAGCGTGATGGTGCTATCTGGCAAGATTGGCTCTTGGAATTTAATCACATCCATACCGTTAAATAAGGTCGGCATATCAGAAAAACATTGCTTGGCAAAATGTACTGCCCAGTCAATTTGGCTCACACCGGGTAATAACGGAAAAGTTGGGAAGTGCCCTTGAAAATCATAGAGTTGGTTGTCAGGGCGCAAGGTGATCTCGGCCTTATAACCATCAATATGTTGAGCGAGTAATGTGGGTGTTCTATTGGTCATCATTATTATGCTTACTATGTCGAGGCGTCATCAGTAAATAACGATTCTAGATCGCTAACTAAACGCTTTCCTTGCGTATTTAAAGGAATGCTATCAACAAGGCGATAGCTGCGCGGAATACCAACCGGCTCAATCCATTGGCGAAGTTGTTGGCGCAGGAGCAACCAAAATTTCCCTTTTCCACGTTGCTGAATGTCTTTTTTTCCTTCATTTGAGAGTGTAATCACTGCGCCTAAAATAAGACGATTATTTTGCTCTAAGGGTAATACTGCGGCTTCTTCAATCCATGGTAACGAACACAGGCGCTGCTCAACATCGGTTAACGAAATACGTTTTTCTTCTATTTTAATAATGCGGTCGGTACGACCTTTTAAAATGAAATGATCGTTATCGATTTGTTCACAATGATCACTGGTTTGATACCACCGTTCTTGATCAATAAACGGCGATAAGATCTTAAGGCATTGCTCTGCATTCAGTGCGATGTCAATGACAGGGAAGCGTTGCCACGGCGTCGAAGCATCCTGTTGCTGACGATAAGCAATCCCTCCGGTTTCCGTACTACCAAAGACTTCAAAAGGTAATTGGTTAAATAGTGTTTGGCATTGTTGAGCTGCCGCTAAGGGTAGCGGCCCACCAGAAGAGAAAATGGCGCGATAGTGTTGTGTTTTTTCCTCATTATCAAGGCGTTTTAGCAACGCAGGGCTGCTAATGAGCACACAATCATCACTGGCTTGTGCCATTACCTGCTCTGGGTAGATCAAATCAAAACGACTGAAACTACGATCGCAGCACAGCGGCCATAAAATACGGAACAATAAGCCATAGATATGTTGATGCGAAACGGTACTAACAATCGTGGTTTGCGCTAATTGTTGTCCCCATAGCATTTCTAACTGGGCAATTTCGTTATTTAATAATGCGAGGTTTTTAAGAATGGCTTTAGGTTTTCCGCTAGAGCCAGACGTAAATAGCGTCAGTTGAATATCAGCGAGCGTTAGTGGTTCAAATACAATAGGAACATTGAGTGAGGACTGCCAATTTATCGTATTTAGTTTGAGGCTAATACACGATGCAGGGCATTGGATATTGTTATCGTGGAGTAAGCCATCAAAATGGTGACTAAGCTCTGCAAGTGCTGCTGGCTGGTGATTACCTGGTAACACCATGTGCTGTTTACTGTGGGCTAATGCCATAAAGGCGACAGCAAAGAAGTAGCTATCTTCGCAACATATCGCCCATTGTTGTTGCTCATAGCTGTTTAGTTTTTCACTCAGCAAAGCAACATCGTTGTGAAACTGCTGCCATGATTGATGACCTGATGGATCGACAGACACCGGAGATTGGCGATCAGACTGCTGCATTAATTGAGATAACGGAATCATTGTTGTCGGCAGTATTAATGGTTTCATGGTAATTCCGGTGTTGAAGGTAGAACAAGTAGAGAGGAGCAATAATTTAGAGATTGATTTCTCACTGTGATTTACGTTGAACAAATTGTCGCACAACCCATTCAATCGCAAACAGACTGCCCGCAAGAAGGTAGCTGATCAAACCGTTGTATAACGTCCATATTTGCAGTGGAAGAAAACAGGTTGTGAGTGCGATTGAGCCATTAACAATGAAAAATACACACCATACTTTAGTGACATTGCGGGTATAGCGAACGCCATCTGGTGGTAAATCTGGCTCTTGCAGTCGCGCTAGTCGTTCAATGAGACTCTGTTTTTGCCATAAACTGGCACTAAACAGCCCAAGCATAAGAATATTGACGATCACTGGGTAATAAAGAAACCAGCCATGTTCACGAAAAATGCTGCCGAGTAAAGCAAGGATGAGTCCCGCGCCACCGCTGAGCCATGCAATATACTTAAGTTCACGAAGCTGAGTCTGCTTCGCCGCGATAATGCGGAGTAAAAACAATACTGCCAGTAACCCAGCAACCACCCCTAACCCCCAACGGCTTAAACCATAGTAAACCGCAAGGGGGTAGGCGAGTAACGCTAATGCTGACACACCTGTCAGCAAACGCATCATCAATTATTCCTCAATAAGCTCGATCACTGCATCAACCACATCATCAACGGTACGGACAGTTTTGAACTCTTCAGGTTTGATTTTCTTACCAGTAATGTTTTGTAAATGAACGACTAAATCAACGGCATCAATACTGTCTAAATCAAGTTCAGTGTATAGATTGGTTTGCGGTTGAATGTCATCTGCATCAAGCTCAAACAGTTCCACAAGAACATTTTTCACTTGGTCAAAAACTTGGTTACGATTCGCTTCTGTCATTTTTTTTACGCTATTTTATGAGTTTTTATTATTAGAAATATAGTTTGCTAAGTTAGCAACTGATGCAAAATGTTCACGAGTATTGGTGTCATCTGCATCAATAACAATATTGTATTTTTTCTTAATCGCTAAACCCAATTCCAGCGCATCAATAGAATCTAAACCTAGGCCATCATTAAATAGCGGGGCATCTGTTTCAATATCATCAATGGTGATGTCTTCAAGGTTTAATGCATCAATGATGAGTGTTTTTAATTCGTTATGTAGTTGTTCCATAGTACCTACTTGTGATTGTTATCATGATGCTGAACAGTGTGTTGAGCAGGAAAAAGAGCATCATCAAGATAACGGTTGAGCTTACGTGCTGCTGTTGTGGCGGAATCACTACTTTCAAGAAATGATCCAACCGCTATTTTATCCTTTACTTCGACTAAGAAGAAAGGCTTGCTGTCGGGAACGCGATACCACTTTTTTTCTTTGGTTAAAAAGCTAGGTTCAACCGTGATATGAATAACACGGAGATCCGACGCTGTGCGAACTGCTATTTGTGCAGCCCCACGTTGTAATTTTGATTTTTTCCCCGGCGTAGTACGGGTACCTTCAGGAAAAACTAATAAGACATTACCGCTACCTAATCGTTCACTACAGTCATCGAGCAAACTTTCTGGATCTCTATTGGGAATATAACCAGCGGCTTTAACAATACCTTTCATAAATGGGTTATGCCAAATAGCCGCTTTTACCAAACAGTCGCACTGAGGAAGTCGAGAAGCGATCAGAACATAATCAATTAAACTGGGATGATTGGCCACAATAAGGCAATTTCTATCGTTCTCTAATAATTCTGTGTTTTCAAAGCGGTAATCAATCGTGCCGCAAAAACGCATGGTGCGACAGAAAAAATCAAACGATTGTTGAATGATTTTCTGTATTTTAAATTCGCGCTGTTGGGTATTTTTTGCCGTTCGCGTCATTAACGGGAAAATAATGAAGGTTAAGGTAAGTGCGCCAACACCAAATAAACTAAAGCAAAATCCGGTTGCAACAATACGCCAATATTTATTCAGCTGTTGTGACAGAGTGAGTCTTGATGCTGTCACTTGTTTCGTACCCAATGCCAGTGGTTACGCTGATCTGACAGGTTAAACGCTTCGTTATCTAAAGCGAGATGTTTAATGACATCTAATGTTTGTGGATATCCCATAGCGACTTCCTTGCTGCTTCTGTCTGTTTCATTCCACTGTAGCGTGTAGCCATTACCTGCAGATAAGATAGCACTGAATGCATAACCTTGATGAGGTTGGGTTTCAAATTCTTGATATTGTTCAGGTAATGGTTCATCAAAATCGACTAATAAAACCTGGTGGTCTGGATTTTCGCTTAGATAACACGCCGCTTCGATGAGTGCGGAGTGAAGCGTGTGCTCTGCTGCCGATAACGATGTCACAGGGATTGGCTGTTTAGTGATGATGGTATAAAGCCCTGCTGCTGTATTGTGAACCGATTGCGAGAAGGCGATGGGGGATGCATCGTCACCCTCAATGATCGATTCAACTAAATTAACAGTGCGGTGTAATTCACCATGACGGCTTGAGAAAATAATGTAATCAATCTGCTGTTGTTCTGAGATATGCAAAGCTGTTTGTAACGCCAATTTGGTTAAATTACTCATACGGCGTCGCATCATCGGCGGTATTTTATCAAACACGATAGGCTCTGGTGCTTGAGGCCAGTCTTGGGTTATTGCCCATTGCTGCCACTCAGCGAGAGATGACAAGCCGAGTGAGCGAGCTTCCCACTGGTTGATTGTAAAGTGCACAGAGTTCATGGTTAACCGTTTGCAATAAATATCGTGTTCTAATGAATGTGGCTTATGATAATAAAGTCTACCTGTGATTGAAAAACATATTTGTGTTGTTTATGGCATCTACCATGAAAAATATTATGTAATGTTTTCAAGGTGTCATTCATTCCAAAATGGAATGTCTATCTTGTTTGTTGCTATCAATCTAGATGATAATCTTTATTGACGATTAATTAAAACCATGACGAGCGTTAAATGAAAAAGACCCTAGTTAGTATAATGGCGAGTTTGCTGATTGTAGGTTGTACCAGCAAACCTGTCATGAATTTAAACGATGTCTATGTGCCGAGCACTGTCACTGGGCAACAACATTCTATTGATGATGTGCAAAAAGCGATATTAACCGCAGCAGAGCAACGAGGATGGAGCGCTCGAGTAATAAAACCTGGCTTGATTGTGGCAACCCTTTCTGTTCGAACTCATACCGCAACGGTCGACATTTCGTATTCAACATTAAGTTACAGTATTGATTATAAAAATAGTCAAAATTTGGATTATGACGGCACAGATATTCACCGCAATTACAATAACTGGGTGATGAAATTATCTCGCTCTATCCAACAACAACTTGGTGTAACTATTCAGAACTATTAATAAAATTATCGTAATAAGTGCATAGCGAATGATATTAACTAATGACTGATAATTTGTTTTAAAACAATAAGAGTGAGTAAAGGGTCGATAGAATAAGCGGCAACTGTTTAACCTATGTAGGTGTCGTGTGACCGATTATTCTGTAGATCCTTTCAATGCTCTTGATGCAAAAACAGAAGCGCAAAAACTTGCTTTCGCTCCTATCGTATTTCAAACCGCTAAATCTCTGCGTGATCTTGGTATCTTAGCCGCATTAGATGAAGTAAAAAAAGATGGGTTGGATGCTGTAGCCATTTCAAAGCGAACAGGGATCAGTGAATATGGTGTAAAAGTGTTATTAGATATGGGCCTAAGCGCACATATTGTCACTTGGCACGCGCCAAAATACCGTTTAGCCAATCTGGGACATTATTTACTGCACGATGGTATGACTCGAGCAAATATCGATTTTACCGCAGATGTTTGTTACGCCGCGATGATGCACCTTTCTCAATCTATTAAAGAAAGCAAACCCGCAGGCCTTGTTGAATTAGGCGATTGGGAAACCATTTATCAAGGGCTATCTCAACTACCTATGGCCGCCAAAGAAAGTTGGTTTAATTTCGACCATTTCTATTCTGATCGTTCATTTCCGTTACTACTTGAACGTGTCTTTGCGAAAAAGCCTAAACGCTTATTTGATATCGGTGGCAACACGGGTAAGTGGGCGCAACAGTGTTGTGCGTATGATCCTGATGTGAACGTTACTATTATCGATTTACCACAACAAGTTGAGATGGCACTCACGCAAGCCAAAGAAAAAGGGCTGGCAGAACGCATTTCGGGTGTAGGCACTAACTTACTGGATAAATCTCAAGCATTACCGCAAGGAGCGGATGTGTGGTGGATGAGCCAGTTTTTAGATTGTTTTTCACCGATGGAAATACTGAGTATTTTACGTCGCGTACGTGAAGCGATGTCACCTGATGCGGTGGTGTATATTTTAGAGCTTTTCTGGGATGCACAGCGTTACGAAGCGGCGACCTATAGCTTGAATGCGACCTCGTTATATTTCACTTGTTTAGCCAACGGTAATAGCCGTTTCTATCGCAGTGATGATTTTCTAGAAATAGTCAAAGAAGCGGGCTTTATTGTGACAGAGCGCGAAGACAATATTGGTTTAGGTCATACCTTATTAACCTTATCAGCCGCATAAACGAACCGAACTATTCATTATAAGCGATCATTTGCGTGACTTGCTCTCGGTTATTTTGTCTCACATATTGCTCGGTGTTAACTAACCACTGGGCAATATTGTGCTGATAACGAGGATGGTCGCCTGTCATGGCTCTCGCGTGGCGACAATCATCGAAAGCCATAAATTCTTTATTCCCCTTGAGCTGTTGATAGAGGGTCTCACCAAATTCAAACGGCACAACGCTATCTTCTTCACAGTGTACTACCAAGGCATGACTTTCCGGCACACGATGCAAACTCTGCTCTGCGGCATAATCATCTCGCATAATTACCAGTGCAAACCAATCATAGAGTTTACCAAAAGGGCTTTGGCTTAAAACAAACTGCGCTTCTTTAACGTAACTGGTAAAGGGAGAATCAAGAATAATACCGTCAATTTCAATCGGATTATCAGCCCAAGCCCGTAAAAAGATATTACTGCCAGTAGAGGTAGCGACAACAAATAATGGCTGGTGGTTATATTGATTGATGTAATTAAGGATCGAAATCGCATCAAGGTACGCATCTTTGTCTGTTGCCGTCCCTGTCGAGTGACCAAAGCCTGAATAGTCGAAAGTGATCACGTTAAAACCATAATCTGTCAGCCATGCGACTTTTTCTTGGGTTTGCTCCATTTGCCCACTGTTACCATGAAAGTGAACCACAGTACCGCGAAGATCAGGTGACGGCATAGAAGAAGTATTCGTGGGGTGATAATAGCGATAAGCAATTTTATTGCCAGAGAGCGAATCAAGCCAAACGACCTCTTTACTTGGCATATCATTATTTGATGGCGAGAAAAATGCTTGGTTGGCACAACCAGATATTACAGGAAGTAATAACAGAGTCAGAAGCAAAAAAGAGTTCATGGGCATCTTCCTGATTTGTCATGATGTATTAATAGTGTGTACGCCTTAAAACGAAAATGTGATCTCTCCTGTGAGAAAATAAAACAATGCCCCTAATTGCTGTTTTTTAAGATAAAGCGCTCCCCGTTGTATGGTGTGAAGAAATAACTTTGTTAAACTCTGCGCTGATAATATATCCAAACCGATCGTTGCTTCTTATCTCACACCTGTCAGGTAAGACATTTACAGTGCTAATAAAAGGAAAAAGATGTTGAATAGTAGACAACGTACCCAAGTTGCAATTATTGGCGCAGGCCCATCAGGCTCTGTTGCAGCAGCGTTGCTCAATCAAAATAATATTGATGTTGTTGTCTTAGAGAAAAACACTTTTCCTCGTTTTTCTATCGGCGAAAGCTTATTACCTGCCTGTATGGAAGTGATAAAAAAAGCCAATATGCTCGATGCAGTAACAGGCGCTGATTTTCAATATAAAAATGGCGCTGCATTTCGCCGTCGTGATACCTATACGGCGTTTGATTTTCGCGATAAATTCACAGCAGGCGCTGGTACGACTTATCAAGTACAGCGTGGCAACTTTGATAAAGTGTTAGCCGATGAAGCGGCCAAGCAAGGGGTTGAAATTCGTTATCAACACAACGTAGAAGCAATTGAATGTGGGGACACTCGCTCCGTTATTACGGTTCGTGATGCGTTAACAGGACAAACCTATACGCTCGAAGCCGACTTTATTTTAGATGCCAGTGGTTTTGGGCGTGTATTACCGCGTTTACTCGATTTAGAGCAGCCGTCTTGTTTACCTGTGCGCCATGCCATTTTTACCCATGTGGTGGATCATATTGAAGATAGCGGTGTTGAGCACGATCGTGAAAAGATTTTAATTTCCGTTCACCCAACGAATGAAGATGTGTGGTTTTGGCTTATTCCATTTAGCAACGGGACTTGCTCATTAGGTGTGGTGGCAGAGCCTGAATTTTTAGCCCAATACGATGCTGATGAAAAAACAGCATTGCAGCAAATTGTGGCGCAAGAGCCAACATTAAATAAGCTGCTTAGCAAAGCTGAATACGCCAATCCTGCAGCGCAAATTGGCGGTTATTCTGCCAATGTAAAACACCTTGCGACGAACAACTATGCGTTATTAGGCAATGCCGGGGAGTTTTTAGACCCTGTATTTTCATCAGGCGTGACCATTGCAATGCAATCGGCAGATTTGGTTGTTAGCGCCTTATTGAAGCAATTAGCAGGCGATGACGTTAATTGGCAGCAAGAATATGCCGATAAATTAATGGTAGGGGTAAATACCTTCCGTACCTATGTCGAAGGTTGGTACTCTGGTGAATTACAAAAAGTGATTTTCTATACCGATCCCGATCCTAAAATAAAACAAATGGTGTGCTCGATACTGGCAGGTTACGCATGGGATCAGAAAAACCCGTTTGTTGCTCAATCTGAACGCCGCTTAAGAACTCTCGCTGAAATTTGTAGTTAAGTCGCCTTGCGCCTTTTTCAAGCCATATTCAATGGCTTGAAATAGTAATATTGGTTTTCATAAATAGCGCAGCAAAAACATGATTTTTGTCTTAATTTAATTAGATAGAAGGCGTATAACTAAGACATAAGCTATTTATAAGGAGAGTTCCGATGTTTCCAGAATACAAAGAGTTAATCGATTCTTTAAAAGGCAAAGAAGTTGCTTTTGATCGTCTATACAATAAACACAGCGAGCTTAACGCTGAAATTGAAAAGATGACAGCGAAAGACGGTTACGACGAAGATGTTATTGATAAGCTTAAAAAAGAAAAACTATTGCTTAAAGATGAAATCTTGGCTTATTTAAAAAGTGTAGAAGCTAAATAATCATTTATTAATCAACAATAAGTGAAAAGAAACAGAAAAGATAAGTGAGAGCTTTTCTTTTCTGTTTTTTATTTGTCTGAATATAGCAACCAATAACGAATGGCTATAGTGAACAGAGTGCGTGACTCATTAGATAATCTGTATTTATCACACTGCGATCATAGCTTCGCCTAACACACTTTTGGACAAAACCTTCTTAGGCTTTCTATTCTATTTAGGCTGATAAGCATTAGAGAAAGTATTGGTAACTTCTTCACAAAGTATCTTTAGGGAACAAAAAGACTGCCACTGTGGACGGTCATTTAACAATAAAGCTATTTATGCGTACTAATAAAGTTAAATCATCAAAAGATATAGCAGTGATATCAATAAGAAATGAATCCTATGATCTTACTCCACCATTTTTTTTTATTAATCGGTATATCATAATCACAATTCTCTGGTAAAACACCAAGATACGGCCTGTCCTTTGACGGGAATAATATATTATATTGTTCCATCCTCATAATACAAAAAGGTGTACTTTGTCCTATATAATTACCATTTTTGTCAAATAATGTTATATATCTTTTACCTTCCAATCCTTGAATTAAAGATAATGGTGTTGTCATTGTTACCGGTGATAAAACTATTTTCCATTTTTTATCTGGACTAATTATTGTATGAGAATGACTATCATCAATGAAGGAAACTGGTGACAACACAGCCCACCAAAATAAAAAAAACGGAACTATTAATATTAAAGTTAATTTTAAATAATTTGCCATTATAATTTTACCGATTTATCCTTATTTAAAGGTTCCATCCATATAATGTCAGAGAAAACAATATAATCACCACCCGAATTATGTTTTTTCTGCCATGACCTAAAATCATCATTTTCAACAGGAACATAATCTGAAAACTCTCTTGCCAATAATCCAAATAGCCCTTGTGTATAAGAACTAATATAGATTGATGCTTTAGCTTTATCTAAAGTTCCCGATTTACTCCATATACCTAGTGGTTCTGATAAACCAAATTTAGTCCATTTACTATCCGATAAAAAATCGTAAGTATCCTTTAAATAAAAACCTATTTTCTCAACGATAAAATACGGTTCATTATCAAATGTTGTTGTGAATCCTGAGACAGCTAGTTTTAAAGTGGCATTACCAATCGCACCATACCAATCATCTATGGTGTCAAGTAAACTGCCAATAGTTCTTATATTAACCTGAGAGGTTGCATCAATTTCTAAGACATCTTCACTTCTTCTTAGAAAAACATTATTTTTACCATCCCAACCGTGCATTCTTAATCTTGCTTTTAATTGATCTTTCACGCATATCATGATTGAAGCCCAAGGTGATTGTACAGCAAAGCATGCATCGCCATAAGAAAAAGCATAGGAAAAACAAAAAATAGACATTGTGTTTTTGTTAATGATGTTACTAGTTTCAAAGTATTCAATCAGGGGCGGAGTTTGCGCATGAAAACCTAAAAGTGACGTTTTACTGACAGATAAAGTTGGCCTAATAAAACTAATCCAAAATCACATTAATACGATATGAATGAGTATTAGGTCTAACTCATAAAGGGGCGTGCGACGTGATGTCGTATGAAGCGCTGTTCACCGCTCAACGAGTGAACCATCTGTATCACCAGATGAACCTAGGAGCCTGAATAAAGTAGCGGCTCTGACAATGTAACGAAGGTTGGTATTTTCCAATCGGGATTGAAGTCGTGAGAGGACGATCCTCCTGATAACCACAACATCGGGTGAGTGCTAGGTAGTCAGCATGATGAACATAAGTGAATCCGCGTAAGGTGCGTTATATTATGAAACAGCGGAAGTGGTTAATACGCTGTAGCCAAAAGGCACGAGAGTCGGAAAGAGATTGCCCCATGCTCTTTCGTGATCGTTGAACTCTCCGCACCATAGCGGGCATCTAAACTGACATTGCGCGACATACGGAACACGGTAAGCCTGTATCACTCCCACTGGGAAAGTCTCTGCGACCGATAGTGATGCAGGTAGAGGATGTTGGAAAAAGCGAAGGCTGCATTGTAACGATGCAGATACAGGTCTCTATCTGGCACGAAAGTGAGCTGACTTCTAACTGGTCTTCCGTTGCAAGATAATTTGAAGAACTTTATTCAAGGAGAAACGCAAATGATGATTTCAAAAGAGATTAGTGCCTCTCCTGACAGTGCTCAATGGCAATCCATCAATTGGAAGGCCGTTGAATCCCATGTTTTAAAGCTTCAGATGCGTATTGCAAAGGCAACACGAGAAGGTAAACACGGCAAAGCGAAAGCGGTGCAGTGGATACTGACTCACTCACGCTCAGCAAAACTTCTTGCTGTTAAGCGGGTATCACAAAATAAAGGCAGTAAAACGCCTGGAATTGACGGCGTTATCTGGAATACAGATACGCGCCGCATGAAAGCAGTCAATCAATTGAGCAGAAAAGATTATAAAGCCAAACCGCTCAAGCGTATCTACATCCCCAAGAAAAACGGCAAGCTTAGACCACTGGGTATCCCCTGTATGGTCGATAGAGCGCAGCAAACGCTTCATCTTCTTGCACTAGAGCCAGTGTCAGAAACACTTGCCGACCCTAATAGTTACGGATTTAGACCAAACCGTAGTACTGCCGATGCAATCGCTCAGTGCTTCAAATGTCTGGCGCTAAAGAAATCTGCACAATGGGTTCTTGAGGGAGATATCAAAGCTTGTTTCGACAAGATCGGACATCAATGGTTAATGGATAACATTGCCGTCGATAAACGCATGTTGGAACAATGGCTAAAGTCTGGTTTTATGGATAAAGGGCTGTTCTATCGTACTGATGAGGGAACACCTCAAGGAGGGGTTATATCCCCAACCTTGATGCTAATGACTCTTGCGGGGCTGGAGCAGCACATAAAGCCTACCGCACTTAAAAAGGGTGCTAGAGCCAACTTTATTGGATACGCCGACGACTTCGTCGTCACCTGTGCTTCAAAGGAAGTGCTGGAGAACGATATCAAACCGTTGATTGCTGATTTCTTAGCAGAAAGAGGCCTAACACTCTCCGAAGAGAAAACGCACATGACTCATATCAGTCGTGGTTTTGATTTTCTAGGTTTTAACCATAGGAAATACAAAGGGAAATTACTCATTAAACCGAGCAAATCCAATACACTACTGTTCTTGACCAACTTGCGCGAACTCATCAAAAAGCACGCAACTATCCCCGTTAACGATTTAATTAAGTTAATAAATCCGAAACTAAGGGGCTGGTCGAATTACTATCGACACTGCGTGGCTAAACAGGTATTCGGATATGTAGGTCACAAGCTATTCCATACGTTATGGCACTGGGCAAAAAGGCGTCATCCAACAAAATCCAGAACTTGGATCGCCCTTAAGTACTTCATCAACCGTCAAGGCCAATGGCAATTTCACGGTTGGCAGAAGATCATGAATATGGACTGTCAGTTCAATCTGTTTCAAATAGCCAAGGTGCCAATAGAGAGACATGTGAAAATCAGGAGCGCTGCTACGCCTTTTGATCCTCAATACCAAGAATACTTGGCAAAGAGAAAATCAAAGAAGCAATGCCGTAACTCTTGGCATGAGCCTGCTCTCGCTGCTTTATAAGTTGCTGGGTGCCAATCGGTGCCTTCGTGAAGGCTTGAGCCTAGTGCGGTGAAAGTTGCACGCTGGGTTCTTAGAGGGACGACACTTGGTAACAGGTGTCGTCTACTCGACAGAAGTGCGCTAGAACAACTAACCACATTTAATGACATCGATATCATTATTCGGATTGGTTAAACAATATAGTAAGACTGTTGATTGTGATGGTTATTTAAAGAAAGGGAGAGGTGAGCAGCGAAGAAGAAATGGCATACCTTACTTATGTATTAGTTAAAGTGCGTATGCCAATCGGGTTACTTACAAAAAGTCTCAATATATAAGGCTTCTACTTTGTCTCTTGCCCATTGGGTTTTGCGTAAAAACTTTAAAGACGACTTAATAGAGGGATCGCTGTAAAAACAGTTAATTTTAATTCTTGCATCTAGCCCTTCCCATCCGTAGTGCTCTTGTAAACGTACAAGGATCTTTTCTAACGTCAAACCGTGTAATGGGTTGTTGATTTGTTCTTGGCTCATGATTGAGTGTTCCTACCATCGCGAAATCTGTCGACGGAGTTTAGCAGAATGCGCTGGTCTGGTTTAAGGTTTTCACAAAATTAAAGCCTATCTCGTTAGCTTATCGACTACAATCAGCTACCTATTTAGCAGCTAATTGAACAATAGTGAAGTAACGAGTCTTAAATGAGTTCCCAATGTGAAACCACACGCGGTGCTATTGTTTGGTTTTTACTGGTTAACTGAGACGGGCATAGTCCTGTCCAGCGTTTAAACGCGCGTGAAAAGGTACTGAGATCAGAAAAACCTAATTGCTGTGCAATGTCAGCTAACCCTAACTCTGAATTATCTAACAGGGATAACGCCATTTCTAATTTATAGTTTTCTAAAACCCCACGATAACTTGTTGATAAACATGCTAAACGTCTATTTAAGGTGCGAAAGCTGATGTCCATTAAACTTGCGATATGGTTGCCAGAGGCGGCCTCTAAATCAGGTAGGCTTCTGAGCGCACGGTAAACTTGATGAATCACATTGTTCTGCTGATAGTTTACGAGCTGATGTTTTAACTGCCATAAGCTGTTTTGATGGATCACCGGATCAGAATCGGTTAATGGCAAGGATAACGACTTTTTACTAAAAGTCAGGCGGATCAACGGAAAGCTATAGTGGCATTTTATATTCAGTGCAGATGACGCAATCAGGTTATCAAACAACGGTTGTTCGATACGTAAATTGGTCAGCGAGGGTAAATACGCATCACCTTTAAGTGTTTGTGTGCCCCACGTTTGCTTGATGACATTCAATAATAGCGCAAAGTGTAAAGCCAATAACGATAGGCTTTCTGTTGAATGTTTTGCGATCGGTTCATTACTTAATAGCCACAAGTTGATGTTGTCACCTTTATTTTCATCTAAATGAAAACGAATAGAGCTATTGAGTAATGCGCTGTAGTGGCACAGTGTATGTAATTGCGTGTAGCGATCTGGGCTCGTCCATAGCGCTAAACTATAGAAGTTAAAGGTTAAAGGATTTACTGACTGGGCTATTTTTGTAATTTGAGTGGATAAAGCATGATACTCAGGCGTGATAGTTGAGAGGTATTGCTTTAGCCACAGACCTTCAAAATGGGTCATGTCAAAGGTGTGATTCTCTTCAATATTGAAGTTTGCAAAAGGAATGACACTTTTCCAACCTGAAGAGACGGTATTTTTTAATGATGAGAGTTGAGATTTGACTTCCATTGTTACTTATATACCTCATAAAAGTTACATCTCAGAAACATACCAGCGTATTAAAAGACAAGATTAAATAGAGGGTACAAATTAATGTCACTAAATGCAGTTATCAGTTAGTTGATAATGTGTCTTTAAAGTAACAGCTATGTGTCTTTGTCTTTATTTTTTATCAGTAAATATGTATCATCGTTGTTTGGTTTATTTACATTAGCAATATTTGTAGCACATTAATATTGTTTATTTTGTGCTAATTCTACGTATGGAAAAATTGTTAATCTATAATTATAGATCAAACAGTCGATAAATTTTGTCGGATAGCTCTATTTTTATTACGATTCATTTTTATTATATATAACCTAATTGGTAAATATAATGGCTGAATTTAGCAATTCTTAACGTCTCTATTTTATATATAGCATTGGATGCATATGTTGACTTTTATATTTTAATTTTAATGTATTATTTATGTTCTTTTCTTAGGGCATATTATCGCTCGTAGTGATCGATATTTTAAATATAATGTTGTCTATTTTTTATGACTTCATATTGTCATTTACAACGTTGAAAATAGCTTTCAATGAGCGTTTGTTTATATTTATTGAGCTTAGAGGTGAACGTTTTTGGGTGCCGTTAAAGGCTTTTATTACCTTTGTTAATCAGCATCTTATTATTTCATTCTGTGATATCGGAATTTTATTAATAACGCTGTACCGATACCTTCTTTTAAAAAATAATTTGGCTATATATACAGTCAACTATTTTTATTCCCTTTTCTTCTTTTTTCGCCACAGAGAGCGTCCTGCTAGTGCTGATTGTTATGTTTTCTCTTCCTTGAACTCGCAGTGAAAGAGCAAGAAGACAAGCTTAAATCGCATGATTTTGCCGTTTTAAAATTGAAATTTATTGCAAAAAAAGACAATAAATAGCAAATAACCGTCAACTTTTATGGTTGATAATAATTATTAATACGCCGTGAGTTTTGTATTTCGCTCATTTTGATTATCGATGTTAATACATAATTATTCGCTTTGCTTACAATATAATCCATTCAGGCTGCAATCATTTACTTACTCAAAAATGAAAAACATTGATTTCATTTTTTTTAATAGCGTTAGTGATAACGATCACGTAAATTTTAATCATCAAGAGGTGGCGTCAAAGTTATTGATTTTAAATGTGTTGCAAGTTGCATTGATATAAATAACACTTTTCTGCTTCGGTATTTAATATTTATTTAACATTTTAGTTGATGAGATATTTGCTCTTGGTGAGGGAATTTTCTCTTGCGATATTATTCATTCCTTACGTTTGTGTAAATTTAATCACAAGTTGAAATAACCCGTAACAAGTTGAAATGGAGGGGGTTAGCAGGTTATTGCATAAATAAAGAGGATTAGAAATGAATACGAAATCTGGTTCTAGCGATATTTTATCTGCAGCAAAAGTAATAGTGATTGGGCAAATAATATTAGGTTTACTTTTTATTTTTTTTGCTTCTATTACGACTAATTGGTTTGGCGTTAAATCTTCAATTATTGGGGTGGCTATTGCAGTTATTCCTTCATTGTTAGGATTAAGTGCCGCTGCTTTTAAAATAAAAACAAATAAAGACATTAGTATTCGATATTTAGCCAAACTTAATAGTTTTATTAAGTGGGTATATACCGCGGTAATGATTTTAGCTGTTGTTCGTTTTATTCCAGTAAATCATGTAGCTATGTTATTAGCTTATAGCGTGACATTTTTAGGATGCTTTTTAACCCCGATACTTAACAAACCTCAATTTAGGATGACGTAAGGTGGAAGCAGTAACTACCGCTCACGAATATATTGAGCACCACTTAACATTCCTTACTGTAGGCCACGGTTTTTGGAGCCTAAATATAGACTCCATGTTTATGGTATGGGTGTTAGGTTTACTCTTCATCGGTGTCTTTAAATATGTTGTTAGCCACGGAACCTCTGGGGTTCCAGGTCGATTGCAATGTTTTATTGAGATCACTTATGAATTTGTAAACAACCTTGTTAAGGAAATTTTTCAGACGAGAAGCAAGATAGTCGGCCCTTTAGCGTTAACTATCTTCGTGTGGGTTTTCTTAATGAATATGATCGACTTAATTCCGGTCGACTTCGTTCCTGCATTAGCACGAGCACTGGGCTTTGAACATTTCCGTGATTTGCCTTCTGCTGATGTGAACGTACCGATGTCGATGGCGTTAGGTGTGTTTATTTTAATCATTGGTTACACCTTAAAAACTAAGGGACTTGTTGGCTTTATTAAAGAGTTAACAACACAACCATTTGAACACCCATTGTTGTATCCGGTGAACTTCGTTTTGGAGTTGGTGACATTAATTTCAAAACCAATTTCTCTTGGACTTCGACTCTTCGGAAATATGTATGCAGGTGAAATGATTTTTATCCTGATTGCATTAATGCCGTGGTGGATGCAGTGGGCGTTAAGCGTGCCGTGGGCATTGTTCCACATTTTAATTGTGTTCCTTCAGGCCTTCATCTTCATGGTACTAACTGTTGTGTACCTAGCGATGGCAACTGAAGAACATTAATAAATTAAGTTCGATTTAAGTTTTATCTATTAAATAAATTTTTGGAGTCATTCATGGATATTGTAAGTGCAGTTCTTTACGTTGCTGGTGCGCTTCTCATTGGTTTAGGCGCGGCAGGTGCGGCTTCTGGTATCGGTAATCTTGCGGGTAAATACCTTGAAGGTGTTGCACGTCAGCCAGATTTAACCCCTATGTTACGTACTCAGTTTTTTATCATGATGGGTCTTGTGGATGCGGTACCTATGATTGGTGTAGGTATCGGTCTTTACATCATCTTTGCTGTGGCTTAATAGCCAGAACTACCGTTATAAATCATAACGTTATTTAAATAGTGAGGATGGTATGAATTTAAATGCAACCATGCTTGGTCAGGCAATCTCATTCGTGATTTTTGTTTGGCTATGTATGAAATATGTTTGGCCACCGCTATCTGCGTTAATTGACCAACGTCAGCGCGAAATCGCTGAAGGACTGATTCATACCGAAAACGCGTCAAAAGAGCTTGAATTAGCAAAAGCTAATGGTGAAAAGCTTCTGGATGATGCGAAGAAAAGTGCAAATGAATTAGTCGAGCAAGGTAATAAGCGTCGCGCTCAAATTATCGAAGAAGCCCAAGCGGAAGGTGAGAAAGAAAAAGCTCGCATTATTGCTCAGGGCAATGCTGAAGTGGAAAGTGATCGTAATCGCCTTCGCCAAGAACTCCGTGCAGAAATGTCTGACATGGTGATTGAAACGGCGCAGAAACTGATTAATCGTAACTTAGACACAGATGCTAACCGCGATCTTGTTAATAAACTCATCAAGGATATGTAAGCGGAGAGCACATTATGTCAGATCCACTAACTATTGCTCAGCCCTATGCCAAAGCAGCGTTTGATTTCGCTCTTGCCAATGATGCATTGGAACAATGGGAGCAAATGTTAATTATCGCAGCAACGGTTGCTAGCCAACCCGTTATTGCTCAGCAAATTGAAGATAGCGAGCAGTTTGGCGAGCATGACTCATCAGCGTTTACTGACATGTTCTTGGGCGTTTGTGAGGGGCTGCTGGATGAACATGGCCAGAACCTGATCAGAGTAATGGCTGAAAATGGACGTCTAAATGTGATTGCGCAAGTTGCTGAATTGTTCCATGAGCTGAAAGAAGATCATGAGCGCATGGTAACAGCGATAGTAACAACAACCGAGCCGTTAACAGATGAGCAGAAAGCGAACCTGATACAGGCGCTGCAAAAGAAATTAAATCGCAGTGTTGAGCTTGATTGTCACATTGATGAGTCGCTAGTTGGCGGAATGCTAATCAAAGCCGGTGAAATGGTGATTGATGGCTCGCTAAAAAGCTCTATCAACCGACTTGCTACAAGCCTTCAGGCGTAATAGGTAATTAGATATGCAACTGAATTCCAACGAAATTAGCGATTTAATTAGACAACGAATCGCCACCTTTAACGTGACCAGTCAGGCACGTAATGAAGGTACTATCGTCTCTGTAAGCGACGGTATTATTGTTATCAATGGTCTTGCTGATGTTATGCAAGGTGAGATGATTGAACTTCCAGACAACCGTTATGCATTGGCACTTAACTTAGAGCGTCACTCTGTAGGTGCGGTAGTGATGGGTCCTTATGCTGATCTTGCTGAAGGCATGAAAGTAACAGGTACCGGTCGTATCCTCCAAGTGCCAGTAGGTAAAGGTTTATTGGGTCGTGTTGTTAACACCCTTGGTCAGCCTATTGATGGTAAAGGCGCGATTGACAACGATGGCTTTGCGCCTGTTGAAATTATCGCACCCGGTGTAATCGATCGTAAATCGGTTGATCAGCCAATCCAGACTGGTTACAAAGCGGTTGACTCTATGGTGCCAATCGGTCGAGGTCAGCGTGAGTTGATTATCGGTGACCGCCAAACAGGTAAAACAGCGATGGCGATTGATGCCATCATTAACCAGAAAGATTCTGGTATTTACTCTGTGTATGTGGCTATTGGTCAAAAAGCATCAACAATTGCTAACGTTGTGCGTAAGTTAGAAGAAAACGGCGCGCTGAAAAATACCATTGTTGTTGTAGCATCAGCGTCTGAAGCGGCCGCCCTTCAATACCTAGCCCCGTATGCGGGTTGTACGATGGGTGAATACTTCCGTGACCGTGGTGAAGATGCTCTGATTGTTTATGATGACCTGTCTAAGCAGGCTGTTGCTTACCGTCAAATCTCACTATTGCTTAAGCGTCCACCCGGCCGTGAAGCCTTCCCTGGTGATGTCTTCTACCTTCACTCACGTCTACTAGAGCGTGCATCACGTGTAAATGCTAACTATGTTGAGCGTTTTACTAACGGTGAAGTGAAAGGTCAAACAGGTTCATTAACTGCGTTACCTATCATTGAAACCCAAGCGGGTGACGTATCAGCTTTCGTACCAACCAACGTAATTTCGATTACTGATGGTCAGATCTTCTTGCAGACTAACTTGTTCAACGCAGGTTTACGTCCAGCGGTTGACCCGGGTATTTCGGTCTCTCGTGTTGGTGGTGCGGCGCAGACTAAGATCATCAAGAAACTGTCTGGTGGTATTCGTACCGCACTTGCACAGTATCGTGAATTAGCAGCCTTTGCTCAGTTCTCATCGGATCTTGATGATGCAACACGTAAACAGCTAGACCATGGTGAAAAAGTAACTGAGCTAATGAAGCAAAAGCAGTACGCACCTATGTCTGTCGCTGAGCAAGCACTGGCTATTTTCTCTGCCGAGAAAGGTTATTTGAATAACGTTGAGTTATCTCAAATCGGTGCATTTGAAGAAGCATTAATGGCATTTGCTAAGAGTCAGTCAGCTGAATTACTAGCAAAAATTAATGAGTCTGGTGATTACAACGATGACATCGAAGCAAGCTTGCACCAGCTTCTAAAAACATTCGTTGATACCCAGTCGTACTAAGCGACGAGAACATTTCCGTCCAAGTACGATGCAGTATGAATGTAGATAGGAGCTAACCATGTCAAATGCAAAAGAGATCCGCACTAAGATCGCCAGCGTGCAAAATACGCAAAAGATCACGAGTGCTATGCAGATGGTTGCCGCAAGTAAGATGCGCAAAGTTCAACAGAACATGGAAGCGACCCGACCTTACGCAGAGAACATGCGTAAAGTGATCGGACACGTGACTTCGGGTTCGTTGGAGTACAAGCATCCCTATCTTGAAGAGCGTGAAGTAAAACGTGTCGCTTACATCATTATTTCCTCAGACCGAGGATTATGTGGTGGCTTGAACATTAATTTGTTTAAGAAAGCACTGGCAGATATGCGTCAGTGGAAAGATCAAGGGGTGGAGGTTGATACCACCTTGATCGGTTCAAAAGCGATTTCGTTTTTCCATCGTTTCGGCAACGTGATTGCACAAACATCCGGTATTGGTGATGAACCAAAACTTGAAGATATTTTAGGCCCAGTTAACGCCATGTTGGAGTATTTCGACGAAGGCAAGATTGACCGCTTGTTCCTAGTTTACAACGAGTTTGTAAATACCATGGTGCAAAAGCCGAAGGTGGCACAATTGCTACCTAATCCTCAGCTTGAAGAAGAAGAGTTAGCGGATGCTAATGAATCAAGCCGCTGGGACTATATCTACGAGCCAGATCCAAAACCCATTCTCAACGAACTGATGCTTCGCTATATCGAATCACAGGTCTACCAAGGCACTGTTGAGAGTATCGCTTGTGAACAAGCAGCGCGAATGGTTGCGATGAAAGCAGCAACCGATAATGCGGGCGAGCTGATTAATGATTTACAGCTGGTTTATAACAAAGCCCGTCAAGCTGCTATTACCCAAGAGCTAAGTGAAATTGTCGCTGGGGCACAAGCCGTTTAAATAGAATTTTGAGGACATCAAATGAGTACTGGTAAGATTGTCAAAGTCATCGGCGCTGTCGTTGACGTGGAATTTGACCAAGATAGCGTACCACGTGTATATGATGCGCTTACCCTTAGTGATAGTGAGCATGCTGAATTAGTATTAGAAGTACAGCAGCAAATTGGTAGCGGTGTTGTTCGCTGTATCGCAATGGGTTCATCAGACGGTCTTCGTCGTGGCCTAGAAGTGGTAAATACCAAAGCACCGATCACTGTCCCTGTGGGTGAAGAAACCCTTGGCCGTATCATGAACGTGTTAGGCTCACCGATTGATGAATGTGGTGAAATTGGCGAAAAAACCAAATATGCCATTCACCGTGAAGCACCGTCTTATGAAGAACAATCTAACAGCTCTGAACTGTTAGAAACGGGTGTGAAAGTTATCGACCTTATCTGCCCATTTGCTAAGGGTGGTAAAATTGGTCTGTTCGGTGGTGCGGGTGTAGGTAAGACCGTTAACATGATGGAGCTTATCAACAACATCGCGAAAGCACACTCGGGCTTATCAGTATTTACTGGTGTCGGTGAGCGTACTCGTGAAGGTAACGACTTCTACTACGAAATGAAAGAAGCTGGGGTACTTGATAAAGTAGCCATGGTTTACGGTCAGATGAACGAGCCACCGGGTAACCGTCTTCGTGTTGCACTTACTGGTCTAACTATCGCTGAAAGTTTCCGTGATGAAGGCCGTGATGTACTTCTGTTTATCGATAACATTTATCGTTACACATTGGCTGGTACTGAAGTATCAGCACTGCTTGGCCGTATGCCATCAGCGGTAGGTTATCAGCCAACACTAGCGGAAGAAATGGGTGTACTACAAGAGCGTATTACCTCAACGAAGACAGGTTCTATCACCTCTATTCAGGCGGTATATGTACCAGCCGATGACTTGACTGACCCATCGCCAGCAACGACGTTCGCTCACCTTGATGCGACGGTTGTACTGTCTCGTAACATTGCCGCGCTTGGTTTATACCCTGCGATTGACCCACTAGATTCAACTTCTCGTCAGCTTGATCCACTGGTTGTTGGTCAAGATCACTACGATGTTGCGCGTGGTGTACAAACCGTACTGCAGCGTTACAAAGAGCTTAAAGATATTATTGCTATCCTAGGTATGGATGAATTATCTGAAGAAGATAAGCAGACAGTATCTCGTGCTCGTAAGATTGAACGTTTCTTGACTCAGCCTTACCACGTAGCGGAAGTGTTTACCGGTCAACCAGGTGTATTTGTATCACTTAAAGAAACTATCGCAGGCTTTAAAGGCTTACTAAGCGGTGAGTATGATGACGTACCAGAGCAAGCATTCTTGTACTGTGGCGCAATCGAAGAAGTGCTTGAAAAAGCGAAAAATCTTTAAGGCGTAAGGAGGCATCATGGCTATTGGCGTAACCGAAAACACGTTCCAACTCAACATTGTGAGTGCAGAAGGTCCATTGTTTTCTGGCCCAGCTCATGCGCTGGCAATTTCTGGCTCTGATGGGGAATTGGGTATACGCCCTGGTCACTCTCCTTTATTGAGCCGACTAAAACCTGGTGTGGCGAGTTTTGTCACTGATCTAAAGGATCCTGAAGAAATCCTTTATATCTCAGGCGGGATTGTTGAAGTCCAACCCTCTGTAGTAACTGTACTTGCCGATACGGCAATGCATGGGAAGGACATTGATAAGGCTCGCGCTGATGAAGCTCGACGCGCCGCAGAAGAAAATATCAACAAGCATGCTGATGATATTAACTTCGCTATGGCGGAAATGGATCTGGCAAAAGCAATGGCACAATTACGTGCGGTTGAATTAACCCAGAAACAGATGCGCCGCTAACCTTGATGGAATAAATACAGTGACCGTTTGTTGGACTAAATCACCATAGAAAAATAAGCGGATATTGTTTTATACCATCAAGGAGGCATTCCTTTTGCATAACCATCATGGTGTGAAAGGAAAAGTAATAGATAGAATGGATGTTATTTATTGCTGATGGTATCTCCAGTAAATCCATCACAATTAAAGCCCTTACTTTGTACCGAGAGTAAGGGCTTTTTCATACCGTTTTAATAGTATGTATTCATTTGTGCTCGTACTTTTTCAAGTTCTTGTTTTAACTTGTTAAGTTGATGCTGCTTTCGTTTCAGATCGTTGGGTCTATTATTTATTTCATCAATCTCATCGAGCTTTTCACGGCGCTCACGTGGGGTGAGTTGGTCATAAATTAAACTGTTTTTTAACTCGTTTAATTTCTCTTTTTGGTTATCAATTTCATGTTGCTCATAGCTCAATTCTCGTTCTGCACGAGAAACATTTTCTTGCGCTGTGTAGAGTTGCTGGCCATGGTTATAGCCTTTTACAAACGCTTTGGCGGTATTTTGCGGGCAGACACCTTGGTAAGACTTACCATGAGATCCGACAAAAAAGCCATGGCTTTCAGTACAGTAGCTGATTAGGCCTTTTTGATAACCGGCTTGATACTGAGAAAAGTCAGCGCGAACATTGTATTCCGAACAGGCAGAGCTACGTTCGTTAAATTGGGTTGAAGAGGCACCTTGAGAGCCATCCATGTAACCCAGTGCTTGCCAGTTAGCTGTTTGGCACTCTTGTTGATTCATGACAGAACATGCGCTCAATGTTGAACACAGCATGAGTGTTATTGTTAAATTCTTTATCGTCATAGCTAACTTGTTACAAAAATATAAAGGTGGATACTCTAAAGGTATCGTTAATAAAGATAAAGGTGTATCTCGTCTAAAATAGTTAAAAACGTGGTGATCTGGATGGTTAAAGTAAACTTTATTTGTAAATAAGTGAGCGGAAATGATATTGGAAAAAAAAGGGGGAGGACAGCAAAGATAGCCTTTACGATTGTCTTTCGAAAAGGCTTAACAGCGATGAATTATAAGCTGACGGCTAGGCGACAATAGGCTGTTTAAAGACGAAATAGCTCAATACGTAAATGGTTTTCATCTTCATAAGCAATGACAGATTGGAAGCCTGTGCTCTTATCGACAATTGAAGAAAATTGATCTTTCAACTTTTCGTCGCCAATAAAGAGTATTTGCGTTGCTTTGGTCATTAAACCATCTTCATCAAAGCTTGATGTTAGATCTTCATCGACAACACAGACCAAGACTTTGCCATAACGCGCATTAAGATCAATGGCATGTGCCAATGAATACTGCGCTTTCGTGTCCAGCTCTGTTTCGATCTCTTGAATCAGGGCAATAAACTGGTAGAGATCGGTTGAGCTCATTTGCTGCAAACGTTCGCGTTCTTGATTTAATGTTGCTTCGAAATCGGTATTTAGCCTTCTACCCATTTGTAGCCAGCTTTTCGTCGTCTTCTTTACTCGTCGATACTGGTGAGATTTGACGATTGGCTTTAGGTATTGAACCAATATATTATTTTTTTCTGCAAGGCTTAGTCGTTTATCTAGTTTTTTGAATTCTAGGTGTAGTAAAGCGTGAGTACTAACGTCTAATAATAGTTCTGATTGGTTCATTCGAGTACCGAGTTGAAACAGGTATTAACAATAATATCATACTATTACTGAGGTAATAGTAGCGTCATATAGTAGACTTTTTTTCAATGACGATATACTAGCATGTTTGTTATAAGCGTGTCATAAACAAACAGTTACTGATAAAAAGTTTATATTTATAAGCGTCACGTAGGGCTTACAGAGGATAAATGACATGAGTAAATAGCGTAAGGTTAAGGTTTTAAGTGTCGCAATAATGCCTATTATCGGTATTGAGAAATAGGCACTTACAATACGATGATTAATGCGCGAACATCGTTTTTTCCATGGGATTGAATGCGGTTAAATCACCCGTCGGATTTAGCAAATGCGGTAGAATTTTGGGTAGATTTAGCTCGATATCTTTATCTGTAACAGGATTAATTATTTTGTTATACCAGCCAAGTAAGCCTAATACGGCATAACCGATAGCGTCATCATTATCACGGTGTTCAAGAATGATTTGAAGAAAGCGCAGTATAGCCTTATCTGGTGTTGTTGCCTGTTCTAATGTTTCGTTATACACCGCAGTTGCTTCTGCGACTAGGCCTTCATACTCAGTATCAATTGCGACCTTAAATGAGCCGCCATCCACAGTTATTTTCATTATAAACATACCTGTTAGTGCTAATCGCAGCATGGTATCGAATTTACGGCAGGCTTTTATTACGCTAACGCAAAAAACGTCTATTTATTCGCTTAGTCTTCGTTAGGATCTGAAAATGTAATATAAGCCACTTGTGCGGGAATTCTATGTTGATCAAAAAAAGCGAGCCAACGTAACTGGTGGTCTTGTAGTTTATCACCGGGTCCTTTGACTTCTACCCACTGATAACCCGTGTCATTAAACATGATCAGATCAGGCATTCCTGAGCGGTGGTGGCGTAAGTCTTTAAGTAATCGACGAAACATTACCGCTAATTGAGCTGGTGGTATATGGCTTAAAGCCAATGTAAGTGCTTGCTGATTAAATAGCTCCCAATGTACCCAGTAGTTAGAGATCCCTTGCTTTGTCTCAAAGTGTGTTTGCCAGCCATCATAGTGACCTTGTTCAATCGCTTGTAAGCGTTCATCAATTACGTCTTTTCGCTTGAGGTAAAACTCTGAATTGAACATATCCAGTGGCGCTAATTGGTAAGGATTAATAAAGCTGCCTTTGATGGGGGCAAAGATAATATCCCACATTGCTAACCCAAAAAGGCTGTTGAGAAATTGGTTCTCAAGATAGAACACCGTCCAACCTTGAGACTCAAAATAGCCAGCAGTGCAGTGTTCAACCCTTTGGTGTTCAGGATTCGCAAGTTGCAGTTGTATCGCTTTTGGAGCAAACGTTTTTGGAGCTGTAAAAATGTGATTGACTGACTTTGCGAGCTTTTTCTCTAACCTCAGACTTATGCCGTATTCATCTTCATTTTTCGCATCATGCTGAATATTTTTCACGACATTGTAGGCTGCTTGGTATTGCTGCTGCGCCATGAGTATTCGTGCTTGTCGTTCACGGCTTGGCGTACGTTCAGTTTGACGAAAGAGAGCAAGTGCTGCGTCATATTGATGGTTTCGCTCTAAATCTCGCGCCATATGATTGATCAGTTTTTGGCGTTTATTTTCGAGAGGCAACCATGAAGTAGCCTTTGGCAATAGTGGTACAAGGGAAGAAATAGTATCGTAGTCTTTCGTTTCATGGGCACGCCAATATAAGTCGGATAATTGGGTTAGTGTCAGCCATTGGTCGACTTGTTCTGTGGTGTGGAACAGTTGCGTGCTGGCATCAATCCGGTAATTTTCAAATTTATGGAGCCCTAAATCACTTAATACAAATTGGCTAAGATCTTGATGGCTATTACCAAAAAACAGCAATAGAAACTTTGCGAGCAGGGTTTGTTGTTGCACCATAACAAGTGGCTCGCTAATGACATTAAGCAAGTATTCACTATCATCATGGCTTTCTAATTTAAATAGTATTTCAGCTTTCTTATCTGTTTTTTCAATAAGGGTTGGGAATAAACGCTGTAGTTCAGGTTTGGTATAGAGTGAGAAAATATCACTGATGCTGATAACTTGCTGCTGGAGAAGAACGGTGATTTCTTGGCTAATAAAATGAGCATTAATCAGCGTATCTTTGGCTAAGTCGATATTTGTAATTTCGTCATAATTAAGTTTGTTAAAACGAAATAAGATCCCTTTACGTGATAGTAAGCGGATCAGCAACATTTGCGCATCGGTTGAAAGCTGGTGGAAAGATTGCAGCCAGTGCTTTTCATCTGTACTTAATAATGAAGCATGATACTGCTCTACGGTTTTAAGTAACGCCTTAAAGTTGTGAAGGTAGTAGTCTTGTTCGAGTTCGATGGTTGCCATATAACTGCACTGTGTGATTGGACGGCTATGTTTATCTGAAAATCGAGTCAGTATAAACATAGCTGCCTTTATACCCAAGTGACTTCGATATCCGAAACCATTAGAAAAGGTTAAGCCCAAATGCGCTTTTCACATCATGTAATACGAGCTGAGTTTCTTGATTGGCTTTTTCGGTGCCTTTTTTCAATACTTCAACTAAATAGGCTTTATCATTTAAGTATTCTTCACGGCGTTGACGAATAGGCGTGATTAAATCTTGTAAGCACGCCTCTAAGATTTTCTTTGTTGTACCATCACCTAAACCACCACGTTGGTAATGCTCTTTTAGTTCAGCGACATAGCTTTGATCTGGATGAAAAGCATCAAGATAGGTGAAGACAACATTACCTTCAATGTTGCCCGGATCTTCAACCCGTAAGTGGTTAGGATCGGTGTACATTGATTTCACCGCTTGGCTTATTTGTTTACTGTCTGCGCCTAACGTAATCGCATTTCCCATTGATTTCGACATTTTGTTTTTACCGTCAGTACTTGGTAGGCGTGCCACATTACTTAGTAGTGCTTGGCATTCGACTAAGATTTCTTTTCCGGCGATATGGTTAATTTTTCTTACGATTTCATTGGTTTGTTCTAGCATGGGTAATTGGTCATCACCGACAGGGATCAAATTAGCCTTGAATGCCGTAATATCAGCCGCTTGAGAAATGGGATAAGTTAAAAATCCGGCAGGAATGGAACGACCAAATGCTTTAGATTGAATTTCATTTTTAACGGTTGGGTTACGTTCAAGTCGAGAAATCGATACCAAGTTTGAATAGTACATGGTCAGCTCAGCCAATGCGGGTAGTGATGACTGTAAACAAATAGTGGTTAAGTTGGGATCGATACCAACTGCGAGATAATCGGCTACCACGTTTAAAATATTAGAAGCGACTTTCTGTGGGTTATGCCCATTATCAGTCAGTCCCTGCATATCAGCGACAAGAATGGTTTGTTGGTACTGATGTTGTAGTTGAATGCGTTGTTCAAGGGAACCCACATAGTGGCCAAGGTGAAGTGGACCTGTTGCTCGATCGCCAGTAAGAATCACGTTAGTGCTTTGTGCTGATGTTGTCATAGTATTCTCCAAAAATAATTGTTGCTACCGGAGAGGACTGAAACAAGATCATAATTGTTCATGGCAAACCTTCCGGCAGCGTATGAACATAAAAATAAGGTGTGTTAGTTCAGCGCCGCTCTAGTAAGAGCGCCACCAACAAAGAAAGAGGTGAGGTGAACTTAATCGTAATTCCATAGAGGAAACAATATCCCTCTAATCTTTTTCTAGCAAGCATTTTATGCTTTATCTTGTTTACTAAAATTGAAAACTAACGACTGATTTTTTGAACATACGAGAATGACTAAAAAGTATAAAATGCAGTACATAAAGATTAAATCGAGGTCTAAATCATGTCATTTAAGTCTACTTATTTCTTTTTCTTCATTTTTGCATCCGTACTTTGGATCGGTATTCCGCTACTTGCTGTTTCCGTTTAATAAGTTTTATTTAATCTTTATTTTGGATGATTATTCTGATTTCAAAGGGGGCTGGCCGGTAAAATAAAGAATATTATTTCATGGTAAATAATCGCTCTAGCAAGGCTACCTAGGTGATTGTGTTGATATTATATTCACTAATATTGATTTTTTATTCTTTATTTTGTGCTAGTACTCTTTTCTTTATCCGATAGTCATCTCATTTATGCAGATAAAAATACTAATCTGTGTAAGATATTCTCCATAATCCGCGATTTTTTTGTAAGAAATATGCGATTTATATGATGATTATTCTCACCTGCTTGTTTGACTCTCATTCTAAAAATAGCGTCATATCCTTCCTTATTGTTTTTTATCTTGTTGTTTATTTTGTGTTTTTTATTTTCTTGTTCTTTGTTGGCAAGTAAGTTGATTGTTATTTTTGCGATATGCAATGCTTGTTTCATACTCTTATGATTGGGGCTTTATTCAAATTTAGGATGTTGCTATGTTAAAAGTGTAAACAAAATGTAAAACTACCAATATGAATTTTGTATATTCAAACAAGGATGTTGTATGAATAAAATTTTAATGACGGCAGCCATGCTTGGCGCATCAGGTAGCACCTTTGCTAGCTCTCTTGATGAGAAGATTAATGAGGTTGTTGCCCCGATTGTTAACCCTTTTGTTGGAATGATTTTCTCTTCCATTCCGCTTCCTTTTACGGATGTTAAAGCGCCATGGATTGTACTTTGGCTTGTTGTCGCTGCTGTATTTTTTACCGCTTACATGGGCTTTATCAATATTCGTGGTTTTAAACACGCCGTTAAAATTGTTAAAGGGGATTATGCTGATCCTAAAGACAGTGGTGATGTCACCCCATTTCAGGCTTTATCGACAGCGCTTTCTGGTACTGTTGGTTTAGGTAATATTGCAGGTGTTGCTGTTGCTGTGACAATTGGTGGTGCTGGTGCAACGTTCTGGATGATCCTTGCAGGCTTACTGGGCATGTCGACTAAGTTTGTTGAGTGTTCACTTGCCGTTAAGTACCGTACTTATAATCCAGATGGCACTGTCTCTGGTGGTCCTATGTACTACCTAAGCCAAGGTTTAGAAAAACGTGGCAATGCAGCATTAGGTCGTACGCTTGCGGTTCTGTTTTCAATCTTTGCGATTGGTGGCGCGTTAGGCGGTGGTAACATGTTCCAAGCCAACCAAGCGTATAAGCAAGTTGTTGGTGTAACGGGTGGCGATTTATCTTTCTTTGCTGATAAAGGTTGGTTGTTTGGCTTGATCCTCGCGCTATTGGTGGCATTCGTTATCATTGGTGGTATTAAGTCGATTGCTAAAGTAACAGCGAAAGTTGTTCCATTCATGGCGATTACTTATGTTGGTGCAGCAGTCGTTATCCTAGTGATGAACTACAATCTGATTGATGATGCCTTTGCCCAAATTATTAATGGTGCATTTACCGGTGAAGGTATTACTGGTGGTGTGATTGGTGTGCTAATCCAAGGCTTTAAACGTGCAGCGTTCTCGAATGAAGCGGGTGTGGGTTCAGCGGCGATTGCTCACTCAGCAGTTAAAACCAAAGAGCCCATTTCTGAAGGTTATGTATCTCTGTTAGAACCGTTTATCGATACGGTTGTGATTTGTACGATGACTGCCTTGGTTATCATTATTACGGGTCAATTAGGTTCAGGCCTTGCAGGTGTAGAACTAACTTCAGCAGCATTTGGTAGCTCAATCTCTTGGTTCCCATTGGTACTTGCTGTCGCGGTTGTTCTATTTGCTTTCTCTACAATGATTTCTTGGTCTTACTATGGCCTTAAAGCGTGGACTTACCTATTCGGTGAAAGTAAGAAAGCGGAGATGGCGTTTAAACTGATGTTCTGTACTTTCGTTGTTATCGGTGCATCAATGAACCTAGGTCCTGTTATCGACTTCTCTGATGCGATGATCTTCTCAATGGCACTGGTTAACATTGTCGGTCTATACATCATGGCACCAGAAGTAAAACGTGATTTGAAAGATTACCTACTACGTTTGAAAAACGGTGAAATTAAAGAACAAGGTAAAGATGCAGCGAAACTTGCTAAGCAATAAGGTATAGCTGTTAAATAGAAAAATGCCGAGCAATATGCTCGGCATTTTTATGTTTGGGCTATTTGCAAGGAGTAAACGTTAGCTTATAACCTGATGCTGTTGATGATGCAGGAGTATAGGTTAGGTAACAGTTATCACGATTCATTTTATAACCGATGAAGTGACCTTCATCATTCTTTGCTTGTTCAGCAAATTGTTTAAAGGTGATTCTGTTTTCTCCTGCATGATTGGTAATACGCCAGTCAGTATTAAAATTATCAATTAAGTTCTTTAATGTGCCGCTATCATTAAGTGGATAGCCATAAGCAAATACACAGTCATGACCAGGTTTACTCGAACAGCCGGGGATTTTTAGATCTGCGGCATAAACTCCCGCACCGTCATAACTACCTTTATTTCGTGTTGCAACGTAAGGCTCATTCTCTAGTCCTGCAACGGCTAGTTTAGAATACGTTGTTCCAAATACGGATTTTAATGAGCCTTCAAGCCCTCTTAATGAGGCATCTCTGGCATCATTTTGTAGGTTCATAAACTTAGGCGCAGCGACTACTGCTAAAATACCTAAGATAACAATAACAACGACAAGTTCTATTAACGTAAAACCATTCTTTTTCATCGGGGATAACTCATACATCATTCAATTGAGTGGTGTTTTTTGTGGGTTGTATTCCTAGGTGATATTTTGGCAATATAATTATCTATTATAGGGTATTATTTTGGTTTGTTATTCATTTTAAGCGCTATTTGTTGAATGCTAGTGAATACGAATTGCTTAACGTTTTAAAAGATAACGTTGATATGACGAAAGTTTGATTTTGGTCGGTCAATGAAAAGAGATATTAGCGCGTTGCTAGTTAAACAAATGGGTTGATCCTGTTGAAGTAGATTGTCAGCATGACCATTAGCTGTTAGTGTCGCACCCCTTACGCATGCTTGCTAAATCAACATGCCGATATTCTAAAAACACGCTATGGTGTGTTAGTTGTATACAGGAAATAATTTTGAGCCAGACTGCTTTTTCTACGTTAAACCTTAACCCTGATTTGCTCAGTAACTTAACGTCATTAGGTTACGACGCAATGACGCCGATCCAAGCGCAAAGCCTACCTTTAATTCTTGAGGGAAAAGATGTTATTGCTCAAGGTAAAACAGGTTCAGGTAAAACAGCAGCATTTGGCTTGGGATTACTACAGAATCTAAAAGTAAAACGCTTTCGTGTGCAGACGCTAGTATTATGCCCAACGCGTGAGCTTGCCGATCAGGTAGCGAAAGAGATTCGTCGCTTAGCTCGTGCAATTCACAATATTAAAGTTTTAACATTATGTGGCGGTACACCTTTCGGGCCACAGATTGGTTCATTAGAACATGGTGCGCATATTATTGTGGGCACGCCTGGTCGTGTAGAAGAACACGTGCGTAAAGGCTTTCTATGTTTAGATGAGCTAAATACGTTAGTGCTTGATGAAGCTGACCGTATGTTAGAAATGGGGTTTCAAGACTCATTAGATGCCATCATTGATGTTGCGCCAAGCGATCGCCAAACACTGCTGTTTAGTGCAACCTATCCAACTCAAATTGCTTCTATTGCAAAACGTATTATGCGTAACCCTATTGAAGTGAAAGTTGAATCTAACCACGATAATAGCAGCATCTCTCAGCACTTTTATAAAGTAGAGAGTAATGATGACCGCTTACGTGCTGTACGTTTGTTACTTAGCCAGCATCGCCCTGAGTCATGTGTGATTTTTTGTAATACCAAGCGTGAAGCACAAGAGATTTCTGATGATCTTGAAGATTACGGCTTTAGCTCAATTGCATTACACGGTGATTTAGAGCAGCGTGAACGTGATCGTACTTTAGTATTGTTTGCTAATAAAAGCCGTTCAATTCTAGTGGCAACTGATGTGGCTGCACGTGGCCTTGATATTGATAATCTTGATGCGGTGATTAACTATCACTTAGCACGTGATACTGAAGTGCATGTGCACCGTATTGGTCGTACTGGTCGTGCAGGTAGTAAAGGTATTGCTTGTTCGTTATTTAGCGATAAAGAACATTATAAAGTCGCATTACTTGAAGATTACCTAGATCGCCCAATCTCAGGTGAAGCGTTACCAGCCGAGCATCTATTAGATCAACCAACGTTCCGCCCTGAAATGGTAACGTTAATGATTGATGGCGGTAAAAAACAGAAAGTCCGTCCGGGTGATATTTTAGGTGCATTGACGGGTGAAAATGGTATCGCTGGTAGTGATGTGGGTAAAATTAATGTCTTTGACTTCTGCGCTTATGTAGCAGTGAAGCGTGAAGTTGCACGTGCTGCATTGAAGAAGTTAGAAAACGGTCGAATTAAAGGTCGTAACTTCCGCTCTCGTCAATTACGCTAACTGCACTTTTAATCAAATAAAAAATCTAAAGAAAAGCCGATAGTAATATCGGCTTTTTTCCAATTCAATAGTAATAAACCACGATATAACAAAGTGTTTTATAAGAAGTAGTGTTGGTATTGAGAGTAAATTAACTCACTAAGATAGTAAGAAAGTTGGAATGAATGCTCATCAATACACAAGGTACAGTCTCGCTCTTCTTCATCAATTGAGTTGATAGCTATCGCAATTGTTTTCCATAATTGTAATTCGCGACTTAGTGGTATATCAGCGATGAGTTTTTCATCACTATTGAAATTTATTGTTAAAATGGCCATGCGGAATAATACAGTGGTAAAGTTGAGCGATGATATGCATAATTATTCCTTTGAGCAATGGTTATGCGGTTTTTATGGCATTAATATCCCAAAATACCGCTTGCTTATCAGAATTTTTTGAATAGTTATTATAAATAAGCTGGTTGAGGTTATGAATATTTAGAGTTAGCTATTAGAGCCGTTTAAATAAGATAAGATGATAGAAAAAAAGCCGATGCAATATCGGCTTTTGTAAAATAGGTTGAATAAATTCATTTAGAGATTCAGGAAAAGGTTATAAAAAATAATGTTGGTACTGAACATAAATGGTTTCACCTAGGTGTTGAGGCACTTTAAAAGAGTGATCATCAATACTTAAAAAGCTGTAGATGTCATTAGCTTCATCTTCTTCTTTTAAAGAAATTGCAACCATCTTCCAAAGTTGCAGTTCGTGAGTTGGAGGGATCTTAGCAATGAACTTTTCATTTGCAGCGAATGTAATATTTAATGTAGCCATACTGATAACCTTATAATCTTCCTGTGCAAGAAGAATAGCCCTAAGATACTCACAGGCAATTATTTATGTTTATAGCGTTATTGAGATCTCATTTTTTACTTTTGGTTGTTTGTTTCTAAGTGACTTATTTGCGTAAAATGGCAACAAATAGTCTCGTCTCTTTATCTTATCCTTGTTTTGAAATCCTCATTTTTGTCATCTATTTGTTCTAAATATGAGCAACAAAATGATAAGGTTGAACTCAGCACCCATTTATTAGTCAGGTAGTGGCAAACAATAGCTTTAGTTATATTGGGCAGATAAGAATATAGCGAGCTATATTCGTTATATTTTAAAATCACATAAATAATGTGATGTGTATTAAGCTATAGAGTATGACCTCATGCATGAAGAAATGATTGGCCTAACTATCGCGGGATTAGGCGTTTTAGGCCTGAGCTGTCAATGGTTAGCATGGCGAATGAAATTGCCAGCTATTTTATTATTATTGATGGCTGGATTAATAATAGGGCCTGTGACAGGAGTATTTAACCCTAATATTTTATTTGGTGATTTACTGTTTCCATTAATTTCATTATCAGTTGCTGTGATTCTATTTGAAGGCAGCTTGACTCTAAATTTTGATGAAATTAAAAATGTAAGGCGTAATGTAAAATCTATTGTCACTGTTGGGGCAATCATTACATGGATGATCACCAGTGTCGCTACTCATTACTTATTGGATTTTAGTTGGCCATTAGCCTTGCTGTTTGGTTCTATGACAGTTGTAACAGGGCCGACGGTGATTGTGCCGCTATTACGTACCGTTAGGCCACAAGCCAAACTTGCTAATATTTTACGGTGGGAAGGGATTTTAATTGATCCCATTGGTGCAATTTTCGTTGTTATTGTTTATGAGTTTATCGTCTCTAGTAGCACCATCCATAGTGTTGAAGTTTTTGGTCTTATGTTGCTGGTGGGTCTGGTGCTCGGTGGTGTTGCAGGTTGGCTATTAGCGCATGTATTACGTCGTCATTTACTGCCAGAATATCTCCAACCGTTTGCTGTTTTAGCATTAGTACTTGGAGTATTTTCAGCGGCTAATGCGTTAGAGCCAGAAGCTGGATTATTGGCTGTTACAGTGATGGGCATGTGGCTGGCGAATGCGAAAGACGTCAATATTCAGCATATTTTGCACTTTAAAGAAAACTTAACAATCTTACTGATTTCTGGTTTGTTCTTGATCCTAGCATCACGCATTCAAATGTCTGATTTCCATGCATTAGGTTGGGGAGCTATCGCTGTATTTGTGGTGATTCAACTGGTGTCACGCCCAGTATCTATTTTCATTTCTACTATGTTTAGTCAGTTAGCCTTTAAAGAAAAACTGTTTTTAGCTTGGGTAGCGCCACGAGGTATTGTTGCGGCAGCTATTTCAGCGTTGTTTGCGTTAAAGCTTTCAAACGATGGGGTAGCAGGTGCAGAACTATTAGTCCCACTAACCTTTATGGTGATTATTGGCACAGTGGTCTTGCAAAGTTTAACTGCGCGACCAATGGCTAAGTTACTGGGCGTTGCGGAGCCTTCACCTAAAGGCTTTATTATTGTTGGTGCGAATGACGTTGCGCGCACTATTGCGTTAGCATTAAAAAAATATGATTGCCGTGTCGTGGTGACAGATTCTAATTGGGATTATATTCGTGCCGCACGTATGGCTGGGCTTGAAACCTATTACGGTAATGCCGTATCAAGCCATGCTGATGAGTATTTAGATGTGATTGGTATTGGCCATTTATTAGCGTTAACACCAGATAAGCATTTTAATGCAGTAGCAGCTATGCACTTTGAAAGTGACTTTGGTAGCCGTAATGTGTTCCGTTTGAACGGACGTCGGCATAATAGTGGTTTAGAGAAACACTCTGCATCTCAAGCGCATAATGGTGCTGCTTTATTTGGTGAAGATATTAGCTATAAGAAATTAGCGAGTTTGATTAACCAAGGTGGTGAGATTAAACATACTAAGTTGAGTGATAACTTTACGTTAGAAGATTACTACGCGCAGTATAAAGCAAGTCAACTTATTCCAATGTTTGCGATTGATCCTAAAGGTTATATTTATACATATACGGTTAACGATGAATTTGCTGTGAAGGCGGGATGGACGATAGTTTCTTTAATTAAAGAATTAAAAGTTTCAGAAGAAGTTAAAGATATAAAAACAGAAGTTTAGCTCTTCTAGCTATCATCATAATGATAAAGGCACGTTAAACGTGCCTTTTTCTTTTTCTTATATGTTAATATCTTCCACTTAGTTTTTAGAATATCGTGGCTTACCGTGAAACAAAAAATAAGAATGCTTATAAAAAATAAGCGCTTTCTCTTTGATCTTATAATATCAATTTTTCTTGTTGTATTATCGACCACTGCAATGGGAGCAAAGCACCACAATTACTTGTTATCATTATTGGTGTATTGTGTTGGTGTTATGATCCTCGCTGGATATAAGCAAGTAAAATACTGCTTGTTATTACCATTGTTTATTATAAGTTGGCTTTATTTACCAGTAGGTATGATTTATGGTCCACCTAATATTGGATCTGTTGCGTCATTATTAGATACGAACAAGCAAGAAGCATTAGAGTTTATTTCAAATATTCCATCGGATATTATTCCTTGGTCAGCCAGCTTATTTATTTTAATTCTTGTCTTTGCATTTAAGAAAACATCTTATCAACTTAAACATGATATTCCGTTAGTCATTGGATTGGTACTTCTCTATTTTTCACCTTATAACCATCTTTTTGTACGCGGCTATCAATCTGTTACTGATTACTTTGTGCAAGAAAAGGCACTTGAGGCTGCTTTCTCGCATAAAGTGAATTTGGATATTCAGCAGGTTACACCTCAATATCAAAACTATATTGTTGTTATTGGTGAGAGTATGCGTCGTGACTATATGTCATTATATGGTTATCCAGCGAAGACAACCCCGTACTTAGATACTGCCAATGGCTTGTTTTTAAATGGCTATATTTCAACGGCACCAAATACAACAACTTCATTACCACGTACGCTTTCTTTAAGCCAAGGGATAACGTTCAAGCCTAATATTAACTTTATTAATCTTGCTAATAGCGCAGGGTTTAAAACGTACTGGTTATCTAATCAAGGAAAAATAGGACGTTATGATACGCCTATTTCAAAATTTGCAATTTTAAGTAATGAAACGCATTTTTTGAAAAATGGCAGTTTTAATGGTTCAATTAATTATCAAGACTCCGATTTGTTACCTTTATTTAAACAGGCTTTGCTGGAACCAACGAAGCAGCATAAGTTGATTGTTGTTCATTTAATGGGATCACACGCAAAATTTTGTCGTCGAATAAAGCATGATGATTATCATTTAAAAGATAAACAACTGTCTTGTTATTTATCAACATATCGAGAATTTGATGCGCTAATGAAAAATATGGTAGGGATATTAAAAAATAGTCAGCAATCATATTCATTAATGTATTTCTCTGATCATGGCTTAAGCGATAAAAATAACAAAGGTAAAGATGTTTATTTAGTACACGGAGAGGATCATAAATCAAATTATGAAGTGCCATTCTTTATTTTATCAAGTGATAGCAAGCAACATGAGATGTTGAAAAAGCAAGTTAGTGCTTATCACTTTTTATCGTTATTTTCAGATTGGACTGGGATTGAATCAAAAAAAGTAATGCCATTAACTTTAGATCAGATACACGATAAAAATATTCGTGTGTTTAATTACAGCAAAATGGTTGATTTCAATCATCTAGCCCCCGATCCTGCGGTGAAAATATAAAGTAAACATTCGCTTATGTTTCGTTCTTTAATAGGTTAATGATTTTAATGAAGGCCAAGTGGGTAACACTTGGCCTTTTTCATACGCTTGATTAGGGTTTTTATCGTCAAATATAAATGGTGATGTATGTTGTTATAAATGTAGTCTATTTATCAACGAGGTTATTTTTGAGCATTAATGCAATAAAAAGGAAGAATTTTTTGTACATCAATAGTTAATTTTTGCTGCTTTTTCCGAAAAATTAAAGGATTGGATAGTTAATGGAAAAGAATTAAGGAAGTATATTTATATTATGTAAGTAAATGACTGTGATATTTATCAAGAAATAAAACAAAAAATAGTAATTTCAATTGTTACTTTACACCTTGTTCTTGTTACTAATGTTACATAACTTATTTTTAATAAGGGATGTTTGTAGAACAAATATCATAGTTAACATGATTATTTGAGGAGAAGATCTAATTTTTATTTATCGTTTTTATTCAGATTAAAAGATAATCAACCTATATAAATTAATAGTGTGAATTTACTTCAAAAATATAATGGATTTTATTTCTTATACTTGTATATGATTGTTACATTCCATACTTAAGCTGAATTTAAGTAGGTTTATTTATGTGATTTACTTCAATTTTAGTGTTTTTATTTGTCTTTAATATTCCCTCCGCTTATAGCGCAATACCAAAATACTCTACCCATAAAAATAATATTAATTCCATGTGGAATGTCTCTTTATATTAAAGGTGTAACAATGACGAATAATCCAATAGTAACTAAGAAAACATTACTTGCCGCAGTGATCGGCTCTTTATTATTGACTGCTGGCTGTAATAGTGATGATTCGTCTAGTTCATCGTCTGAAGAGAAAAAGAAACCAGAATTAGCCCTGCAGTTTAAAGACATTATTGATCGCACAGGTACACCAAAACACCTTGCAGAAGTTGGAGCGGGTAATCACATGGCTTATACGCCATTACATGATGACGGCGCGTGGCATGGTCACCTATTACCAGATTTAAAAGCAAATCCAGAAAATAAAGGTGGCTTTGGTGTGACGGCTATCGCTGAAGAATATAATACTTCGGTAGCAGAGTATTTCGATAAATTATCTATTTTAAAAGATGGTCAGCCTGTTGATTTTAAAGCTGTTGCTTACAGTATTCCGGGCGCGTTAATTCAAACATTAACCGCCGATGATATTCGTGTTGAGATGACATTGCAGTTTGTTTCTTCTCGTTCCTCATTGGTTGAGACGGCCGTTACTAATAATAGTGGTCAAGATCTTACGTTATTGTGGGACGGCAAATTAGTTGAACGTTTCTACGCCCTAGATGGTGTTGAAAAGCCAGTATGCAGTGAATTAGATAAAGATGATAAGCAAGAATGTTATGAAGCAACAGTCGCTGAACAATTACCTGATTTAACGCGTACTTTAACAACGGATAATCATGGGAATATTACTCTACAGTTTGGTAAAGAGCGTGATTCATGGTGGGTGAGAACCCGTGGTGATTCAGCTTTTTATATTGATCGCAGTATTGCCGCTAAAACAACAGTAAAGGGTTTGGAATATCAATCAACGTCAGATATTGGTAATGAAAAAGAAACCAAGATCTATACCGTCTTTAGTCATACTTTAACGGCGGATGAGTGGAAACAAGAGCAGCCAGTTGTGGCTGATATTTTGAAAAATCCTATTAAATATATGAATGCGACCACTAGTCGTTGGGAAAGTTACTTAAGTCATGGTTTAGTAAATGACAATGCAACGACAGAACAAGAGCGGGTTGCAGTGAAAGCGATTGAAACCTTAACTGGTAACTGGCGCAGCCCCGCTGGTATGGTAAGCCATGATACAGTAACGCCATCGGTAACCGCACGTTGGTTCTCTGGTAACTTAACATGGCCGTGGGATACGTGGAAACAAGCGTATGCAATGGCGCATTTCAATCCTGATCTTGCGATGGAAAACATTCGCACAGTGTTTGAACACCAAGTGAAAGCTGACGATGTGTTACGTCCATATGATAAAGGCTATTTGCTTGATGTGGTGGGTATGAACATGTCTCAGCAACGTGGAGATGCATTGGGCTTAACCGAATTTAATGATGCACAAACATGGAATGAGCGTAATACAAAACCATCACTGGCGTCATGGGCGGTATGGGAAGTCTACACAGCGCTGAAAGATAAATATAACCGTCCAAGTGATGCCAAAGCATGGCTTGAAGAGATGTACCCACAGTTAGTGGCATACCATGATTGGTGGTTAACTGCACGTGATACTAATAAGAACGGTATTCCTGAATACGGTGCGGCAGTGGATCCTGAGCACACGAAAGATGGCCAGCTTATTTACAAATATAAGTTAGAAGGCGATACAGAATGGCAAGTTGCTTATGGTATTGATAATTACAATGCACTGTTAGAGTCGGGCAATTACGTTGCTATAAGCAGCCCTGCACAGACTGCAGCGTCTTGGGAGTCAGGTCGTGATGATGCCGCGGTATTTGGTTTTATCGACACTATTGCTGATGCGCAAGGGCTGACTGATTCTGACGAAATTGCTACCATCGATCAGCTAGGTCGTTATGCGAAAGAGAAGTACGAGTTTGATAATAGTTATAATATCAATGCTAAGGCTGTGACTTACCGTAATACTGATGCGGTTAATACTGCAAAACTGAATCTGGCGAAAAAAGATTGGCAGGTGAAGTTTAGTGAGAACAAAGACGCATCTGGTGAAGTGATTGGTTACTCACTGATGCAAGAATCGGTCGACCAAGCTTCATACTGGTACAGCGATAACAAATATCTTGCTCAAATTGCTGAGGTATTAGGTCATAGCGATGCCGCAGAAACCTTTACGCAAAAAGCAGTAGAGACTAGGGACTACATTAATAAATGTATGTTTGATACTGACACTGGTTTCTACTACGACATCAATATTGATAGTTCTGAAGCGAAAGAATTAAATAATGGTTGCGCGGGTAAGCCAATTGTAAAACGAGGCATGGGTGCTGAAGGTTGGTCACCGCTGTTTAATGGTGCTGCAACAGAAGTGACAGCTAAAGCGGTCGTTGCAAACATGATGGATACCAGAAAGTTTAATACGACAGTGCCACTGGGGACTGCATCGGCTGATAACCCAGCTTATGGTGCCGATATTTACTGGCGTGGTCGAGTATGGATTGATCAGTTTTATTTTGGTGTGAAGGGGATGGCGAATTATGGCTATACCAAAGAAGCGCATGAGATGGTAAATAAACTTTTTACTAATGCAGAAGGTTTAACTAAGCAGCTTCCGATTCAGGAAAATTACAACCCTGAAACAGGGGCGGTGCAGGGCGCAAATAACTTCTCATGGAGTTCTGCTCACCTTTACATGCTATACAACGACTTTTTGAAATAAGTCGTTCAGTGAAAAGTTAATTTGATTCAGCATTAATCCCCCTAATGTTGATAACTCCAACGCCAATACAGAGAACGTATTGGCGTTTTTTATATCAAAGCGGTGAAAACTGTATCTTGTTCTATCTCCTGTCAGGATGTAAACAGCTTATTTATTCATAATTCAACGCGTGAATATATTGCTTTGACCTTTTTTCGACATGGGTGCAGTTATCGTACATCTTCTATATTTACTAAAAGGTGAAAAGAAGATGGTATGAAAACGTCACTATCCATTAGCTGAATCTTTGTTTGCATTTAAGATATAAAGCAATTTATATAGTTATTGGTTAATTGTATGAATTTATAGATATAATTCGCCGCCAAAATGGAACAGATTCGCCAAGGTTGGCATGACGTTAATTGTGAACTGGAATGCCAATGTTCACGCCATACCAAATGATGATAAATACTCTTGGGAATAGACACATGAAATTTCGTTTAACGAGTGTGCTATATACGCTTTTAATCGCACTGTTTTTTACGGCGATACAAAATATTGCGTTATGGCGACATATCACTGAATTATTTGAAGCCAATCCGCCAAATAGTCTTATTTTTGCCATATCCATACCGATCTTTATTTGTGCGGCATTAAATATCATCTTTACCTTACTTATTTGGCCGAAGATATATCGTGTTTTGATCCCTGTACTGATTATTCTGTCGGCATTAGCAACCTATGGTATGTACAGCTATGGCGTATTTTTCGATTACGGTATGATCGTTAATATTTTTGAGACGAATACCGGTGAAGCGACCAGTTATCTATCGCTCGGTGGTGGGATATGGTTATTGGTTATCGGGATTATTCCTGCCATCATCTTTACGTCGATGAAAGTACAATTTAAGCCCTTTTTTAAAGAATTACTGTCAAAATTAGGATCGATTGTTGTCTCGTTGCTAGTGATTGGCTTGATTGCTGCTGGGTATTATAAAGATTATGCGTCTTTGGTTCGTAACCACTCTGAAATTAAGGCGCTGATTAACCCAACTAACTATTTGTCAGCCACTTATCGTTATGCGCAGTACCAGTTAATTGAAGCGAAGATGCCGTTTAAACACATTGGCACTGATGCGGTAAATGAACACGCTGTTATCTCTGAAAAAACAGGTAAACCGAATGTGGTGGTGATGGTATTAGGTGAAGCATCACGTTCGATGAACTATTCACTCAATGGTTACGATCGTGATACCAACCCTGAGCTGGCAAAATTGAATGTGATCAGCTTTAAAGATGTTAAATCTTGCGGTACGGCAACGGCAGCTTCTGTGCCTTGTATGTTCTCTGATATGACTAAAGCGAACTACAACCCAATGACCGCACGTCACCAAGATGGCGTATTAGATGTGATGCACCACGCGGGGATTGATGTGTTATGGAAAGATAATGATGGTGGTTGTAAAGGGGCATGTGATCGCATTAAACATGTTGAGATGAGTGCTGAAATTGATCCTAGCTTGTGCCATAACGGCTCGTGCTACGATCAAATCTTATTGAAAGGCCTGCAGCAATACATTGATGATGCGAAGCAAGATACCTTTATTGTGCTGCATATTATAGGTAGTCATGGGCCAACCTATGACGATCGTTATCCTGCTAAATTTAAAGTGTTTACCCCTACCTGTGATACCAGCGATTTGCAAAACTGTACTCAGCAGCAGGTAAAGAATACCTACGATAACACCATTGTTTATACCGACTATATCTTGAGCCAAGTGATTGATATGTTGAAGCAAGATGATCATCATGCCAATACAGCGATGTTCTATATGGCCGATCACGGTGAATCATTAGGTGAAGACGGGGTCTACCTTCACGGTTTACCTTATGCAATAGCGCCAAAAGAGCAAACCACTGTGCCATTGATTTTATGGTTATCGCCTGAATATCAGAAAAGCCAGCACATTAACCGTGCTTGCTTAGAAAAAGAAGCACAAGCCGGTGGATATTCACAAGATTATCTGTTCCATTCACTACTTGGCATGATGGACGTAAAAACCAACGTTTATGAACCTAAACTAGATATATTTTCACAATGTCGTAGTATTAGCGCCCATTAATGCAATGCTAGCTAACTGATTATAAATAGAGAGAAAAATAATAATGAAACCGGGTGCGACGGGAATAACTCGAATTATTAATGCCGCAGGCTATTCTGTTCAAGGATTGAAAGCTGCATGGAAGAACGAAGCGGCATTTCGCCAAGAGTCAGTGCTACTGGTGCTAATGACTGTGATTAGCTTTTTCTTACCGGTGACTGGGGTAGAGCGAGCAATCATGATTGCTTCATTGTTGTTAGTGATGATTGTTGAGTTGATTAACTCAGCCATTGAGGCAGTGGTTGATCGTATCGGTCCTGAACACCATGAGTTGAGTGGCCGAGCGAAAGACATTGGTTCGGCAGCGGTATTTGTTGCGATGGCACTGGTTGTTGTTGTGTGGGGCGGGATCTTAATTAGCTAGCGACGACACAAAATAATAAAACAGCACACTTAAAGAAATGCCAGAGTGAAAGCTCTGGCATTTTTGTATTTATATACCCAAGTGGCTTCAAGGTGCCTGATTCAGAGCGAGGTCACTGAGTCGAATTCAAGGAAGGCAACGAAGCGGAATAGCGAGCTCTTTCCAAGTTGTCTGACGCAATAAGTCGGCTCAGTGACACGCTCCCAAAGGGCGAGCGTCCTTAGCTCTCAGACTTTGTTAACGATTCTCAATGTAGAACCACTATATCTTCGAATCGTTGCCGCGCCTGAGAACTAAGGTCGTCTCGCTGAACACTGCATCTTGAAGTTACTTGGGTATAGGCATGTGCTTTATCGTTTATTTAATATCTGCTTTCTTATGAGTTAATGCCCATAGGTGCAGCATATCGGTTGCAATTGTTGCTGCTGCAAGGGATGTCATATCAGCGTGATCGTAAGACGGTGCTACTTCAACCACGTCCATACCAACTAAGTTAATACCTTCTAGCGCACGGATAATTTTCAGTGCTTTATCAGATGTTAAACCACCACACACAGGAGTACCTGTACCCGGTGCGAACGCAGGATCTAAACAGTCAATATCAAAGGTTAAGTACACAGGCATATCACCCACTTTTTCTTTGATAGTTGAAACGATTTGCTCAACCGACCAATCATTAGCAGTGCCAGCATCAATCACGTTAAAGCCTAAGCTGTCGCAGTGATCGGTACGAATACCAATTTGTACTGAGTGGTGAGGGTCAATTAACCCTTCTTTCGGTGCATGGTAGAACATGGTGCCGTGATCAAACTTACTGCCTTGATCATAAGTGTCAGTGTGGGCATCAAAGTGGATCAATGCCATTTTACCGAACTGCTTAGCGTGAGCACGAAGCAGCGGCAGGGTCACAAAGTGATCGCCACCAAAGCTTAACATTGCCTTACCTTGTTCTAATAGGCCGGTTGCGTGTGCTTCTAGACGCTCACACATTTGTGCGGCATCACCACAATCAAATACCAGATCGCCACAGTCAGCAATCTTGATAGTTTTAAATAAGTTAAATGTCCATGGCCAACGTTTACCTTCCCATGCTAGGTTGGTTGAAATTTGGCGAATCGCGCCAGGTCCCATGCGACTCCCAGAACGCCCCGTGGTTGCCATATCAAATGGAATACCAGTGATCACCACATCAGCATCAGACTCCATTGGTGAGAAGTTGAGTGGTTGACGCAAAAAACCAAACGCATTTGCGTATAGTGAGTAATCTGGGTAGTTAGCTAATGTTGCCATGGTTCTCTCCAACAACAATCTTGGGCAAAGCCCTGTTAAGACATCCTATCACACAGGATTGACGTGATAGGGACCTTATTTAGTCTATAAATTAATTAGATAGCACGAACATCTTCGAGGTAAGTGTAACCTTCAAGACCTTCTGCTAATTCTTGTAAAATTGCATCACGTTCGTGAACAGTTAAATGTTGCTCAGCCATTGTTTGGTATTGGCGTAAAAACTCTTTCGAGTCTAAATGTACGTAGCGCAATACATCGCCAACACTATCACCGCGATCAATTTTTTCTATTTCATAACCACCGTCAGCACGAGTACGAACAACAGCGGTGTCGGTATCACCAAATAGGTTATGCATATCACCTAAAATTTCTTGATAAGCACCGACCATAAAGAAACCAATACGGTAAGGCTCTTCAGCTGACCATGTTGGAACCGGTAGTGTGGTTTCAATACCCTGGCTTTCAACATATTGATCAATGGCACCATCTGAATCACAGGTGATATCTAAAATAATCGCACGACGTTCAGGGGTTTTATCCAAATTGCTTAAAGGCAATACAGGGAAGATTTGATCAATACCCCATGCATCTGGCAATGATTGGAATAAAGAGAAGTTCACAAAGAACTTATCCGCTAAACGCTCATGCAACTCATCTAAAATCGGGCGGTGAGCTCGGTTTTTATCTGAGAGTTTTTTCTGTAATTCGTAACATAGGCGTAAGCTAACTTGCTCTGCCCATGCACGGTCGATAAAGCTGATCATCCCAACCCCAAATAGGGCGTGAACTTCGGCTAAATCGCTTTGGTTATCATGGTAGATCTCAACTAACGAGCGTTGATCGGAATGCTCAGAGAGCTCTTTCCACGACATCCACATGTTCTGTAGCACTTGTGGTGCATCTTCAGTAGGTGCACTAATGCTTTCTGGTTTGTAGCTTTCTACACCCACAACATCGGTGATTAAGACTGCGTGATGCGCCGTTAAGTTACGCCCAGATTCTGAAATAATGCGTGGCATAGCAATATCATATTCAGTACAAATATCACCTAATACATAAACAATGTTGTTTGCATATTCGTTAATACTGTAGTTCATTGAACAACTGCTTTGGCAACGGGTACCTTCATAGTCCACGGCCAAACCACCACCAACATCTATAGTTGTAATACCAACACCGATTTTTTTCAATTCTGCGTAAACACGGCCGGCTTCACCCACACCATTTCTTACATCACGAATGTTGGCGATTTGCGATCCTAAGTGGAAATGCAACAATTGCAGACAATCTAGCATATCGCGCTGGCGCAGTTCATCTACCACAGTTAAAACCTGAGATGCCGATAATCCAAACTTAGACTTCTCACCACCACTGGCTTGCCACTTACCTTTACCTTGCGAGGCTAAACGAACGCGTAAACCAAGACGAGGAGTAACGCCAAGCTCTTTTGCTTGCTCTAAGATAATGCGTAGTTCTGATAGTTTTTCTAGGACGATATACACTTCGTGTCCTAGCTTTTCACCTATGAGTGCAAGGCGAATGTATTCTTTATCTTTATAGCCATTACAAACAATGACTGAGCTCGCCTCTTGCGCCATAGCCAGCACAGCCATAAGCTCTGGTTTACTGCCCGCTTCTAAACCTAACTGACGTTGTTGTTTAGCGTATTGGCTTTTAAGAATTTCGCTAACGACTTCCTGCTGTTGGTTTACTTTGATTGGATAAACCGCAAGGTAGTCACCAGTATAGCCATAATTTTCAATAGCTTGGTTAAACACACTACATAAGCTGTCGACACGGTGATGCATTATTTCTGGAAAACGCACCAATACCGGTAATGAGGCTCCTGCGGCGATCAGTTCATCAGCAAGTTGCGATAAACCAATGGTATTGCCGGGAGCTTGTAAATTAGGACGTGCAACCACTGAACCATCTTGTGCAATATCAAAATAGTTTTGGCTCCAGTAAGGCGTATTATAAACGTCACGTGCGTTATTAATTGTCCACTCACTCATAGTCTTAATCCTTGCAAAGTACGCGTCAGTTTTTTAAGGCGAACAAAAGCCCTACAGAACTGCAGAAAATATAAATAAAATAGAAGGTTATGGTTACTGACGTCATAAAAGTCAGGATCTAAAGGTCACGCTAATAAAAAAGCAGTCCACATCTAACAGTAGTGTGTTGCATTTAATTACACGTAACTGGGACTATCCGAGTTCGTTTCATCATTACTATTAATGAATATACGTGTCGATCGTCTAGATTGGGTTGGTCTGGTGCTGTTGGCTGCGTTGTCGCATACTTTATTCAGACAAGAAAATGCTTGTAGGTATAGTGCTGCGAATAATTTCATTGTCATTTCCGAACAGGTCGTGCTGCTACTAGCACGGTATGACATAACGTAAAGAGAGGAATTCCAATCTCAGTCTACACCTCAAACCGAAAAGAGGGTGCTTGGCGATTAGACAATTGAATGAGGCTAACTGCAATCAAAAAAGATTTATCGTTATGATAAGAAAGATTAGCCAATAGGCTTTATACCGACTTTAATTGAAAAGAGCGCTAAAGCGCGATAAAAAACACTGGTTTTTATTTTTTTAGTATAGGCAGTATAATGCTTAACTGTTGTGAATGAAGTCAGTATTAACGGTTTAGTATTAACATCATATTGTTAGTTTGTGTATTTAAGAGCAATGGGCTCTTAATGGAAGGAGTAGTAACCTGTGGCAGGTGCAAGTTTATTAACTTTGTTAGATGATATCGCGACCGTATTAGACGATGTTGCTGTGATGACAAAAGTAGCAGCACGAAAAACAGCGGGTGTGTTAGGCGATGATTTAGCATTGAATGCCCAACAGGTAACGGGGGTACGTGCTGAACGCGAAATTCCTGTTGTATGGGGTGTCGCAAAAGGCTCATTTAAAAATAAGCTGATCTTGGTTCCCGCAGCGTTATTGATCAGCGTAATAGCCCCATGGCTGATTCAACCAATGCTGTTATTAGGCGGTTTATTCTTATGCTTTGAAGGTGTTGAAAAAATCGTTGAGAAATTATTTCATTCAGAGGCAAACACGGAAGATAAAGTTGATGTGTTAGCGCAAAGTGATGTTGATATCGCAGAGTATGAAAAAGAGAAAATAAAAGGGGCTATTCGTACTGATTTTGTTCTTTCTGCTGAAATTATTGTGATTTCTTTAGGGGTTGTACAAGATCATCCATTTTTAACTCAAGCCATTGTTGTCAGCGTAATTGCTGCGGTTATGACGGCAGGTGTTTATGGCTTGGTTGCAGGTATTGTGAAGCTAGATGATGCGGGTTTATATCTTGTAAATCATAGCGAACAAGCGAGTTTGAAAAACCGTTTTGGCTCGCTATTGGTGAACATAGCACCTTATCTTATGAAGGCTCTGGCGTTTGTCGGCACAATTGCGATGTTTCTTGTCGGTGGCGGTATCGTTGTACATACATTGCCGCATTCCCATGAAATTGTGGAGAACATTGTACAAGCTGTCAATTTGCCTGGTTCAGCGTCTATTCTACCACCATTAATGAACGGTATTGTGGGTGTTATTGCGGGAGCCGCGGTGGTTGCTGTGGTGACGTTGATTAATAAAATTCGCGGTAAAAAAACACACTAGATTGAGTATTTTTTACCTTTTAAAAGAGAAACTAATTGTAAAGCTTTGCTTCTTCTTACGCGAATAAATTGTAACATATTGTTTTTATTAGTCCATTCAGTGTAAATACAGGATTTGTGAGCAAAATGTTAATTTAACGTCCAAACTTATATCGTTGTAATAGCAGATTGCTTTATTGACGGAGGTTATATTGAAAAAGTATACAGTAGCATCTTTATGTCTAGTCGCAGCACTTGGTGTATCAGGTTGTGCGCAAAATCCATATGGTAATGCTTATGATGTCGGTGAGGCACGCACAGTACAAAATGTATTAACCGGTACGATCATCAAATTAGATGCCGTAACCATGAGTGGTGGCGGTGAAAATATGATTGGTACTATTGCTGGTGGTGCCATTGGTGCCATTCTGGGTTCGAAAGTTGGTGGCGGTAGTGGTTCTGATATTGCGGCTATTGGCGGCGGTTTAGCTGGCGCAGCTTTAGGTAATAAAGCGGGTGATGCAATTAGTCAGCGCAATGGCGTTAATATCGTGATTAAACTTGATAGCGGTAGAACCATTGCGGTTGTGCAGGAAGTCGATCCAAATATGATTTTCCGTGTAGGCCAACGTGTTGATATTTATCAGCAGGGTAATACGACACGCGTTGTGCCTGGCAACTAATCGCTAAAAATGAAATGTTTATCAATTTGAAAGGCAGTCTATCAGGCTGCCTTTTTTATATGTTGTGAAATTATAGTTGGATAAATATTTATATCGCTTACACGAGAAATAGACGCTACGCATTCTACATCCCTGCTGTTATTACCGTGGTATAGGCCATTATCGCGGCTGTACTGATGCGTGGTAAGCCTAAAAACGACTGATTACCTAATGTTGGTGTTATTGATTTGTACGATTATCTGGGGTGATCGTAATTACATTACCAATGTAACGTTAATGCGTTAATAACGTATAAAAAAAGCGACCGATTAGTCGCTTTTTGTTTAGGGTTGATGTGCTTGTCGATTAACGAATCGAGTTAAGCATAAACTCCATCACTGGATCGATATCCGCATCTATCTCTAGTGCTTTAGGTAAGTAATCGGGTTGTTTTAAGATCCCGCGCTCGATGAGTTCATCAAGCAGGGGCTTAAATTCAAAGCCAGTCTTACCAATAAATAATGATGTTAAATCTTCATTCTTATACGCTTGAATCGCATCTTTTAAGCCACGAAGATATAAGAAATCTTTAGTGAAACCACCACCACGATACACACGTGCCGTTACGGTAAATGCTTCATCATTACTGATGCCATACTCATGTTTTAAACTATTAAAACAATCGTTAAAGCTATCACCATTGACCATCATCTCTACAGCGACAACACGCAACGCCAATGTTTTTAGGCGGTGTAGTGGGAAGCTACCTGATAAGTGCTCACAAAGAATCGCAAGGCCTTCTTGTGTATGCGTATTACCAGGTAAACCCAGTTGTAGGATCTTCAATGGTTGACGTTCAGCATTGACTGACGTGACTAAGTGCACTCCCAGTTCGTGATGAATTAACGCATCTAAATCACCTTGTGTAAAACGACTGTTTGGGTTCACCTTGATCGTTTTACCACTGACCATTGCACGTGCAATTAGCTGTTTAGAAGAAACGATTTTACAAGGAATGTCGTACTCTTGCGCCGCTTCTTTAAACGCTTCTATTGCTTCATTGGCTGTGATTGTGGCAGGTTGCTGCTCTTTGTATTCACAAGCATGAAGAATAAATTTTGCATTAGCAATATCACGTTCATCAGGCTGACCGTAGTAACGTAATGAATTATATAAGAACTCATCAGTACCAATACTACAAAGTAGATCAATACGTACCGCTAATTGGTCGATAACTTTGCGATACATTTTTTGTACGTCAGCATCACGGATACCTTCTACGGGTAGTCGGTAAAGTTGCTCACGGAACTTGTATGGGTCTAAATCAAGTTGGCGATAAGTGAACTGTGGCTGATAGCTATGCGGCTTACTTAAAAAGCGTCGCTTTTCTTGCTTAAGGTTCGTTGGGTTGATGTAGCTAAGCGTATTGATACCACGAGCAATACGATATAGCTGTCGATCCAGTTTGACTACTTCTTTGGATAAGTTCGAAGCAAGCAGATCATTACCTGTTAAACCTTTGGCTTTTGTGCGTTTAGTGATAGTGAAAGCAGCATGTTCCGTTATCACGGTTTTCATGGATTCTTTCAACTTTTCAATCACTAATGGATACGCTTCGCCGCCTTCCTCATTCATGAATACTTTTTTTACTTCAATCGGTAGGATTAATGTGTTTTTAAAGTTTTCTTTAATGAAAGTAGCTTGGTAACCCATGCCTTTAAAGACATCGTTTTCTAATGCTGTTACTTCAAGGTTAGGTAGCTCTATGCTATTTAAACCTTCAAGCATGGCATCAATCTCTTTCCGCCAACGACGACAGTTAATTTGCTTAGTACCGACATTGAATGTTGGTGTTTTCTCGTCAATACGTTGGTAGTTATATGAATGGATGTCATATAACAAACATAACCCAAATTCTTTTTCTAATGTTTCAATAAGACATTTAAGAATACGATAGTAGCGGTTATGTTTTTCATGTGTTTCCGCACGCTCTTCTACCGTTAATGGCTCAAGCCATACTTTTTTACCCCACGCATCGTCATAGATGCAATTGCTTGGGTCACGGTTAAGATCGTATTCGTAACGTGAATCTTCACCCTGAAGAATGATTGGCAGAGATGAAATAAAATCGCCAGTAAATGGATCTTCTTCAAAGTAGCGCTCTTCTTCTGTTAGCGCACATTTTTCTTTTAACTCGCCACGAAGGTTGTGTCCATGATGAATGGCTGTAGCAATATAAGGCTGATATTCGCTAACACGAATTATCAAGCTGCCATCATCAAGTTCCGCTTCAAAGGGAGTCAGGCTGCGGATTTTCTCCAGAACCTCTAACTCAGTATGCAGCATCAGCAATCACCTTTCGAAAATCATTTTTACGTGCAATGCCGACTTCTTTCGCCATTACTACGCTCTCAGCAAAATCCAGGACATTACGTTGAAGTTTCACACGGTTAAGACGATTGATACGGGTAATACCGCCAGGGCTTAATACATTTACTTCAACCAGTTTGCCGTTAATAACGTCTAGTCCAACAAAGAACAGGCCGTCGCGCACAAGCTTAGGGCCAATGTGTTTACATAGGTTAAGTTCTTGCTTTGTTAGTACGTGTTTTACTTCACGGCCACCGGCATGAATGTTTGAACGTACATCGCCTTCTGCTGGTACACGGCGCATTGCACCAATAGGTTCACCATTAAGCAGTAGAATGCGAACATCGCCTTGTTCTGCACCTTCAATGTAATCTTGTAAGATCACATAGTTTTCATCGTCACCAATGTAGAAATCAAGTAATGATTTAACGCTTGATTTTGCACTCTTTTCAACCAAGATAACGCCTTTACCACCGTAACCATTTAGTGGTTTTAGGATCATGCGATCTTGCGTTGATTCGTCTAATACACGCTCTAAGTATTCACGGTTCTTTGATACGTGTGTTGCTGGAATATATTCATGGTTTGGATCGGGTAGCGATGCTGTATATAGCTTGTTATTAGCCACACGCAGACCATCAATATCATTGATAATGAAAGTATGCTCACGCACAGAATCTAAGAAATTAAGTGCCATGGTATCTAGAGGTGGGTTAGCACGCATAAAAATAACATCAAAGCCCGCTAATGGTAGCTCGGCTTTGTTAAATTCAGCTTTGCGGTAAAAGCTTGGAATATTGTTTGATACATCACCTTTTTTTAATACGTTACAGAATGCAATAGCCATGCTGTCACGCATAGTTAAGTTACTTGGTGTTGTTATAGCAACCGTGTGACCGCGGCTTGCGGCTTCATGGATAAGACGTAGTGTGGAGTCGTTTTCGGCTTCAACTTTGTCCCACGGATACATAACAAAACAAATTTTCATAGCTCTACCAAGAAAGTGCCTGTTTTACAGGCTATTAAAAAGAAATAAGCCATCGCACGAGAGTGGGATGGCTTCATTGTTACTCGATAAACAGAGGTGAGCCCTCTGATAGTAATTAATAGTCTAAATCGCTATCACTACCACTATCGGCATCATCATCGTCGCCGTATACGCCATTGTTGGGACGTTGCGACACGCATAAGGTATAACTGCGTGCTTTATGAGTGGTGTGGTTCAGGTATTTTAACCAACACTTACCAAATTCAGACACTGCTGCTTGCTGACCTAACACTTCAGCAAGGAACTGAGTTTCAGACTCATCGATTGGTTGAGTAGTCCCTTCATGTAAGGCACGCATAATACGTCCGTAATTTTCTAAGACGCTGGCTTCACTAATTGTAAAAACCCCCGAGCGATTAAAGCCACGTGGGAAATTTTTATCGTCGTAAAATTTACCTTCACTTCTCATTCATAAAGTCCTTGATGTGATTTGCGGTGATATTTATCCAGACTTGGTGAGTTGTAAATCAAACATTTTTTATCGTTCTAATGAATTTTTTTAATGATTTGATACCATAAATCATCATATCGTTTAAGATCTAGATTAAGCTCTTGCTTATTAGATATATAATGCTTAAATAGCACGATAATCACGCAACTTATCCTTCTTATTCTTGAGAATTTCGCTGTGGATACAGAATTACTAAAAACATTTTTAGAAGTAACTAAGACTCGTCACTTTGGCCGTGCAGCTGATAATTTATATTTAACGCAGTCTGCCGTCAGCTTTCGTATTCGACAGCTTGAGTCTCAGCTAGGTAACCCGTTGTTTTCTCGTCAACGTGGTAATGTCCATCTAACTGCAGCTGGTGAGCGTTTACAGCCTTATGCTGAAGCTATTTTGCAAACATGGGGGCGTGCGAAGCAGGATGTTGCATTAACAGATAGCCTCAATACCCAATTAGCCATTGGTGCATCTCCTTTATTCTGGGAGTTTGATGGGATTTCTGATTGGATTAACCATATCTATGCCAATATGCCTGGGCTAGCATTACGCTTAGAGTCGGTTAAACGTGAAGGGATGGCAAAACGCTTGTTTGATCAGAGCATCGATCTCTTTATTACCAGCGAACCACCGAAAATTGAAAATCTCAATGTACGTAAAGTTCGAGATTACCAATTACAGTTAGTGACTAATAAAAGTAATTGTTGCTTACATGATACGCGTGATATTCCACTTGTCTTTTTAGATTGGGGCACACGATTTTCTGTTGAGCACAGTCGTATTGCTGAGCTTCAGCGTACACCAATTATGCATACACATTCTGTTAAAATGGCGCTTGATTATATTTTAGCGAATGCTGGAGTTGGTTATCTGCCATCGCCTGTTGTCGAAAGTGCTAAGAAAAAAGGCTTACTTCATGTCGTAAAAGACGCGCCAGTTATGGATCAAAGCTTATATTTAGTATGGCGAGAAGATAACGAAAAAGAGGACTTGATCAACGCTTTGGTCGAAGTTCCTTTTAAGAATGTGACCGAAAACAATGGATAAGTTTTTTTGCTGATAAGCAGTAAAATATCTTGTTGTACAGAGAGCGAGTTCCTGAATTAGTCTTAGAAAAAATACGAATTAAGCAATAAATCAAGTGGAAAACAAACAAGGCAGTTGTCACTGATTTTACAAAAAAGCGACGTATTTTTGTCACAATAGAGCATTAATATTGCCTGTGTTCTATTTATTAATTACTTACTCTGGATGTAGTTCAGGAATCGCAAATGGCTAAGTTAGACCAAAAGTTTCACAAGGGCAGCAAATCAAAATTCAACTCTGAATTTAATGATGATTTTCAAGATTTGAATCAATCTCGTAACAAAAAGAAACGTCGTATGACACGTTCACGTTTTGAGAGTCCGGAGTACAGCGATTTCGATTATTAATAGTATTTAGTATCGGCAATAAAAAATTTAAAAAAAGGCGTATCCTAAGGGTACGCCTTTTTATTTAACTATTAATGATGCGAGGAATGGTTATTTTTCTTCGCTTAATGCTGCGTAACGATGAAGTAATTCTGTCAGTACACTTATCCAACCAAATGCGTTGTCAGGCGCATTGGCTAAAATCTTTTCAACTTCAGCACAGTGCTGCTCTAATGTGACAGCTTCCTCTAGCTGGAATGAGATAGCGTAAAAATGCCAAAGAATTAAGCGTGTCATACGTTCAATATTTTGCTTAGCGTTATCCGATTCTGAAAATGCTTCCTTGACTTCACCCAAAGCAACCGCTGTCATGCGTAGCATTGCATCAAATTGTGCTGACTTAAGGCGTTCTTCACTATCCACTTCTTCTTGTTCAAAAGTGAATATTTCCTGCATTACATCTTCCGGCACCATGCGGCTGATTACGCGTAAGCTAAATTCTTCAAGCTCATGGCGAGGCATTGTTAATAGGCAGTTTAAAGTATAATCACGTTGCATAGCTATCTCATGGTACCTGTGCCCGATCGGAATTGATCGCTGGCTTTCTTAAAGGCGTTATTGTGGATGATTTGCGAATAAATTGCGACCCAAAGCCAGATGAATTAACCGCTTATTACGCCACAAAGCATTTGTCATGCCTAATGATACGAAATCAAACGCTGTCTTTTGAGGATAGGTTAATCTCATTATTACAGAGATAGATGTTCAACGAACGCGCCATATAAAATAATGTTTTTTGCCAGCCTTGATAAAAAAATCATACAATATAGAACTGACACTAGGATGACATGATCATTGATAATTAGGATTATGTTTAGCCCAACTATATTGATTTTATATAAGGTAGTAATTTAACAGCCATCTTATTTATCTTATTGTTTGATAATTATTTTTTAGTAAAGTCGTAGTTGTTAAATTGGAAAAATGAATGACATCAAATAAACATCAGCCTGATAATCAACAGGATAAGCCACAGCCATCATCAACGCGTAAATTAATTAAGCGTAGTATTCTTACTGTTGCCATTATTGGTGGCTTGGGCATGGCTTATCTTGGGAATAACTTAAACAAAACCATCAGTGAGAAGTTTTCAGGTCAACTGTGGCAATTACCTTCGGTGGTTTATGCTCGCGAGCTTGCCCTTCAACCAGGAGCGCCAGTTAGCTATAACTCGTTAGTGAATGAGTTAAAAGTATTGGGTTATCAAAAGGTCGCGAAGCCTGATCAAAGTGGTGAATATAAAGCGAATGGCTGGTCTGTTGAATTTGTTCGTCGACCATTTAACTTTAAAGAGGGTGCAGAAGGTGCTCGTCATGTTGTTGTGACATTCAACAGCGAAGGGATCAGCCAAATCAAGGATCTTGATACAAATAAAGAGCTTGGTTTCCTTCATATTGATCCTAAAATGTTGGGCATGTTAGAAGCGAAAAATGACCAGCAACGAATTTATCTCCCTGAAGATAAAATGCCTAAGTTATTAGTCGAAGGTCTGATTGATACTGAAGATCGTCACTTTTATGAGCATGATGGTATTTCTTTAGTGGGTATTGCTCGTGCTTTTGTCGCTAATATCAAAGCTGGGCACACAGTTCAAGGTGGTAGTACGCTAACACAGCAACTTGCTAAAAATATGTTTTTATCGAGTGAGCGCAGTTTATGGCGTAAATTTAAAGAAGCCTATATGGCGATTATCATCGATTATAAATATGGTAAAGAAGAAGTACTTGATGCTTACATGAACCAAGTTTATCTCGCTCAATATGGTGGACGTGGTATTCATGGCTTTGCTTTGGCATCTCGTTATTACTTTGATCGCCCATTGTCGGAATTGCGTCCTGATCAATTAGCACTGTTAATTGGTTTGGTAAAAGGTCCGTCTTACTACAACCCTTGGCGCAACCCTGAGCGCGCGAAAGATCGTCGTAACGTGGTATTAAAAATCATGTTAGACAATAAATTGTTAACGGATAAAGAATATCAAGCAGCAATAAAATTACCGTTGGATGTTCAATCAAAAGGACAACTTGCGAAACGTCAGCCTGCGTACTTTGATCAACTTAAACGTGAGTTAGAGCAAAAAGTAGGTGATGCTTTTGAAGAAGGTAAAGGCTTACGTCTGTTTACTTCACTCGATCCTCAATCGCAAAAGTTGGCTGAAGAATCTGTCGAGAAAATGATCCCGTTAGTGGAAAAACGTTCGGGTAAAAACTTACAAACCGCGATGGTGATTGCTGACCGTACAACAGGTGAAATTCGCGCTATGATTGGAGGAAGTAACCCTAATTTCCCTGGTTATAATCGTGCAATAAATGCACAACGTCAAATTGGCTCGGTAGTGAAACCTTCTATTTACTTATCAGCATTAGAAGACCCAGAGCAGTACACGCTTGCAACTTCACTCAAAGATCAGCCTCTTTCTATTAAGATGCAAGATGGTGCGGTATGGAGTCCTCGAAACTATGATCGTAAATATCGTGGTGAAGTGCCTTTATTTGTGGCGTTAGCCAAATCGTACAATGTTCCGACGGTTAATCTAGGTATGGCTTTGGGAGTTGAAAAAGTCTCAAAAACATTAACAAAATTAGGGATTCCGTTTGAAGAGATCCCTCAAGTACCGTCGTTATTTTTAGGTTCGATCGCCTTGTCGCCATTAGAAGTTACTCAGATGTACCAAGCCATTGGTAATAATGGCTATTTAGCGCCATTAACGGCATTAAATGCGGTGGTTGATGAAGATGGCAAAGTACTCTACCAAAATTGGCCTAAAGCTTCATCGGTAGTGCCAAGTCAGGCTGCATGGTTAACTATGTATGCACTGCAAGATACGGTAAAATTTGGTACCGCACATTCATTGAATAAATTGTTCCCAAATAGCCATTTGGCAGGTAAAACGGGCACGACAAACGATGGTAAAGACAGTTGGTATGTCGGTATCGATGGGCGTGAAGTGGTAACAGTATGGATGGGACGTGATGACAATAAAACTGCCCACCTAACGGGTGCGACAGGCGCATTGCGTTTATATACTGATTACATTCAGCATCGTAAACCTGAGCCATTAATCTTAACTCAACCTTCAGAATTGGAAGGAGAGAAATATACGGTAGCGGCGAACGGTACCTATATTGAAGATTGTTCAGGTACAACACGAATGCCTATTTGGGATCCGAATGGTGATCTTAAACAAAACTGTCAGGTACAAGCTGTGAAGCAACAAGCGAAAGAAGTGCAGAAAAAAGTCGAAGGCTTCTTTGATAAGTTGTTTGATTGGTAATGATATTTTTTGTTTTGCCATTATTGGCTTAATATAAAAATGAAAGGCTAAGTGTTCGCACTTAGCCTTTTTTATATCTGTATGTTTTACACTGAAGATCGAACTGCTAAATCAGTTTGTCATACCCCATTTTAGCTCATCATCTAATTCTTCGATGGCATCATCAAGGTAACTTTCCACTTGCTCTTCAACTAAGCCATCGGGCTCTTCAAAGAAAGCAATATGGAAAATAGCATCACCTTCGTTAACTAAAGGCAATGTTTGCTGGCCAATGACGATCCCACCTTGTGGCGCAATAACAGGTGCTTCACTGCTGCCAGCAGGATCGCTAATAGTGGCGATGACTTGATCTTTCGATACCTTCTCCCCCAAGGCCACATGGGATCGAAGCAAGCCATCATAGTCGGCACGAATCCAACGGGTCGCTTTTGGCACCATTGGTTCAATAACTTTTTTGCTACGGCTAGTGCGCAGCATATTTAGATGACGCATTACCTTTAATACGCCTTGAACGCCAGATCCTACTGCATGTGGATCAAGACGTAACGCCTCACCTGCCTCAAATGTGATCACGGGTATGTTAAATGCTTCAGCAGCTGCTCGTAATGAGCCCTCGCGCAGACTTGCGTCAACGACAACCGGCGAGCCAAATGCCATTGCCATCTCTTTAGCTAATGGATTTTCAAGGTTAGCTCTAATTTGAGGTAAGTTAGTACGGTAAATTGCAGCGGTATGTAGATCGATAACATGCGATGCACGACGAACCACTTGATTAAAATATTGGTAAGCCATGCGTCCTGCAATTGAGCCCCGTTCAGAGCCAGGGAAACAACGGTTCAAATCTCGACGATCGGGTAAGTAGCGAGATTTATGAATAAAGCCAAAAACGTTAACCACAGGTACCGCAATAATCGTTCCGTGAAGTTTGTTTAAATCTATTTTTTCAATAACTTGACGTACAACCTCAATACCATTTAATTCATCACCATGAATCGCCGCATTGATTAATAATACGGGACCTGGGTGTTTACCATGAAGAATATCAACAGAAACCGAAAGAGGTGAATGAGTATAAAGACGAGCAATTTCTAATTCACAATTAATGTGTTTACCCGCGTCAATCGATAAGCCGGCAAATTCAAAAGGTGGCGTTTTCTTAGCCATAGATACTTCCTGTATTCGGTAGTGTATATAAGAATAGAAAATTGTTGGATGCCGATAACACAAGGAGGTCAATCATGGCGCATACAATGGCAAAAGAATAAGCGTAAATTCATTTTATAAATAGATAACATTGTCACAAAAATAGTGATGTTTACCGAGTAAAATGTTTCTAAATGTATCTTTGTTGTTATATTAAATTGTTATTATCGTAATAGATACTTGTTGCGAGTTGTTATGTTTGAGCTGAAATAAAAGCACTTCTATTTAAGAAGTGCTTTTCGTGTGTTTTATGATGATTGAACTAAAGCTTGGTGTATTATTTATTCACACTTGCGATTTGGTTTTTATCTTGTTCGACCGATTGTTTAATTAAGCTATTATATTTAGCGACCTCGCTTTCAAACTCTTTCTTTTCTTTACGAGGAACAGACGCTGCCAATGGAATTTTTGCTGTCATTGGATTTACTGCTTTTCCTCGAATTAAGAATTCATAGTGAATGTGTGGGCCTGTTACACGGCCTGTGCTTCCTGATAGCGCAATTTCTTGACCACGTTTAACATGTTGACCTTTCTTAACCAAAATACGGCTGTTATGTAAGTAACGAGTGCTGTAGTTAGCACTGTGTTTAATGACGACATAACGTCCCGCATAAGGGTGGTTAGTCACTAACGTTACAACGCCATCACCTGTTGCGAGTACTGGTGTACCTGATGGTGTCGCAAAATCCACACCATTATGTGGTTGGCGACGGCCTGTAACTGGGTGAATACGGTTTGGGTTAAATGGCGAACTGATACGGAAATGCTTCGACGCCGGATAAGGGTAACGAAGGAATGCACGTTGTAAGCTATCACCATTTTGGTCATAAAAATTTCCATCAGTGTGTAAATAGGCTGAAATTAAACGTTTACCTGAATAAATGCGGATCGCTTGTAATTCACTATCATTGGTGGCTTGGTTTTTAATATATTTGCGTTTAGTGACAACTTCAAAGGTATCACCTGCTTTTAAGTCTTTATTAAAATTCATTTTATCTTTTAGTAAAGACATGATTTCTAGAGTCTCACTGTGTGATAACCCCGCTTTACGAGTTGATGCGCTAAAGCTGCCATGAATTGTTCCAGTCGCAACTGTTTCACGCCATACCCCAGGTAATGTGATCTCTTTTACATCGAAATCACCATCTTTAGTACGAATGTAATCAATTCGCTGCGCTAAACTGAACTCAAGCTCTAATTTATTCAGCTGGTGATCACTTTCATTAATCCAAAAACGTAATATATCGCCGGGTTTTAACTTATCAATTTGAAGCGTGTTTAAATCGGCTTCCATAATCGATTGGACATCAGAATAGGGGATCGACAGTCGTGAAAAAATCTCACTTAAGGTATCGCCTTTTTTGATCTTATATTCATAACTCGGCGGTATGTCGACTGTCTTTTGCATTGCTTTTGGTGATAATGCAGGGAGAACAACTTCAGGTGTGGTTGAAATGGGTAGCTGTACTTCCGTCTGTTTATGAGGGGTTGATGTTGTATTAATAGATAAAACTGCAGCTACAGTAATAAGAGAAATACCTGCAAGGCTAATATAGCGAAAATTAATAAATTTGCTCAAGATTGTCGTTTTTAACGTAGACATAAATCTGGAATGCTCGTCAGTTTTTTATTTTTAGTGAGTGCAATCGGCACTAGCTTATTTTTGCGATGGAGTATAAAAACATAGCTTTTCTGAACCGTAAATGAACTAATGTTGTGATTAGTAATTCTACGGTGTATTTTTATTAAAAGTAGATAATATCTTACATAAGTTAGTTATTTTACAATGTTTTATATTTTTACTGTTTAAATGATAGACATTGTTCCGATGATTTATTGACAATTGTTATGGGCCTAAAACCATTCTTGTGTTGGTGTTGATATAATATTCGTTACGTTATTGACTAAAAGCCCAAGGCTGAACTGAATGATTCAAAACTTGGGCTGATGAATGAGATTATTTATTTCTATGTTCTTCTCGATAGCGGTTGTTGCTTCGGCTTATACGGGTTTCTTCCCACCGGTTTCTTTCTAAATGCCCTTCCTTATGCCCTGTGGTTGATAAGTAATTATTGTTATTTATTGTCGTCAACACATGGCTTTGTTGTTGCTGATTGGAATTTAATTGTTGAGTATGGTCCAGATACTTAATCGTACTATCTGTGATCTGTTGGGTATATTGTGGAGAACTGGCGGTCATGGCAAAAGCTGATAACGAATGCAGTGTTAATGATAAGACTAGAGTCGTGATAACGCGTTTCATGGTTGTCTCTCTATATTAAGAAGGACACAGTAAACGATATTTCCTCTGAATTAAGCATGATGCAAGTATTCATATTTCATTCATAATTCAGTGACATTTTATTAAAAATAAATACGTTATTATTCACAAATGCTTTTTTTTATGATTCAGCATACACTAGATGTTTTATTCGAAGGTGTATTGAAACCATGAACCACGATTTTCAAGAACAAGCATTTATGATGCGTGCACTTTTATTATCTCATCAATCATTACCAGCCTGTCGCCCGAATCCTCCTGTTGGATGTGTATTAGTTAAAGATGGTGAGGTTGTGAGTGAAGGATTTACTCAGCCGCCAGGGCAACACCATGCTGAAGCGATGGCGCTAGCTAATTATGACGGTCCTTTTACGGATGTTACTGCTTATGTGACATTAGAACCGTGCTCATTCGTCGGACGTACCCCATCTTGTGCACATACATTGGTTGAACGAGGTATTAAGAAAGTTGTTGTTGCAACGCTGGATCCAGACAGTCGCAATAGTGGTAAAGGTATCGCGGTTTTAAAAGAGGCGGGTATCGAGGTTGAAGTTGGGCTTTGTGAAAATGAAGTGTTAGATTTTATTGAGCCTTACTTAATTAGAAATTGATAACATAAATAGAAAAACCCAATTAATAAAAATAGACTTTCATTAATTGGGCTCTTAATCTTTTTATATTATTCTTATTTAAATAAGAACTTTATCTCAACTAAATAGTCTTATTTAGTTGATGTTTTGTGGTGTAAACGAGATGACTCTTTATGGTCATGCTCTTTAGTTTTATGATGACGATGCTCATCATGTTCATGACGATCGCCATGAGTTTGTTCTGGGTGCTTATGACCTACAGGATCACCACCATGTTGTGTATGTGGGTGACTTTTCTCATGATCACGCATTTCATGATGATCACGGTTATGTTTATGCTCAGCACCGTCATCGTAACGACGTTCCATTTTTTCATGCTCGAACTCAGCGCCATGTTGATGACCGCCTTGTGAACCTTTGTGCTCTTGACTATTAAAATGTGCCATAACTAAATCCTTTGATAAACAGCGTTAAAAATAAGTTGGTGTCTGTCTATGGATTTAAATTTACGCTTAATTTAAATATTGAACAATACACGTTTTTATAATCAAAAGTTTTGTTTTTGGTAATTGCTGATATAACGAAATAGGTCTATTAATTAAGGTTTATTCATTTTAAGTGTTAAATGTTCTACGTAAGAAATTAATTAATCTTTACATGTATAAACAAAAATAAAATTGTCAAAATATGCAACTTGACATAGGGTGATTAAATGTCTGAACAGAGCTTAAATTATGTTTTTTAACACCTATAAAGTCACATCACAATCAGTGTTATCTAATGAAGATAAGGTTAATTTAATCAATGACATACATGAACTAATAAGCCGGAGATTTGCTGGTAAAGGGATTAAATTAATTAAAGACTTATCAACTGAAGGGCACTTAAAGTTGCGTTTTGAAGTGAATGGGGAAGAGCTATTACAGCTTAATGTCTCTAATCAGTTGCTTTGAATATGTAACATTTAGTACATTTTATGAAAGTAAAAAGCCGAGCTTTAAAGCTCGGCTTTTTCATGATTATTAAGCGATTATGCTAATAATTCTTTTGCTGTTTCAACAATATTATCTGTTGTAAAGCCAAACATTTTAAATAGCTCTTCAGCTGGTGCTGATTCACCAAATGTTGTCATACCGATGATACGGCCATCGAAACCAACATACTTGTACCAGAAATCAGCAATACCAGCTTCAATAGCAATACGTGCTGTTACATCTGAAGGTAATACGCTTTCACGGTATGCGGCATCTTGCTTGTCAAATAGATCTGTTGCAGGCATAGAAACAAGGCGTACCTTACGACCTTCAGCCGTTAGTTGCGCGTAAGCTTCGGCTGCAATACCGACTTCTGAACCTGTTGCAATTAAAATTAGCTCAGGTTGACCTTCACAGTCTTTAAGGATGTAACCACCCTTAGCGATGTTAGCTACTTGTGCAGCATCACGATCTTGTTGTGTTAGGTTTTGACGAGAGAAGATTAGCGATGTTGGGCCATCTTTACGCTCGATTGCGTATTTCCAAGCCACTGCTGATTCAACTTGGTCACATGGACGCCATGTGCTCATGTTTGGTGTTAGGCGTAGAGAAGCAATCTGCTCTACAGGTTGGTGTGTAGGACCATCTTCACCTAAACCGATGGAATCGTGCGTGTAAACTTGAATGTTCTGAATTTTCATCAGTGCAGCCATACGCATTGCATTACGTGCATATTCCATAAACATTAGGAATGTTGCACCGTAAGGAACAAAACCACCGTGTAGTGCCATACCATTGATGATTGCAGTCATACCAAATTCACGTACACCGTAGTGAATGTAGTTACCAGAAGCATCTGTTGGAGTGATTGACTTAGAGCCAGACCACATGGTTAGGTTTGATGGTGCAAGGTCTGCAGAACCGCCCATGAATTCAGGTAAAATTTTACCGAATGCTTCAAGTGCGTTTTGTGATGCTTTACGAGAAGCAATATTTGCAGGGTTTGCTTGAAGATCTGCAATAACTTCCGATGTCACTTGTTCCCAGTTTGCTGGTAGCTCGCCGTTCATACGACGTTTGAATTCAGCAGCTAATTCAGGGTAAGCAGCAGCGTATGCGGCAAACTTCTCATCCCATGCTGCTTCTTTCACTTTACCTGCTTCTTTCGCATCCCATTCAGCATAGATTTCTGCTGGGATTTCAAATGCGCCGTAAGTCCAACCTAGGAATTCACGTGCTGCTTTAATTTCATCAGCGCCTAGTGGAGCACCGTGACAGTCGTGAGAGCCAGATTTGTTTGGAGAACCAAAACCAATGATTGTTTTGCAACAAATAAGTGTTGGCTTACCTGTTTCAGCTTTAGCTGCTTCAATTGCTGCATTAATTGCTGCTGCATCGTGACCATCAACAGCAGGGATGACATGCCAGCCGTAAGATTCAAAACGCTCTGGCGTATTGTCAGTGAACCAACCTTCAACGTGACCATCGATAGAAATACCGTTGTCATCCCAGAATGCGATCAGTTTACCAAGACCTAATGTACCTGCTAGTGAACATGCTTCGTGAGAAACACCTTCCATTAGACAGCCATCACCAAGGAAAGAGTATGTGTAGTGATCAACAACGTCATGACCTTCACGGTTAAATTGTGCAGCCATTGCTTTTTCAGCAAGTGCCATACCAACCGCATTAGTAATACCTTGGCCTAAAGGACCTGTTGTTGTTTCAACACCTGGCGCGTAACCGTATTCTGGGTGACCCGGTGTTTTAGAGTGAAGTTGACGGAAATTCTTCAGATCATCGATAGAAAGATCGTAACCTGTAAGGTGAAGTAGCGAATAGATAAGCATTGAACCGTGGCCGTTTGATAATACAAAACGGTCGCGATCAGCCCACTGTGGGTTTTGTGGGTTGTGATTCATGTGACCACGCCAAAGTACTTCAGCGATATCTGCCATACCCATAGGTGCGCCAGGGTGACCAGAATTTGCTTGTTGTACACCATCCATGCTTAGAGCACGAATCGCATTCGCTAACATTTTATGTTCCATAGTGTTTCCACCAAATATATGAGATTTAAACTTAAGAAAGCGGCAAAGGCCGCTTTCTGGAATACTTAATTAAGCGATTAAAGACGCTCTGCAATCATAGCTTCAAGTTTACCTTGGTCAATTGCGAAGTTACGGATACCTTCCGCTAGTTTCTCAACGGCCATTGGATCTTGATTATGTTCCCATAGGAACTCAGCATGTGTCATTGCTGCCGGACGATCTTTCAGATCAGTTGTTGCTTTTAGTTTCTCAACAACCTCACCTTGTGCTTCTTCTAGTTCTTGAAGAAGTTGTGGACTAATCGTTAAACGGTCACAACCTGCTAGTTCAAGAATTTCACCAGTATTACGGAAGCTTGCGCCCATAACTACGGTATTGTAACCGTGTTCTTTGTAGTAGTTATAGATATTCGTTACAGAAATCACACCTGGATCTTCTTGTGGTGCAAAATCACGACCTTCTTTCGCTTTGTACCAGTCCATAATACGACCAACGAATGGCGAAATAAGGAATACGCCAGCTTCAGCACAAGCACGAGCCTGCGCAAAAGAGAATAGAAGCGTTAGGTTACAGTTGATACCTTCTTTTTCTAGGATTTCCGCTGCACGGATACCTTCCCAAGTAGAAGCTAGTTTGATTAGGATACGATCGTTGTTGATACCAGCATCGTTGTACATTTTGATAAGTTGACGTGCTTTAGTAACACTGCCTTCTGTATCGTAAGAAAGGCGCGCATCAACTTCAGTTGAAATACGACCTGGTACAACGTTAAGAATTTCTTTACCAATGTTTACAGCAAGCATGTCGCAAGTATCTTGTACTTGTTGTGCTTTATCATCACCTTGCGCTTTTGCGTAAGCGATAGAAGCATCGATAAGTGGTGCGTATTCAGCGATTTGGGCCGCTTTTAAGATCAAAGATGGGTTAGTTGTCGCGTCTTCTGGTTGGTATTTTTTTATGTCTTTAATATCGCCAGTATCTGCTACAACAGTAGTTAGTGCGCGTAGTTGTTCTAATTTTGTGCTCATATCTATTGACCTTATCTATAGGGCTCATGCCATGCCAGCCACTATTTATAACGTGAAATGCTGTCATGCTCAAAAGAATTTATTACTTATTCTTAACCTGTTCATACAAAGCCATTTACACACATTGTGAGCGAATGGTTTATGTAAGAGCATTTGATGAATTGATAATTGACTTTTTCAGTGTTTTTGTCAATTCAAAATGCGAATAAATCCTGTTTGGATCCCAATAAAAGTGGGTTAAATTGAAGTTAACCGCGAGATGTTGCTCCTAACTAGAATAACTTTGGTTTTAAATGCTGAGCGGATGATCTTAAGGTTGAACATATGTTCATTTTTAGTGAGGTAAACGAATAAAAATTCCACAAAAATCAGATTGGGTAAAAATATCTAACGTGCTTTACTGCAATAATGAAAAAAGCCATTAACTTTCGTTAATGGCTTTTTTTCAATTAGAGATGATCACACTACATTAGAAATTGTAGTTAACACCTACGTAGTACATCGTTGTTTCTGAGTCGATGTTTAAATCTTTATCGTTATCCGCTTTTTCAAGATCTGTTGATAGATAATCAATGCCAGCACGAAGATCGATGTGTTCAGCAACGGCAAAGTTAACACCTGCACCCGCAGTCCAGCCAAAACCATCAACATCAATATCGTGGCGGTTCATATTGTCGATGCCATCGTAATCGCCATCAACAGCAACGTAAGCGACACCTGCTTTTGCAAATAGGGATAACTGATCGTTAATTGGCATCATTACGCGAGGAGTCAGAGTCGCGTAACCTTTTTTAATGTTATCTTGTTCGCCAGTTTGGCCTAATGTTGCTTCAAGACCAAGATTTTCAGTGAAGTTGTAACCACCGTATAAGCCGTATGCAACTACATTTTCGTCGTAGTTATGTTCCCAATGGTCAGCTTTAAGATCCGTTGTTGCATTACCAAGGCTTGCACCTACGTATGGACCTGTCTGATCGGCAAGTGCTACGCCAGATGCTGTTGTAAGAACAAGTGCTAATGGTAATAGAATCTTTTTCATCATAATTTCCTTTATGTTTTTATTGATTTTTCAAGAGTTAATACTCTAACTCTTGAATGTCACTAACTGCTGATGGGGAGAATATGATGCATTCACAAGCTAAATGTCATGGAATTGAAAGGTGTTTTATTGCGCGGGTTGATTTGACGTTGAGTTAACAATATACGGACATGACTCAAACAAAACGCACAACGATTGCATTGGTAGTGAATGAATGACATTAAAATACATATTTATAAGCAAGTTTTATTGCTTTTGGTGAATGAGTATTCAATGCGCGTTATCTAGAAAAACTGAAAGTCAAAAAATCGTTTATATAATTACTATGAATTCAATCGCAAATTGGCATATGTTTCGTGCTACAAGCCTGACGCGTATTTTTTATCCGGTATGGTACCTATTACTCAAAAAAGCGTAGTTACGTTTTTGACTGTTGTAATGGGGGAAACAATGGGATTGATGATCAGATATTTTCGGTATTGGCTTTTTTTGTTGGCTGTATTGATTTCAACGTTTGCTGCAGCAAAACCCCAATATATAAATCCAATACCACTTGCCCAACTTATTAATACGCCAGTTTCAAAAGTTAATGAACAGACTTTTGAACTGCCAGTGATTACTTGGGGCGCAGATATTAATACGATTTATGCGAATGGTAGCCAATCGATCACCTCAAGTAATTCTCTTTTTTCTAGTTATGGACTGAAATTTAGATTAAATCGAAATGATAAATTTTCAGATCAGCTCACGAATTACCTATCAGGAAAAACGCCATACCTTCGCGGAACATTAGGGATGGTTAATGCCGCTTCTGATTTACTCGTCAGCAATCCTTCTGTTACCCCTATTATTATTCATCAATTATCTTGGTCATCAGGTGGTGATGCTTTAGTTGTTAAACCAACTATTCGTACCGTGGCAGATTTAAAAGGTAAGACGATTGCGCTTCAAGCGTATGGTCCACATGTGGATTATATGGGAGCTGTATTAAAAGATGCAGGGTTAACACCTGATGATGTCACCATTAAATGGTTGCCCGATCTTACTGGAACGAATAATAGCCCAGCCAGTGCGCTATATGAAAATGATATCGATGCAGTATTTGTAATTCTACCTGATGCGTTAGCACTGACATCGGGGGGAGCTGTAGGTACTGGATCTGAAGATTCGGTTAAAGGCGCGAAGATATTAATGTCAACTAAAACGGCTAACCGAGTGATAGCGGATGTTTATGCGGTGCGAGCGGATTATTTTAATAGCCATCGCAGTGACGTAATGAATTTTGTAAAAGCGTTAAATAGCGCAACAGATGAAGTGAAGGTTTTGTTTAATAATGCGAACGCTCAAAGCGCAAAATTGACACCGTTATTGTCTTATTCTGCTGATCTGTTGCTTGATTCTCCCGATGCAATAGAAGACATAAAAGGGCTTTATGCTGACGCAGAGCATTTAGATATTAACGCTAATAAGCAATTGTTTAGTGACATGGCGTACCCAAGAAATATTACGAAAGTCAGTAAAGAAATCCAAACGACGTTAAAGCGACTCGGTTTAACGTCAGCTTCCTCACTTCCTCAATTAGCAAATTGGGATTTTACCCAATTAGGTGCTGATATTGAGTTTAATAATAAATCACGTTTTAACAGTGAGCGTGTCGCTTCAGTGGTTGCAAAGAAACAGCAACAGAATTCATTGGCAGATGGCGAACTGTTTTCTTTTGAAGTCGCTTTTCAGCCTAACCAAAACAACTTTAATTCGTCGCTATATCAAACAGAGTTTAAGCGTGTAATTGAATTGGCCTCTACTTATGGTGGTGCGGTGATCACTGTTGAAGGTCACAGTGATCCTTTGAAATATTTACGCTCTAAGAAAAAAGGCGAAACAGGTGTGGTGTTAAACCGCATTAAACAATCCAACCGCAATATCAGCTTATCGCGTGCGCAAAGCGTTAAACAAAGCGTATTAACATACGCTACCGATCAAGGCATTGCTTTGGATGCGAGTCAGTTTGCTTTAGTTGGGCATGGTTTTGGTAATCCAAAAACAGGGATGTGTGGTAATGAACCTTGTGCTCCTGCAACTGAATCTGAGTGGCGATCAAATATGCGTGTCGTCTTTCGTATTATTCAGTTAGAAGCTGAATCTGATGTATTCCAACCTTTATAAGTGGGCATGATATGAGATTTATAATTTATTCTTGCTGCCTTATTGCTTTTGCTGTGGTGTTTTTTAAACCTAGCTCTGGGGTTAACTCGACAGGATCAAAAGACAGTAGTGCACAGATAAAAAAAACAGATGCATTAAGTGGATATGGATTTGACGCATTAAAAAATGATTGGCCAGCATTAAATAATGATAATGCACTCGTTTCTGATAATTGGCTGGCGACTAACTACCTACTAATTTTTGATGGTAGCGGTTCTATGGATAATACTAATTGTGGTAATGGGCAAAAGAAAATTGTCGCGGCAAAGCAAGCAATACAAACCTTTATTAATGATATTCCTAATTCAGCCAATGTCGGGTTATATGTTTTTGATAATAAAGATGCGTCATTGCGTGTACCACTTGGCAATAATAATCGAGCGACATTAAAACAAGCGATTTATGACGTAACAGCTGGTGGTGCAACACCATTAAAAAGCTCTCTAGATTCGAGTTACGCAGCATTAGAGCATCAAGCCAGTAAACAATTGGGTTATGGGGAATATAACGTTGTGATTGTTACCGATGGTGATGCAAGCCAAGGAGAAAATCCACAACCTGCGATTAATCGTATCTACCGTGACTCACCCGTTACCATTCATACCATAGGCTTTTGCATTGGTGAGCAACATGCGCTTAATGCAAAAGGGATCACCTATTACCAATCGGCTAATAACCCAGAAAAACTGTTAGCAGGGCTAAAAAATGTATTAGCAGAATCTGCAGAGTTTGATGTCGCTAGTTTTAATTAAGAAAAAGGTCATATATGCAAAAGCATAGTAAGTTTGCTCTTTTTATTTTAGTGCTAGGGGTAATGGGTTTAATTAGCTATAAGTTTTTACAGCCCCATATTGATGATCATGTTTATGCTGATACATCGGATGCGCGTAATACCAAAGGTGTAATAAAAATAGGGATGGATAACTGGGTTGGCTATTACCCGCTATGCTCTAAAGAAATGCGTCGATTATTACGCAATGAAGGCTATCGTTTATCTTGCATTGATGATGGTGCTAATTACTCCCAACGTATGGAAGGTATAGCTAACGGTGAATTAGATTTTGCCGTTGCAAGTGTGGATGCTTATATTACATCAGGTAAAGCATACCGTTATCCAGCCAGTATTGTTGCTGTCATTGATGAATCACATGGTGGCGATGCTATTGTTGCGAATACCGATGTTGTTACGTCGATCAATGATTTGAAAACGAATAAATCCTTATCGATTGGTTACACTCATGATTCACCCAGTGAACACTTACTGAGCGCGATATCTTCTCACTTCGATCTTAATCTTTTTAAATCTAACAACGTTAAACGAGTTGCGACTGCTGGCTCAAGCGATGCGTTATCACAATTAATAGAAGGCAAATTAGATGTTGCTGTATTGTGGGAGCCTGACGTGTCAACCGCGCTTGCCGAAGGTAATTTTGAAACCATTATTAGTACTGATGATACGAAAAACTTAATTGTTGATGTACTTCTTGCCAATAAAGCCGTGATTAAAAATAAGCCTGAAATACTTGATCGCGTATTAGCAACCTATTTTAAGGTACTTAAATATTATCGTGATAATCCTAATGTATTAGTTCAAGAGCTCGAAAGTATTACAGACTTACCGAATACTCAAGTTAAGCAGTTGCTTAACGGTGTACGATGGATAGGGCTCAACGACAACGTCTCTGCTTGGTTTAGTCAATCCCAGTTACTACTCGATACCATCGATAGCACTATTACAATTATCAATGATACATCAGCAACGCCACAACAGTGGTTACCCAATAATGATCCTTATAGGATAATACATTCCCCTCCTATTCAAACTGTACAACAAACACTTAATGATATTGCTTTAAATGAACCATCACACAGGCCAGTTAGCGAAGTATTTGCTGCATTAAGTGCAAAGCAATGGGCACATATGAGTGAAATAGGCACGTTGAAAACCCGTCCAGTTATTTTCTCTAGTGGTAGCGAGCGACTGACACCAAACGGTCAGCAGCAACTTAATCTTACTGCTGAAAGTTTATCGCATTACCCGAATTTTCGAATTCTAGTTGAAGGTCATACGGGTCTACGTGGTGATAAAGCGTTAAATATCGAGTTATCAGCCAAACGTGCAAAGGCAGTAAAAAGCTATTTAGTTAATCAACTCGGCTTTGAAGCCAGTCGTATTCATGCTGTGGGTAAAGGAAGTGATGAACCATTAATTCAATTAAGTGGGGAAAGTCAGCGTCGTTATGCCAATAGATTAATGCGCGTTGAAATTGCGTTGATGAGTGAAACTTATTAAAAGGAAGTAGATTGGATATTCTGTCGCCTCAAGCTATTAAAAATCAGGTAATTTCAAACAGTATTCAACACCCGATTGTTATATATAGTGGTGTGGTGGGCGCGATTGGAGCCGTATATAGCTTATTGTTCTCTGGTGAGTTATTGAGCTGGGGAGTCACGATTGCAGCTACTGCATTATGCTTTAGTAAATTACTGTGGGGATATAAGGTTAATTATAATTCTCATGCTAAGGCTATTGTTGAGAAGTATCATCGCAGTTTATTACAACAACGAGAGCAAACGCTGGTTGATTTAAAGCAAGAGCTAAGCCAAATAAAACAGCAAGATGCGCTAAAGCAAGTTGATCAATTAGGTTTAAAATTCAATGCGTTCCAGCAGGTATTAGATAGGGTCTTAAATAAAGACGAATTAGCGTACTCACGCTATATCACAATGGCTGAAGCGGTCTTTGTTGGAGCGTTAGATAATTTGCAGACAGTGATTGTAAATACTAAAGCCGTCTCAGGTATTGATATTGACTATATTCAACAGCAACTCAGTGATCTTAATTGCCAATTAACACAAATCACATCGCCTCAAATCTTATTAGAACAAAAAATAGATGCTTTGCAGCATCGAATTGTTATCTATAAAGATGCTCATCAGCATATCACAACCGTATTAATCGAAAACGAACAAGCAATGACAGAGCTTGATCGTGTCACAACGCAACTTTCTCAAATATCGCTTCTTTCATCGCAGCAAGGAATGGAATTAGAAACGGCAATGGAAGAGTTACGTCTACTTGCACAGCGCGCACAAAAATACAGTACTCGTTAAGGATGAACAATGGCACAGGAAAATACGACTCTTATAGTAGCGACGCCTGATACGGTAAAACAAGCCTTAGATATTCCAGTATCAGTTCCTGAAACTCACGATAAAATCAGTACGAAAGTAGAAGAAACCGTTTCAATGTTATTAGCTATCGGCGAACGTGATTTAACGCAGCAACGAGACATGACAAACTTGATGACCTCTTTAGGTGAAGATAGTTGTCGTCAGTTAGCTCAATGTAGCCAGTTATTGAAAACCCCATTGCATACGTTAGTTGATGATGCTCAAGATGGTGGTGGAACAGCAAAAAGCTTATTAGACTTGCAACAACAAGTGAATGCGGTTAATCCCAATCGTACTGACTTTACCATGGGCACGATACGACGTTTACTCAGCTTTCTTCCTTTTGTTGGAACCCCTATAGCGAAATGGTTTTCACGTTATCAAACGGCAGAAGGGGTGATTAAGGATATTGTGCAATCGCTTAGAGGCGGTCAAGCACAATTACAACGTGACAATATCACACTTGAAGCCGATCAAATTCGTTATCGTGAGTTAACATTTCTGCTTGAAGATTATGTTCGCTTTGGTCAATTGCTTGATGAGAAAGTAAATCAAACAATCGAGACAGCCCAAAATACAGAAACCAAAGTTAAGTTTTTACAAGAGCAGGTGTTATTTCCATTACGTCAGCGTGTGATGGATTTGCAGCAAACATTGGCTGTTAATCAGCAAGCGGTGATTACCACTGAAGTTATCATGCAAAATAACCGCGAGCTTATTCGAGGCGTTGATCGCGCGATAAATGTGACGGTATCTGCGCTTGAAACAGCGTCAGTCATGTCGATTGCACTTCAACATCAGAAAAAACTATTAGATGCGACCCAAGCTGTTAATGACACTACTAATGATCTGATATTACAAACCAGTGAGCAACTTCGAGATCAAGGGGTCAGTATCCAAAAACAAGCTTCTGAGAGCCAATTAGATATCAGTAAGTTAAAACAAGCCTTTTCAAATATTAATGCTGCATTAAATGATATTAGCCAGTATCGAGTTAAAGCTTTACCGCAAATGGCACAATCTATTTTAGAAATGGATCAATTAACCGAACAAATGGAAAGCCGTATTAAAGATGCTGAAAAGGGCAAAGACATTCAACAGAACTTGTCTCAGTTAATTGAACTTTAATCTTTGAAAAGGAATTTAAGATGGAAAATGGAATCAAGAAAAATTTACTACCAGCGAACGGCACGCATTGGAAAAAATGGTACGTACCGTTAGAAGAAGAAAATGCCACCATTAGAGAATGTTTAGCGACTCAAGCTCCAGTGGCTGCTGGCAGCGCAGATATACCATTGATTGTGAGATTAATTGAGAATCCTAAGTTTGATATCCCTGGGATCAATTTATTTAATGGCGCTGTTAGCTTAGAAGATCATGATGTTATTCACCTTTTATTAGGGCGGGGAATGCTACCGAAAGATGAGGCATTTGTTATTGGTTTTACGATGGGCTCATCAAATCGAATGTCAACGGCAGAAAAGAAGATGTACGCGTTTGCTGCTAAATATTTATACCCAGGGCCGTATAAATTTTCTGATGATGATATTGCTGTATTTAAGAAAGCGGCGCATCTTGGATACGTTTCTGACTGTCAGCCATTAGATACCATTAATTGTGCAGAACTAATGGATTTAAGTTTAAAAGAAGCGCGTCAGCGAGTCGGGATAGAACCTGATTTACTGGCGGCTTATTATCAGATTGAAAGTCAGCGTTTTAGTCAATTTGAAGAATGTTTACGTATAACACCTCAAGGTCGAGAAAAACTTGAAGCACAGATTAATGCTGAAAAATTAGCAGGATAAATAAAATTAGAACTTTTTGTGTATGATATTTAAGTAAAAATGCGCGCTAAAGCCTGTTTTTTAAACGAATGGTGGATTTGTTTAAAAATAGGCTTTACAGGTGAGTGATTGCTAGGTATTATTCGCGGCACTTACGGAGAGATGGCTGAGTGGTTGAAAGCACCGGTCTTGAAAACCGGCATACGTTTATAGCGTATCTAGGGTTCAAATCCCTATCTCTCCGCCATATTCTAGAGATTCGATTTATCGGGTTTCATAAAGAATTGGAGCGGTAGTTCAGTTGGTTAGAATACCGGCCTGTCACGCCGGGGGTCGCGGGTTCGAGTCCCGTCCGCTCCGCCAATACAACGAAGCCCCGTCAGAAATGACGGGGCTTTTTTGTATCTAAAATTTAAGCTGTTGTTGGCATGTATTGATGCACCTAGCCGAGGTCGAGAGTCCCGCAGGAATGTCCGCACTGCTTTTCGCTAACATAATGCTGTCTTAGTGTGGTGATCTTGTTAATTAAAAAATACCGCTAACCAAATCGTCAGTTTATTTGGTTCTGTCCAACTTACGCGGTGCTTTTGGTGAGCTGGAATATAAAGGTGATCGCCTTTTTCTATACGTTTAATTTCACCATTGGTAAAACTCACTTCAGCTCTTCCTTCTAATACGATAACCCATTCATTTTCAGATTGATCGTACCATTCATCTACTGGTGTTATATGTCCTTGCGAGACAATGCGCTCAATTCGTACCGAATCGGTTTTAAGTAAGTCGGTAAACTCTTCATTATCAAGTTTAGCGGGTAATTGACTAAAAATATTCATCATGTCTGTTTTCCGTTAACAGGTGGTTGAAGCAAGTTTTCAAGTTCTCAATCAATACTGGTATGTCATCAATGGAGGTATTACCAAAGCCAAGTACAATACCCTGCCAGTTTCGAATAGTATTCGGCAGCTCATAATAACTCAGTGGTCGTACAATAATATTGTGCTTAAAAGCCTGATCACAAAATTGTTTTTCACAGACGTTCTGGTGCCATCTTACGGTAATATGAAGCCCCGCAGCTTGACTGATCACTTCCCATTGCTGGGCAAAACTGTCTTTAATACTTTGGAGCATTTGTTGATGTTTTGCTTGGTATAGCCGGCGCATTTTCCGAATGTGACGAAGCAAGTGGCCGTCATGAATAAACTCCGTCATTGCTAATTGAAGCTGGGCTTGCGTTTCACCGCTGAGAGCATCTTTTATCTCAAGGTAACGAGGAAGAAGAGCTTGAGGGACGACCATATAACCAAGACGAATACTGTTGCACATCACTTTACTAAAAGTACCAATATAGATGATATTCACATTGATATTGGTTTGAGCTGCAAGTCCTTGTAAGGAAGGATAAGGGCGGTGAGCATATTGAAATTCACTGTCGTAATCATCTTCAATAATGGTCACATTATGTTGGCTTGCCCACTTTAGTAATTGGATCCGTTGAGAGATATTAAGTGTTGTGCCTAATGGATATTGGTTGCTGGGGGTAATGTAAATGGCTTTCGCTTTTGTTTTCGATAACTGTTGAAGGTTAATTCCATCGAATGGAGTCACTGAAAGCGGTGCTATTTTTACATTGCATAAGTTAACCACTTTACGCATTTGAGCATAACCGGGATTTTCAACAAGGACTATATCGTTAGGCTGAGTGCTTGCCATTATTGCCATGATTAATGCTTGTTGTGCCCCCGATGTTGAAATGATCCTATCGGCGGTGACATCGACAGAGCGTGATGTTTTCAAGTAATGCGTTAATACTTCTCTAAACTCCCACTCACCTTGTAGATCGTTACAACCAAGAAACTGTGTTCGATCAAACTGTTGTAGATAAAGACGTTGCCACTTTTTTCTAGGAAATGCGGCAAGATCTGGTACGCCAGGAGCAAAGGCATTATTCGTTGTGTTTATTTGTTGTTTGGTTGTGGGTTGTTTAAGTGAATCTTCACTGCTCGTTGTCGTGAGGTAATGATCTGGTAGGGTGGCTGCGACATAAAAACCGCTACCTGCTTGGCTACGAATATAACCTTCAGCAACAAGTTGGTTGTATGTGGCAATAATCGTATTACGACTGACATCGAGTATTTGTGCTAGATGACGAGTTGATGGCAACTTACTGTTCTTCGGCCAATATCCTTGGGTGATTTTATCGCGAATAGCATTAAACAAACTCTGCTGGCGCGAGCCTTGATGATGGCAAAGGGTTAAATCTCCGGTATCAATTAATGTCAAACTGGATCCATCCACTATTCAAAACTGGCTCTTACCTACAGTACCAAAGTTTGATGTTATGTCTATTAGAAGGAAGTGTAATTGTGGATCAATAGGAGAGATTGCGATGTTATCAAGCACAGATAGAACGACGATAAAGAAAAATCCGAATAAAGCCGTTTTCGAGACAGAAAAGCTCTATCAAATAATTGACGAAAGCTTACTTGCACATATTGCTATTGAGCAAAATGAGCAACCTATAGTTATTCCGATGTTGGTATGGCGAGTTGATAATAATATCTATGTCCATGGGGCTAAAAATAGCCGTTTAATTCGTGCGTTAAAAAAGGGGCAACCTTGTTGTTTAACATTTACGTTATTTGATGGTTGGGTACTTGCACGCTCTGCATTTCATCACAGTGCCCATTATCGCTCAGCAATGGTCTTTGGACAGTTTGATGCTATTGATGATAACCAATATAAAAATGCGTTACTGAACCACTTTATTGAGCAAATCGCACCGGGACGAAGTGAATGTGTACGACAAGGTAATGAAAAAGAACTTACTGCGACGGAATTACTCATGATGCCATTAACAGAGGCGTCAGTAAAAATTGGCTGTAATGGAGTAAATGATGATGAACGAGATATGGATTTATCCGTTTGGGCAGGAATTATTCCTTATAAAACGGTGATTGGCCCATTACAAGATGATGAGAAGATGGCAAGTGGAATCGATCAACCTGATTATTCTTTAGCGTATGGAAATCGATGGTATAAATAAACACGATCAGAAAAACTAAGTCCAGATATAGATTACTGGACTTAGTTTTCGGAGTATTAGCAAGATCGATTTAGGTCAAATTATGCTTGATGATGCTTTCTTTGACCTTCTGTCGTTAAACGTGCATTACCATGTGAATGTGCACGACGTTTGCCTTTACATGTTTTCATATCGCCCTTAGCCATTGTAAATCCTTAATTATTAATAGAACAAAGAAGATATTTGTATGATAAATATTTTCTTTATCAGTGCAAGTGACAACTTTGCAGCTAAGTTATTGATACTGTAAATTAAATTATACAAAGTTCGCGTCTTTAATAAGAAATAATGGCAATTGTTTTCGCTATTTAATAAGCAACAAAAGAGAATTAAGGAATGTGCTCATTAGATTGAAAATAACGCTAGCGAGGAGATGAAAACTAGCGCTAATTATTTTAAGTCATTTCTTAACGAGTAAGAAAAAAAGCCTGATAACTTAATGCTGGAAGGCGTTATCAGGCTTTTGTTACTCTATTCTATATAAATTTATTCCTCCCAGCGTACCAATGTATCGCTAGGCCAATCATGTCCAATATCCGAGTATTTTTGCTCGAGTACATGACGTTTAATTTTAAGGGTTGGTGTTAAAATACCATTCTCAATTGACCAAGGCTCTTTGATCATTAACACACCTTTGATCTTTGCGTGAGACTCTAGCTCGCGATTAATCGTTTCTATTACATGATGAACGCGTTTCTCGTAACGTTTACGATCAAAGTTAGGGAAGTGATGCGGGAGTGCTAATAAAATAGGGGCTGGCATTCCAGAACCGACTAAACACATCATCTCGACGTTACTAAGTTCAAACAGACGTTTCTCAATTGGTACGGGCGAGACGAATTTCCCTTTAGCCGTTTTGAAGGTATCTTTTTTACGACCTTGGATGGTGAGGTAACCATCTTCATCAATAAAACCGATATCACCAGTATGTAACCAGCCTTCGCTATCAAAGCTTTCTTTGGTTGCAGCATCATTATTGTAATAACCGGCAAATAGGCCTTTACTACGTACTAATATCTCATCATCTGCGGCAATTTTCAGTTCAACGCCTGGGCCTGCATTACCAACACTACCGACTTTGTCACTACGGTATGGGTGGTTTAATGTGCTATAGGCAAAAGATTCTGTCATACCCCAAGCTTCGGTAATATTGAGGCCAATACTTTCATACCAACGTAATAAACCCGCAGAAACGGGAGCAGAACCACAGCCTAATACTCGCGCTTCGTTAAGCCCTAAACCATCAGCGAGCTTGCGCTTTATTAAGCCAGAAATAAATGGAATCTTAAGTAACAGATTCAGTTTGGCTGGTGGTAGTTTCTCTTGAATTCGTTGTTGGAAAAGCGTCCATAAACGCGGGACAGAAACAAAAATAGTAGGGCGGTGCATTTTTACATCATCGATAAAGGTATCAAGAGACTCAGGAAATGCCACTTGAAGACCAGACATGATGGATGAACCAAAAATGTAAACCCGCTCAGTTATGTGTGCGAGTGGGAGATAAGAAAATAACCGCTCTGTTTCACCTAATCCAATATGATTGATTATTTGATGTGATGCCCAAGCAAAAGCGCCATAGGTCAGCATCGCGCCTTTAGGAAGCCCAGATGTGCCCGATGTATAAACAATCGACATTAATTCATCATCAGTATGTGCTGGACGTTCCTTGCTTGGGGCATGTTGTTCAATCAGCGTAGAAAAATTATATTTCCCTTCAGGTGTTCCTGGGTAGCTAAAAGAGATCGTCGGTATATCGGATAGCTTTTGTGTCACGCTATTGATGGCATCAGGGCTATCAAGTTTACCGATAATCACTAATTTACTGTCACTATGAGTAATGCAATGCTCAATGGTATCAGCCCCAGCTGTTGGGAAAATAGGAACACTGATATAACTACCTAGCATCATGGCCAAATCACAAATAAACCATTCCGCACAGTTTTTAGAGACGAGAGCAATACGCTCGCCCGGTTGGATCCCCAGTGCACGAAAGGCGCTGACTAGACGTAAAGCCTTATCTGCAACATCTGCATAGGTGTAGTCAACAAATTCACGGTTGATAATTTGGCGAAGATAGATATCAGTAGGACGTTCTTCTGCCCATTGTAGGATCATGTCATTGGGTAGCAGTTGAGCCATATTAGTTTCCCTTAAATGGTTTGCTACAAGGATGAAATCGTTCGATGACATCGTTTGTTATTATAATGTTAAATTTAAAGCGTATTTTAGGTGCTAGTCAAGGTGTTGCGTAAGGAAAATCAGTGAGCTAAACAGACAATATTTTAAGTTCTGGTGAGTGACTCGGGTATTTATTATTATAAAATCAATCAATTATTTAAAACGCTTGTATGAAAACAATTCTGATTATTTATAGAATAAATTAATGACTTTGTATCAGATTTGTTAACACGATCATGTTTGTTTTGTTGTTGATAAAGGCGACAATAAAAAAGTACTTTTATTGTCGCTTAAAAAGATGACAACTGAATGTAATTTTGCGCCTTTTGGTAGAGTGTTTGATAACGCGATGACGTGCGATCTTGTGATTCACAAATACTGAGTAAATCTTCAATGAAATAACCTAATGCTCGGTTTTCGATGGTTTTGATTTGTTGCTGTATTATTAGAGGTAAATCATCGTAAATGGAAGCGGCACCAAAATCGCCAACCAGAATATTGGCATGCTCATCAAAGAGGACGTTATGGGCATAAATATCACCATGAGCCACACCTTGGTTTTGCATATGTTCAATCACGTTTGTCATTTGTGACACTATTTTTGTGATTTGCTCAATGGTTAACGTAAAGCCGTTAGGAAAGGTATCGCGTGTACAGGTTTCAAACGTTGGTGGTAAGCCTAAGTTTTTAAAGTGCGCAGGGATTAATGCCATAACAAGTGCTAAATGTTTAGGATCTGTAACGTGTGCTAATGATTGTACAAGGTTTGGGTGGCGACCTGTTTTGAGACAAGCGTTTAATTCATCTTGTGGGTAACCGTCAGACGTCACCTCACCTTTAAAAACTTTAACTGCGATATCTGCTGCCAGTTGATGGGTATTATTTTTCCATTCGGCTAATGAAATAACGCCAGATGCGCCTTGCCCTAGCACTGATCGTAATGTGTAATCATTCGGTACCACTTCAGGCAATGTATTGTTTACCTGCTGATGGCGATTAAAATCATTACCAGAAAAGGCCAGCCACGCGAGTTTTGGCAAATTAAGCAGTTGAGTTGGAAATGTTTGTAAGCGGTTAGCAGATAAACGGATTAACTCTAAATTATGTAGTTGATCCATTGTGGTTGGCAATTCTGTGAGTTGATTACCTGCTAATGCAAGTTTCTGCAGGCGGGGGCGTAATCCTAAACTTTGTGGTAATTGAGCGATATTATTATCGGTTAAAATCAGCCACCGCAGTTTTTGAGGTAACGATGTTTCATCAACGGTAGTGATCTGGTTTGATTTAAACCCGATCATTTCTAAGTTTGGGCAAGCCCCTAAGACCTTCGGTAACTCGGTAAAGCAGTTATTTGACATAAACACAATGCGCAGCTTGGTTAGCTTGGCAAAGTCGTCAGGTAACTGGCTCAGTTTGTTATCCGTTAAATCTAGGATTTCCAAACTATTTGCTAGCGAAAGAATTTCGAGAGGAAATGTGGTTAATTGCTGCGAAATTTTTAGTCGGGAAATATGCGCCAGTTCACCAGAGCGTAGTTGTTCTAACGTATGCAAAATCTGTATACCTAATTATATGAAGAGTATTGTCTCTATTGTACCTTGTGTAGTGTGAATGCCAATTAACGAAATAGCGATAGGTATTTTAATGACTTATCTAGAAGTGTAAATAATGTGCAATATTTTGTTGTAAAAATGTCCACACTATCGGTTGCGCCACGGCAAAACGGCAGTACACTAGCGCCTACTTTTGATGATATCTGTTACTGATTTCGTTTATTTCCAAAGATGACACTGCAAGTACCGAGGGTTTTGTGTTTAAAAAAGCGTTATTGCCATTATTGGTTATGTTCACCGCTGTTACTGATGCTCAAGCAGCCTATTCGTATTCAACTTACCCTCCCGCAGGTACACGAACCGTTGATGATGTAATGAAGCGTTACTCTCCTTTCGTTGAGCCAAGGATGAAACGTTATTTTGAACAAGCAGGTTTATCTTACCCTCCGAAAAATATTGCACTCTTTGCGATGAAAGAAGAAATGTCAGTAGAACTTTGGGCAGAAGAGAAAGGTAAGTGGTCTTACGTTAAGCGTTACAATATCGAGAAAATAAGCGGTAAAAAAGGACCTAAACTACGGGAAGGTGATAAACAAGTTCCTGAAGGTATTTATCGTGTTTCTTTATTGAATCCCAATAGTCGCTTTCACCTTTCGATGAAGCTAGATTACCCGAATGCTTTTGATCGTAAATACGCAAAATTAGAAGGCAGAACGTCTCCAGGTAGTAATATTTTCATTCATGGTAAACAAGCATCGACAGGCTGTTTAGCCATGGGCGATTATAGTATTGAAGAACTATTTTTACTCGCCCAAAGAACAGGGCTTGAGAATATTGAGGTGGTTATTAGCCCACACGACCCGAAAAAAGGGAAGTTGCTGGCGTCAGTGAATCAACCGTTTTGGACCCAGATCCTTTATCGTAATATTGAACAACAAGCGAAAAAGTTTGGTCGCTAATTGGTGGACTGTTCTATTTAGTAAATGGCTTGTAAAGTAAATAATTACATTTGATTTGGCGCTTTTTAACCAGATACAACATGATGTCGCTAAAAATGTGAGTTAGCGCTAGTTAAGGGAATCACATTTTGTAATACTAATACTAGCCACTGATTTCAATGAAGGATAATTATTGAAATCGTACTGTTGCATAAAATGATTACAATAGAGTCAACTCATTATGCCAAAGCGAAGTAAAGAAGATACAGAGATAACCATTCAAACGATTATGGATGCTGTAATTGATCAAATTCTTACCTTAGGTTACGACAAAATGTCATACACCACGTTAAGTAATCAAACAGGGATCTCTCGTACCGGTATTAGCCATCATTTCCCAAAGAAACAAGACTTTGCGCATGCACTTGATGGGCGTATCTATCAGCTGTTTGTAGATAAGCTTGATTTAACAGACGATTTAGCAGCATTTTCTGCAAGCTGGTCAGTTGCGCTTGATGATGAAAAATTCCGTGCAATTTTACGCTTACTCTTCCATCATATTTCTTCTGCAGAAACATCACATGAGTTTGCCCACCGTGGAATTGAACGCTTATTTACTCTTTGTGAGCAGCGTTATGGTCAGCAAAGTATTGATGAATTAGAACGCTTATTAGGGCGCTCGTTGATTCGTTTAGCTCGATAGATCATTATTTGGGTATTTGTTTAATCAATACTATGATGTGATCCCATATTAAACCCGCTTGACAGTGGGTTTTTTTATATCTTTAGTAATAACAATAACGCAATAAGAGTATGCTGTTATTATTCGAATTATCTGAATAATATTCATACAGTTTATCGATAAAGCAAGATGGCTCTATACATAAAAAATTGTTTTGTTTTAGAGTTATTGCTCTAGAATAAAAAAGCATTAAGAAAAACTGGTATCAAAGGGTTACCTTATGAGAATAAAACCATTTATGGTTAAACCACTGGCTATCGCTTTGCTAGCGATCACACCGAGTATTTATGCATCACCCATTGCGTTTAGTGATGCGTGGCATACTGTCGTGACGAAGAATGATGGTTTGGCGGCCGGACGTTCAAGTGTTGAGCAAGCAGAGTACATGCAAGATGCGGCAAGTGACTTATATTTGCCAACTGTGACGATTGGTGCAAATTACACCCGTTTGGATCAAGATGTAAAACTGTCACCTTCAGATTTATTTGGCAGTATGCCTGCATCATCCACAGCAGCGGGGCAAGAATTAACAAAAATTATTGCCGAGCTTACTAAAGTGACAGGCCTAGACCTTAATTCTGCACTAACGTCAACGATTGCAGATCGTGATGTGCTAACCAGTTCTGTTCGTGCTATTTGGCCTATTTTCACTGGTGGTCGTATTAGTGCGGCACAAGATATTGCTAAAGGACAAACAGAAGAAGCGAAATACATGCTTGCCATGATGCAACAGGCTAAATTTGAAGATTTATCCCGCTTTTACTTTGGTGTTGTTTTAGCAAAAAATGTTGTCGAAACACGTAAAGAGGTTGAAGCAGGGCTAAAACGTCATTACGAACATGCGCTTAAACTAGAGCAGCAAGGTCAAATTGCAAAAGTTGAACGTCTACAAGCAGAAGCGGCTTACGATAAAGCAAAAGTTGACGCACAAAAATCAGTGCGTGATTTAGAAATTGCGCAAGTTGCGCTAACAAGACTACTGCAGCAATCGAGTACCACTGTACCTACTACTAATTTGTTTATTAATAGTTCTTTACCGCCCATGTCGGCGTTTATAAATAAAACGTTAGCAAGTTACCCTGGTTTACATATTTTGGATGCTAAGCGTAAACAGGCTGATGGCTTAATTGATGTAGAGAAAGGCAAGTATTATCCAGAAGTCTATTTGTACGGTGATTATAACCTTTACGAAAGCGACTCTCTTGCCGCTAAAATGGCACCTGATTGGGCTGTAGGTATTGGTGTTAGTGTTCCGCTTCTCGACAGCTCTGGCCGTTCAGGTAAGGTAAAAGCGGCGCATTCGATGGTGACACAAGTGAATCATTTACGTGCGCAAGCTGAGCAAGATCTGACTGTGTTAGTTGAGAAAACCTATCGAGAAGCTAATCAAGCAGTCGAAGAATATAACGGTTTACAATCGAGTCTTGCATTAGCAAAAGAAAATATTCGTCTACGAGAAAAAGCGTTTAGCCAAGGGTTATCAACGTCACTGGATGTGGTTGACGCTGAACTGTATTTATCCGCCGTTAAAACCCAGCGACTTGCTGCGGCCTATCAATATGTTATGTGTTTAACTCGTTTACTTGCGGTAAGCGGTGAAATGAACACCTTTAATAATTATCAGAAATATCAAGGTATAGAGGTTTAATTGTTATGAGTAAGTTGAAGTCTATAGCAGTAGCGGTTCCTGTAATTGCTGTTGTGGGTTGGTTGGGTTACACCTTCTGGCATGCTTACCAGCCTCAACCTGAACGTATGCAAGGTCAGATTGAAGCGCAGCAATATAATATTTCCTCAAAAGTACCGGGGCGTATTGACCAAGTACTTGTTCGTAAAGGCGATGAAGTTAAACCGGGACAACTTATTTTTACCATTTTAAGTCCGGAAATTGATGCCAAGTTAGAACAAGCGAAAGCAGGTGAGCAAGCGGCTGGTGCGTTGGCAGAAGAAGCGGAAAAAGGCGCGCGACGTCAGCAAATTGCAGCTGCGGAAGATCAGTGGCGTAAAGCGACGGCGGCGGCGAAATTGATGAAAACGACTTATGTCCGTGTCAATAACCTTTATAAAGATGGCGTGATTGCAGAGCAAAAACGCGATGAAGCTTTCACACAATGGCAAGCGGCACAATATACCGAAAGTGCAGCATACCAGATGTATGAGATGGCCAAAGAAGGTGCACGAGTAGAAACGAAGCGTGCAGCACAAGAGAAAGTGAAAATGGCTGCAGGAGCAGTGGCCGAAGTAGAAGCGTATGTTGCTGATACCAAGATCTCTAGTTGGCACCAAGGGGAAGTTTCACAAGTGCTGCTGCATGATGGTGAACTAGCACCACAAGGTTTTCCTGTGGTGAATATTATTGATATTAACGATGCGTGGGCTGTCTTTAATGTGCGAGAAGATAAGCTAAAAGATTACCAAGAAGGTAAAGAGTTTAACGTAACCATTCCTGCATTAGGTGATAAAACCTATTCATTTAAAGTAACACACGTTGCGGTAATGGGTGATTTTGCTACGTGGCGTGCAACAGACACGGCGAAAGGTTTTGATATGCGTACGTTTGAAGTGGAAGCACGTCCAACACAACCAATTGATGGCTTGCGCGTAGGCATGAGCGTGATTGTAGAGCAGTAATATGAATAGCTTTCAGTATGTGAAGCAAGAATGGCGAAACATATGGAAAGATGGCTGGTTACGAGCATTAACACTGTGGTTACCTGCGGTGCTATTTCTCACTATGTGGGCTATTTTTTCTACGGGTATAGCGCATAACTTACCTGTTGGTGTTGTCGATCTTGATCATAGCCAGTTGTCTCGTCATTTTACTCGTTATGTGGATGCCAGCCCGACAATGGCTGTTACACGTCAATTCACGAGCCCAGATCAGGGCAGTGAAGCGATGCGAGCCAATGAAATCTATGCCATGGTGGTGATCCCAGATAATTTTGAAAAAGACACCAAGCTTGGTTTTTCGCCACAGATCACCACGTTTTATAATGGACAATTTATTTTAATAGGTAAATTGATCAACTCTGCAATGCTGCTGGCTGAAGGCACATTCAATGCAGGGGTTGAAACCGTTAAGAATATGGCGACAGGGGCACCAGTGCCGTTGCAAGCGATGGGGCAAGCGGTGCCTATTCGTGGGCAAATTACACCGCTATTTAACAGTAATAGCCATTATGGACAATTTTTGGTTTCTGCCATTATCCCGTCTATCTGGCAGATCTTGATTGTGGCCACAACGGTATTAGCTATTGCCTATGAAGCGAGAACACAAGGACTATGGAAGTGGTTACAAACGTCACCTGTTTCTAAGTTACTGGGTAAATTAGCTGCTTATACTGGGTTATTTTTGATCCAAGGCTTGCTGTTCTTGTGGTGGATGTACGTAGCATTGGATTGGCCGATGCATGGTGATTGGCATATCTTGATTGTCGCGCAATTGTTAATGGTGCTGGCGTGTCAAAGTATGGGGGCTTTTATCTATTTCCTTGCGATGGAAGTACCACGTGCCATGAGTTTTGCCGCGGCATTTACAGCCCCTGCCTTTGCCTTTATGGGGATCACTTTCCCTGCCACTGATATGCCTGTAATTGCCAAAATGTGGCGTAGCTTACTACCTGTAAGTCATTATATTGAAGTGCAATTACAGCAAGTTGATTATGGGACGGGGTGGTATCAGGCATCTCATCAATTGTTTGTTTTGTCGTGTTTTATGGTTGCAATGGTATTAGCAGTGATGTTGATGTTATTCCATCGCCGTAAAGCATTAAGTGGCGATGCTGTAAAAGGGGATGCCTAGATGAGCTGGTTAAATTTATTTAAGCATGAACTAAAAGCCATTTTTACGAATGTTTCTTTGGTGTTTACAGTATTTGGCGGCGTAGTTTTTTACTCGTTCTTATATCCGCTACCTTATAGCAATGAGATCCCTCGCGATCAGAAAGTTGCCGTGGTTGATCTTGATCAAACCCAGATGAGTCGTGAATTGATCCGTATGGCTGATGCCACACCCCAGGTTCATATTACTCAGCACTTAGGCAGTATTGATGCGGCAAAACAAGCGTTACTTGATCGTCAAGTAGAAGGGATTTTAGTGATCCCCCATGATTTCTACAAAGACGTGATGTTAGGGACTAGCCCAACACTGGCATATGCAGGTAATGCGGCATTGTTCTTGGTATACGGTACCATTGTGGAAGGATTAAGCGCTGCAGGCACTGATTTAGGTGTAAAGGCGAAGATAAACCATCTTGTTTTAAAGGGGGATAACTTCGTTCAAGCGACCGAACAGTACAGTGCAATGAAGTTAAACATGCGTCCAGTGTTTAATGTCACGATGGGCTACATTAACTATGTTGTTCCTGCTGTTTTTGTATTGATCTTACATCAGACATTGTTAATTGGTGTCGGTATGGTCGGTGCATCAGAAAATGAAGCGCGGGCGGCAGGTAAAAGTGGTTATTGGTCTGAATATCCAGTATGGATGATTATGGCGGTAAGGGCGTTTATCTTTGTCGTGATTTATTTGGTTTTAGCCGCGTACTATTTCGGTTTTACCTTCACCTATTATGGAGTAAATCGACTGGCGTCTATTCCTGATCTTTTTGCCATGACGATTGCCTTTTTGTTAGCGGTAATCATGTTGGGAATGGTATTAGGACAGTTGATTCCACGTTCTGAGTTAGTCACGCTGGTGGTGTTATTAAGCTCATTACCTTTAGTGTTTACCGCAGGCTTTATTTGGCCAACCTCTGAATTGCCAACATTACTACGAGAGTTAACCCAGTTAGCACCGTCAACGGCTGCTATTAATGGTTTTCTTGGTTTAAATCAGATGGGCGCAAGCTTTGCTCAAATGATTGGTTGGTGGCAGCAATTATGGTTACAAGCATTAGGTTTTGGTGCTTTAGCATTTTGGTTAATGTCACGAGCACGAAAGGCAAGTCGTTAAGCCAATAATAATTCAGCAGAAACAAAAAAGGTCACCATTAGGTGACCTTTTTTATATCAACAGCAAACTAAATATTAGTCAGCCATTTCTGCATTGTGGTAAACGTTTTGTACGTCATCACAATCATTCAATGCATCAAGGAATTTCTCGAACATTGCGATGTCGTCGCCAGCCAATTCAGTCATTGTCTGTGGAACGAAAGAAATTTCTTCAACATCTAATGTTACTTCTGGCATTGTTGCTGCAAGTGCATTTTTAATTTTGAAGAATTCTGTGTGAGGAGCGTAAACAGTGATCACGCCATCTTCACATGTGATGTCAGTCACATCAGCATCTTCCATCATTAGATTCTCAAGAACAGCTTCTTCATCTGTGCCTTTGAATTCAAATACTGCTTGGTGTTCAAACATGTGGCCAACAGTACCTGGGCTACCAATTTTTGCATTGTTTTTAACGAATGCTTGGCGAACGTCCATGAAAGTACGGTTGTTGTTGTCAGTTAGACAGTCAACGATAACCATGCAGTTGCCAGGACCAAAACCTTCGTAACGTGCTGTTGAGTAATCTTCACCGCCGCCACCTTTAGCCTTATCAATTGCTTTTTCGATAACGTGGCTTGGCACCTGATCTTTCTTCGCTTTTTCAATAAGACGGCGAAGTGCTAGGTTAGCATCTGGATCAGGGCTACCGTTCTTAGCACAAACGTAGATCTCTTTACCGTACTTTGAGTAAACTTTGATCTTAGCGCCTTGGGTTTTTGCCATAGACAATTTGCGTACTTCGAACTTTCTTCCCATGAGGAATCACTCTCTTTTACTATGTGTGACGGTCAATTTTGCAAGGATTTTACCAGTAACCCTCCTATTATTACTAGCGTGATCTGCTATTTAGCATAGAAAAGCGTCTTTTTTCTCACTTGATTGACGGTGAGGATCTCGGAAAAGTTACATCTTTTTTATTACTGTGATAATGCGTTGATCTTTAATTAACAAATTGAAACGCTATTTAAATGTTTATTAGACCGATAAATCCCATAGGGTAAGAAAGTTTCTTGATAGTAATTCAGTAAATATAAAGTGTTTAATATTAGGTTTCTTATATTGCGGTAATTAATTGAGTATTATTTTATATAATTCTCATCATGTAAGAATTTAATTTGCAGTATGGTTTTTTATTGGTTAAAAGTAATTATCATACAAAAAGAAGAAGCCAACACCGTGACAAATTCACTCAGTGCTAATGAAAAGCTGTTGCAAGTATTAATTCACATTGCAGCTTCACCTTTCCCTCTGCAAGCTCAGCAGTTAAGTGTCGAAATGAATATGCCTATTAGTAGTTTATACCGCTACTTAGCATTACTAAGAGATTGGAATTTAATCGAAGAAAATCACGGTCAGAATACATACAGTGCCGGGCCTGCGGCATTGCAATTACAACGTAATTTTCAGATTAACTCACCATTACCAGATGGTGTTCGACCGATATTGAAACGTTTGCAGCAACAAACGGGTGAGATGTCGGCATACATGGTGCCTGTTGGCTTTAATGCTTTGTGTGTCGATAGCATTGATAGTCCATACACTTTACGTTGTAGCTATGAAAAAGGGCAGAGCCAACCTCTTATCCGTGGTGCTTCATCAAAAGTTATTTTGGCGCATTTACCCCTTTCTCGCCAATTACGTATTTTGAAGCATTACGAGATCACAGAGAAAGAGCAATTAGACGCATGGTTAACAGAGCTTGATCTGATTAAACAAGATGGTTTTGCTATTAGTACGTCTGAAATTGACCAAGGTGTTTCTGGTGTGAGTGCGCCCGTTTTTATCGGTAATAAAGTGGCTGGCGCAGTGAGTGTCATGGCACCAGCTGAACGTATCAATAGCCGTAAAAATAAAATTGTTATGTGTGTCTTACAGGCTGCTCGCGCTTTACCACCACAACATTAAATTACAACGTTTTTGATCAAAGGAAGATAAACGTATGTTTGTAGATCATTTAAAAAAATTATTTAAAACTGATGATGTTAAGTCTCGTATTCCACATCGATCACATACGTTAATTTCTCCTTATATTGATCAACGAGAACAAGGGATTGTTTTACTCGGCATTATTTCTGATCTTAGTATTGGCTGGAATCGAGGTCGACAAGGGGCGAAGGAAGGACCAGCAAGTATTCGACGTATTCTTCCCAGTACACATTCGCATTCAAAGCTGCCCTTTTATGATGCTGGCGATATAGAACTGGTTGATGACGATACAAATTTCTCATCATTAAGTGATAAGCAAGCGCAAGTTGTACATGGTTTACTCCATTCTGGGCATTTCCCTATAGTGTTAGGGGGCGGTCATGAAATATCTATTGCAAGTTATCAAGCGTTATCTGATTTTGCCGATGATAAAGCAAAAATACATACCGAATGGCAAGTAGCTAAATCGATACCTGATAATGTTGTTGCTTTATCGGCGACGCAAGAAGATCCAACGATGAGTTATCAGCCTTGCCAAGCGCGTGTTGGGATCATCAATTTTGATGCACATTTTGAGTTGCGACCAACCTTGTCTGTTCGTTCTGGTTCGGCTTTTCATTCTGCATTATGTTATAGCAAGGAGCATCACCGAGATTTTCATTACCTTGGTTTAGGTATATGCGATCGTGCTAATTCACAAGCAATGTTTAAATTGGCTGAAGATTTGGGGTGTGAGTGGTTGCTTGATAACCAAATAACATCACGCAATAAAAAAGCAGTACAAACCAAAATTGATAAATATATCGATAGTGTTGACGTTATACAGTTAAGTATTGGGCTTGATGTATTTTCTGCATCTATTGCACCTGGTGTGAATATGACCCAAATGCAGGGGGTTGGTTTACCTATGGTCGAATGGGCAATTAAACATATTATGGCAAGCGGAAAAGTAAAGTTAGTTGATATCGCTGAGCTCAATCCTGAATATGATTATGCTAACCAAACCGCGAAATTAGCGGCAAAGTTGATTCAACTTATATCTCGATGCTTATAGTATAATAAGCCACCATATATAACAGATGGTGGCTTATTATTAATGATGTATGTCAACCATTAAACTCATCGTGATAGCTCATTACCATATTATTAATGTTATCCATTAAGGTATCGTATTTCTCATTATCTAAGTTGGCGAGAGATATACGAATGGACCATTGAGGAGCATCAAAACCAGCTCCTGGCATCACGATGATCGCATTTTCTTGAGCGAGTCGTACAACAAAATCTAGTGCGTTGTACGTTTTGGTTAACCACGTTAAGAATTTCTCACCATAAAGTTCATTAGCAATTCGTGCTATATCAATCTCAACATAATAAAACACGCCATTAGGATTATCTTCTGCAACCACTGGTGTACCTTTCATATGTTCCATTAAATGATGATAGCGGTCGCGAATGATATTTTTAGCGTCTTGTTTGTACTGCTGTTCATTGTCCATGAGTGAGAATACAGCAAAAAGTGACATTTGAATTTGCTGCGGTGTTGATAGCCCAGCAGTATGGTTTAAAGCTACTGCTCGACTATCTGAGACCAAGCGATCAATAAACTTCATACTATTTGGATCTAAATTAATATTTTTGTAGCGTTCAAACAGTGTATGTTTAACTTCATTTGATTGTTTTCTTAGTAACTCATCTAAAATATTATCAGGTTGGATACCGATAACACCTAAACGCCATCCTGTTGCACCAAAATATTTAGAGAATGAATAAACAAGTATCGTATTATGAGGAACGATCATTGCCAGTGAGGTAAAGTTATCGGCAAACGTGCCATAAACATCATCAGTGATAATAATAAGATCTGGACGTTGTTTAACAATATTTGCAATTTTAGTTAGCGTTTCATCACTCAATTTTACTGAGGGTGGATTGCTAGGGTTCGTTACAAAGAACGCTCTAATGTTTGGATCTAGTAATTTATTTAATTCAGTATCGGATATTTGCCAGATAAGATCCTCACTAGCTTCAATCTCAATACGGTTTAGCGCATAGTCTTCAAGATCCGGAATTTCTATATAAGGCGTAAATATCGGTGTTGCAATCGCAATACTATCACCAGCACATAATAAGCGATTACTTTTTAAGGTATTAAAGATATAAACAATCGCCGCAGTGCCGCCCTCAACAGCAAATAAATCAAATGGGCTTTGTGGCAAAGTATTTTGATTATCGCAAAGCGCACTACTTAAATATTGTTGTATAATGCATTCTGCGTGTTTAAGCATTCTATCTGGAACAGGGTAATCATCACCTAGTACCCCATTGGTCCATTCAAATACAATCTCGTCAGGATTAATCGCTTGATTCGTCTTAAGATAATCAATAGCATTGAGTAAAAATGTTAACCCATGATTATTTTGATTTTCTGTTTTAAAACAAAATTGTTGTAAACGTTGGAAGATGCCAAGCTTATCTGCTGTTCCGCCAAAGTTATCATAATTTTTAAATTTTAAGTTAGCTTCACTCAGTGCAAATAACCCTAATTGAAAAAAAGCCTCACGAGGTAAGGTTGCTACCCAATTAGGATTGCCACGACCAGCGTCTATTAGGGCAATGTCGGATTGCGATGAAGCCAATGTTAGTAGTGTGTTTTTAATTTCAAAAGGACTCAGTTGACTGAGTTTTTGTTCATCTAAGGCATTCATAATTTATATTATTGATCAGTTAGTTAAAGTTAGAAATAACTGGCTTATAAAGAGCCAGCAAAATATTTGTTATACACAGATGACTGTGAGTACGTGTATTGGAACACTATTACCTTTTTCTATCAAAGTGGAAAATCAGGGGTGGCTCTGCGACTACCAGCAATTAACGCTAAGGTTTAATTGGATTTTTCTTTTGTCAATTACAAGACCTAAAGATATTGATAAGGATAGTGAAATTAATGCGTAGGCTTTTAATTACTCCGTAACTACGTTCATAAATTCATGTTGAATAAATAGCTCATTTAAATTACACCTAAGGTTTAAAGTTATATAGCAACAAAAAAAAGAAGTTAAATATCATTAATATTGCGATAGATAATTTTTATACTGTATTCAGTGAATTATTGGCTAGTGATAACCAGTGAGTAACTTATGTCTTTTGCGAATTCTTGGTAGATAATTATGCTGAGATAATGATCTGAAAAACTCGGTCTTGTTATTTATAAAGTGTGAGATTGTTTCAATAAAATTCGTTATGAGTCGCATTTTTTTACTTTTACATGAAAAGATAAAATAAACCCTCTTTTAATGAACTTATCAATGATGAATTATCAATAAGTTTTATCGTGTTGATAAGAAACTTGGCTAGTTAAAGGAGTTAACATGAAATTGAAGCCACTCATTGTAGCAATGGGGTTTGCCACGGTTCCACTTTCAGGGTGTGGTAGTGATTCTGATGGAGAAATATCAAAAACAAAAGATCCAATACCAGAATCAGCTGTAACGTCAGATGTCTATTCTATTAAAGCTGTGGATGGATATTTAAGAAATGCTGAAGTGTGGCTTGATATTAATGGCAACTCTTTACACGATAAAAATGAACCATTCGCAATATCTAAAGATGGCGGTGTCGCTGATTTAGATGTTTCAGGTATAGATAACCCTGAACAATATTCTGTAATGGTTAAAGCAATTGCTGGCAAAACTGTCGATGAAGATACAGTAACCGAGACCAATAAAGCTGGCGTTCCTATTGCAAAACCTTTCGTATTATCAGCACCTGCTGGTGAATCTATTATCTCACCTTTGTCTACGCTTGTTCAGATCAATATGAATAATCAAATGACAAAGGAAGAAGCATTAGCAAAAGTTGCTCAAGATTTAAATATTGAAACAAGCACCATTCTTTCTGATTATGTAGAAAGTAACTTGGGTGACGTTGCATCTAAAGCAAATGCCATTGTTGAGTTAGGTATTGTTCCAGAGTCTGCTGAAGAACTAAAACAAGATATTCAAGAACTTGAGAATAAGCTATCTGAACATGTAGAAACGATAAAACAAGTTGTTGCTGGTCAATTAATTATAAAGGATGAGGACGGTAAAGCAGTTATTGTCCCTAATGCTGATAAAGATGACGATGGCATTATTGATGCTAAAGATGCTTTTCCTGATGATTCATCTGAGTGGTTAGACACTGATAGTGATGGTATTGGTAACAACAAAGATACCGATGATGACGGTGATGGTGTAGCTGATGCTGATGATGTGTTCCCGCTCGATAGCACAGAATCAGTAGATACCGATAGCGATGGTATTGGTAACAACAAAGATACCGATGATGACGGCGATGGTGTAGCTGATGTCGATGATGCTCTCCCTCTAGATAAAACAGAGTCCGTTGATACTGATGGCGATAGCATTGGTAACAACAAAGATACTGATGACGATAATGATGGTATCGCTGATGCTGATGATGTGTTCCCGCTCGATAGCACAGAATCAGTAGATACCGATAGCGATGGTATTGGTAACAACAAAGATACCGATGATGACGGCGATGGTGTAGCTGATGTCGATGATGCTCTCC
>NZ_PYOB01000008.1:0-159546 GCF_003026165.1 Photobacterium sp. GB-1 | reverse complement strand
ACTCGAAAGAGTCGGCCTTTTTATTATAAAAAATTAATTATTTAACTTAAGGGAATAGTGTTTATTAAACAATGCTTTTTCTATTTTACTTACATGCCAGAAGTTTTTGTTTTTAACTTTCCCAAAAAGTACATCATTTAATTCAGTTGTATGCCAATACTTTGGATCATTAAACTCTTTATCAAGATTAAGTTCCTGATATTCATCATTAGCTTTTAATGGTTCATCCGTAACACAAGCCAGACCCTGGTAGTTTAACAATTTCGTCATTCCATAATGTTTAGCAACCATTTCATCCATAGTGAGGTTAAGTTGCCAAATAACATAACTTCTGGGACCATCTGATGCCAAATATAGTTTTTTCGATAAAGACGCTAACTTATCCGCATCATATAAGTATTGCCATAATTCACTATACTCATCTTTCGTTGCTAAATGGTTATTTAAAGGGCAAAGGCTTCTAATTCCCCAGCCATTTGCTTCTCTATCTAAAAGCCTATCACTGAGAATAGTAAATGTTTTATTTTTTATCTTATATTGCTTCGATGTTGTTAGTTCAAACTTACTTATTTTCTTAGTGGCAATGAATTTTAAATCACTCGATATAGCTCTTAAAAATAAAGGACACTTAGGGGCATCATCATAATGGATAACAACAGAATCATTTTCATAAGAGTCATAATATTCAAGAGAGTAGTTCCATTGACAAGACGTTAAAACATCAAGTTTTACATTTTTTAATTCAGCGCCTGTTTTAGATAAAAATTCGATGTTAATTGTATTATCATCTATAAATTCAGTGTCTAATAATAAATCAGGAATAGGATTTAAAGGTAATTGCGTTCTCTCAATATCAGTTAGATCATTTGAAACGAGACTTGCTGAAAAATAATCAGCAAAACCATATGTCATGCCACTCGCGTGCCCATAACCAAAGCCATGAGCGATTTCATGATACCAAATCGTGTACGCTGAATTAGTAAAATGCCTGTACTTACTATACTCAGGTTTAGTGTACTTGTAGTAAATCGAAGCCCACCCACCTGTCGTTGTTTCAAATAACGATAAGTTTGGCGTACTTCCCCCTCCAACGCCTTCTGCTTTATATTCATTTCTCATCACTTTTAATGTCAATCGGTGACCTTCTGCACCAAATCGCATTAAATTCCTTTGTGAAATAGGAAGTAAATCGTCACTATAATTATCACAATCTTCATTATTTAGACTGCATCGTCGTTCAAAAAAAGCCTCTTTTTCTTTTGTATAATTAAATGTATTCGCCAATAAGTGCATATTAGCTAAATAGACCTCAATAATTTTTCTTTCTACTTCATCAGGTAAAGAATAACACGCTGTACCATCGCCTTCTTTTTCAGAACATAAATCTTGATAAGGTCCTATTATCATCTGAGGGTTAAACATTTTAGTTTGGCTTTCAAGTTTAATATCAGCTGGAGATACAGAATAAAAATCGAGCACTCCAGAGCTATATGGGGGTAATTGTTGTGATAATTGTATTAGCACTATATTATCGTCAAACTTAACAGAAACCATTTTTAAAGGTAATGATGTTTTATTATCTATGTGCCAGTAGCCATCAATATAATTGAAATATATATCTGTGAAGTTAAATTGATGGCTCGGTTGATTGCTTTCAATGTTAGTGATAACAGCATCGACCATCGGTGTTTTTTTCGGTGATACCAGCAAGTTTGTCTCAGTATATTTTACATTTTCATATTTAATCGATGTCAACGGTTCCTTTTCAAATAAAGCTTCTATTTTACAATCGTTATTAACACGATCAATGGTATAAAAATCACCATTTAATTCACCGTTACAACCTTTTATAGAGATCAGATTATTAAACTTACTAGGGGATATACTTACATTAATTTGTTTATCTTTTTCAATATGAAAATCTGATGGTAATAGCTCACCATCACCCTCAATGTTAGATGTTACGTGATATTTTTTCTTCTTAAATTCAGCATTAATGTTACAACTACTTATATCATTAATAATATAATATTCATTATCAAGGTAACCGTTACAGCCAGAAATTTTATGTAATATATATTGAGTATTATCTTTTATTATAAATCGATTTTCTTTATCAAATACTAATAAATCTGAATGAGAAACGGTTACACCATCAACTGAAACAAGTAGGTTAATATCTTGTTTTTTTTCATTTTGATCCGGTCTCGGAAGCGTCTCATCTCCTTCTATATTCTCATCAACAACTGTTGAACCTTCAGGCTGAGGAGAAACATTATTTTCTATGTCTTCATCAACAACCGTTGAACCTTCAGGATGAGGAGAAACATTATCATTTATAACGGAAGGGTTTTCTGGGGGTAATGCATCATTACTGTCAACAACGTCTTGCTCATTAGAGCGGGCAAAAGACTCTACATCAGATAAAGGTCCAATATCACTTTTTTCATTATCTTCCTTACAACCAAACATAGCCAAAAGCATAATTGAAACCACTATATATCTCACCAACCATTCCCTTAATCAATACAATTCAACCAAGAGCATACAGGCTGCGCATCTAGATGCATAACAAGTAATAGTGTATTCGATGATTCCTTAGCTCAACCTCTCATCTACAACTTAAACATTAATTTTATTGAAATTATCATGGCAGTCTTTGTTGATATTCAAAATTCCTTCTATGATGATAATCGCACTTACACTTATTCCAAGAGAGAATAGTCAAGTTCTTTAATATTAAATATCTATTAATAAACACAATACCGATTAAATACCTACAAACACTAACCAATGCGGTTATTAATATCCATTTCAAATAAAATATGCACCAGAATACATATCAATCCTTAATGAGACATCATGAAAACCAATCAAATTTATTAATATAATTATTTTAATCAATACCTTATAATCACTAACCACTATTACAGTGACATTTCATGCAGTATTAGCGATATTCTCTTCTAGTTACTTTTTTTTAATCGCGCATTTTGTCCCTTTTTTTACCCATATTTCCCTCAGGGTATATTTCTTTACCTAGATAAATCTCACTTTTGTTGCTTAAGGGATTCCTTTATTACAATAATAAGTAAACTCAATTATGACTTTTAAGAATGCCCTTTTGCATTCACCTTATTTTAAAGCAGGAAGCTAATGTTATGGAATATTTAGAGAGAATTAAGCGTTTAGCTAAGGTTCAAGGTATTAGCCAAAAACAACTTGGCGAAGCTCTAGATCTTCAACAAGGCACGATGAGCCGTAAACTATCCGGCAAGTACGGCATTGAAGTTCGTGAACTAGAAAAAATTGCAGATACATTAAATACCTCTATTGGTTATATTTTAACAGGTCAGGTCGATACAGGTACTCAAGCAACAACAACAATCAGTACTGAGTTAGATAGTGCCGCGACATGCACTTACATCCCTGTTATTCACCGTAAAGACTTTTCAGCATATAACGACGGTAGCTCTGTCGAGGTGATCAGCAAGCGCGCTATCCCCCAGCACCTAGAGCGTGAAGAGTGTTTAGGCCTGTTAATCGATAACGAAAATATTTCACAATGTGCGCCTGTTGGTAGCTATGCGCTAGCGACAAAAAAAGCCGATTACCGTCCTAAGCAACCTGTTTTTGCTTCTGTTCGTGGTAGTGAGCCTGATTTTTACCATATGACGCAACTCGCTGATGGTGTTGTATTCTCTACATCACAACCTGATTTTCCTAACTTATTCGTTAATAACGATGAGTTTCAAATTCACGGTTACATCATCCAATCTGATTGGGCTTACGATCGCCTGTAATTATCAGAAAACATCGAATATACGAAAGCCTGCGAGAAATCGCGGGCTTTTTTATTTTCCTTTTCCCGATATCATTTCAATAGTTTACCGACTCAATATCTTTCCAGTACACTGAGACGCATTCGATTTGATTTAGGTATTCACTCATGCAAACAGTTATGGTCGCTTCAACCAACCCAGCAAAAGTTGCTGCTGTACGCGATGCTTTCTCTCTCGCCTTTCCTCTGCTTTGTTTTAATGTTGAAGGTATTGCGGCCCAAAGTGGTGTTCGAGATCAGCCCCTTACCAGTGAAGAAACCTTGTTGGGCGCTCGAAATAGGGTAAAACACTGTCGTGAACAATGTCCTGATGCTAACTACATTGTGGGATTAGAAGCGGGGGTTGACGACAAATTTACCTTTGCATGGATGGTGATAGAGCATGACGGGCAATATAGTGAATCACGCTCAGCATCATTACCGTTACCGCCATTAGCCCTTGAGAAAATACAACAAGGCATGGAATTAGGTGACATTATGGATGAAATGTTTAACCAACAAAATGTGAAACAAAAAGGCGGAGCGATTGCGATGCTCACCAATGATTTATTAACGCGAAGCTCGGTTTATCAGCAAGCGTTAATCTTGGCTTTGATCCCTTTCCTTAATCCGCAATTGTTCTAATAAAAAATAGGATATTGTTGAAATAACAATATCCTATTTTCAACATGATTATTGCTCTGGTTTATTCTGCGCAAGAAAATTCGCTAACCATGCTTTTGTTTCATCATCCTGATGTTTTAACTCATTAGAACCTCGGGTGATTGTAGCAACACCGACCCCTAATAATTCACTGATCTTACGCTGACTACGTTCACCATTGAGTAATTCATGGACGATATTCACACGTGAAATTAATGCTTCTCGCTCATCATGAGTTAATAATACTTGGAATAACAACGCATCTCGCTCCTCTGCAGAAGCATGGCGGATCAAATCAAGTACATTCTGCCACTCGGTGAAGTCAGGGCTATCAGAAGTTGTTGTCATAGTTACCTCATCAGGTATGTCATCTTGCTGCAGTGTACCTTGATAATCTATCGACACCAAGATATCAGCCAGTAATTCTCGATATTACAAATAAGAAAAAGCCGAGTGTCACAACACTCGGCTTTTATGGTTAATCACGATAGTAAGTCACTGTTATTAATAACGGGCTTTTAACTCTTTCTGCGTTAATAACGGTGCCTTTTTACCCATTAGTTCATTGTAGTACACATCGAACATAAGCACATTTTGCACATAACCTCGGGTTTCATTAAATGGAATTTGCTCAATAAAGCTATACACATCTAACTTACCGTCGGTCTGTTTTCTCCACTGTTTTACGCGACCAGGCCCTGCGTTATACGAAGCAAAAGAATAAATACGATTATCGTCATTGTTATCTAGCATCATTTTTAGGTAGCCACTGCCTAAGCGAATATTAACGCCAGGATCAAATAAGCTTTCTTTACCAGCATAATCTCGGCCTAATTTCTTCGCTGTATGCGCTGCTGTTGCTGGCATTAATTGCATTAAACCACGCGCACCAACGTGTGATTGCGCATGAATATTTAAGGCACTTTCTTGTCGAGCTAATGCCATCATGGTAGATGTCGGTATACCCCGTTTTTTACTAAAGAAGTCAAACCACCATTTATGCGCGAGTGGGAAACGAAGTGCCATATGATCCCATAATTTACCTGAAATCGTCGCCTGAACCGCTAAGTGATGCCACTTATGTTTTTCCGCATATACCGCTAACTCACGTTTAGTTTGTACCCCTTGTACTCTCGATAATAAGTAGCCCCATTCACGGTTTGCTGTTATTAGCCTATCAGTATCTATTAACTCACCAATACGTTTTAAGGTCTTAGTATAAGGTTGAATTAACTTAGTCGATGTTGGCCCTTTTTGATTAGGGTATACAATCGGCTTATGTAAGATTGTTGCAGCAGCAGCACTATAAAAATCACGCTCACCTAACAGTGATTGATAAATTTTATCGGCTTGCTTCTTTTGCCCTTTTTTCGCAAGTAGCTGCGCTTGCCAGAATGTCCAACGAGAGCTGTCTTTCGCCTCTTTTGGCAAGCGATTGATCCACGTTTGTACGCCGCTCCAATCCGCTTCACGGATCGAATTACGAATACGACGTTCTAAAATACTCACGTTTTGGCTCGTTTTCAGTTTGCTATCACGCCATTTCGCTAACGCAGGATCACTGGTTGACATGAGTCGTGATGCCACCGCATCAGCCAATGCTTGCTTGGTTGCTTTATCAAAATGCTGGCCCGCAACCACTTGATTATATGAAGCAACAGCTTGCTTAACATCAGCACGCGCTAAGCGATAATAGGCCGCTTCAGTTAACGCTTGGTTGAACTTGGTCACTTTGCTCTGTTTAGCAAAATCAGCCACACCTTGAGGCTTATCTAATAGCGCAAGGATTTTGTCGCCCGTGGCTTGTGAACTGCCTGTTAGTTGCTTATCAAGATAGGTAGCTAAACTCTTATTCCCTTTCTTAAACGCTAGCAACATACGATCAAGAATCAAGGTATTAGTACGTTTACCCGCAGCCGTCCATGCTTCTAATAATGGGTCACAAACCGCAGGTAATGTTCCCCCTGTCTCCCACAGTTTCTCTACTCCCGCCCATGCTTGGCTTGCATGACCGGTTTGGCTCTTAGCATAAAAGTAAGAACATTTTAGAGAAGTACTACTTGGCTCTGTTGGCTGCATCGATAGGAAGTCACGCCATTTCTCAGCCCCTGCAAGATCAGACAGGTAGTTACGCTGAATGGTTTGGCTAAAAGGCAATGCCTTATATTGGTTAACAAAGGTTTTTACTTGGCTAGGTGTTTTATTATCTAAGTCTTTATTAAAGAGACGGTATTCCAAGTAAGGGTATAGCGGATACCCACCTAATTTACTTTTGTTGGCATTAAATACCGCCATGTTATTGTTATCAAACGCTGTTTGCGCCTGATCATACCAAGTACGCTGTTGCTCTAACGAGGCTGCCTGCACGGTAAACGTGCTAATCATGCCCAGTGATAACAGTGCAATCGAAAAAATATTGGGGGAAGTTGGAATGCGTGGCACTAGAAGCTCCATATCAAATAGATGAAAGTAGAATCCCAGTTGCTTGGGCTAAACGGTACCAGCAACTACATCTGAGACAATCATATTAGCAAATAATTCATAAGCCTATTCAGATAATGGAATAGCCTTTTGTTACATTTATGCGAAATCAACCTGCTTTTTTGAGTCAGTTTTTTTATTGCTCTCGCCACCAAATATAAACAATTCTGTTAAACTTCAGTCCAGAACAGGTAAAATATTCCCTTTCATTTTTTAAGTAGAGATCACACACGGATATGGCTGATTACGTCTATACCATGTCGCGAGTGGGAAAAATCGTCCCACCTAAGCGTCAAATTCTAAAAGATATTTCACTGAGCTTTTTCCCTGGCGCTAAGATCGGTGTCCTCGGTCTAAACGGTGCAGGTAAATCAACATTACTACGTATCATGGCGGGTATCGATACTGATATCGAAGGTGAAGCACGTCCACAAGCAGGCCTAAAAATTGGTTACCTACCACAGGAACCAATCCTAGACGAAAGTAAAACGGTACGTGAGATCGTTGAAGAATCAGTGTCTGATGTAAAAGAAGCACTGATCCGTCTTGACCAAGTATACGCAGCTTACGCAGAACCTGATGCAGATTTTGATGTACTTGCTAAAGAGCAAGGCGAGCTTGAAGCACTAATCGAGACCAAAGATGGTCACAACCTAGGTATGCAACTTGAGCGTGCAGCAGATGCACTTCGTCTTCCTGAATGGGATGCTGTGATTAAGAACCTATCCGGTGGTGAGCGTCGCCGTGTTGCTATCTGCCGTCTACTGCTTGATAAGCCTGACATGCTCCTACTTGACGAACCAACCAACCACTTAGATGCTGAATCTGTGGCATGGCTTGAGCACTTCCTCGTCGATTACAGCGGTACTGTTGTGGCTATCACGCACGACCGTTACTTCCTAGATAATGCTGCTGGCTGGATCTTAGAGCTTGACCGTGGTGAAGGTATTCCATGGCAAGGTAACTACTCTTCATGGCTAGAGCAAAAAGATGCACGTCTAAAACAAGAAGCATCTCAAGAGCGCGCGTTACAGAAGACTATCGAGAAAGAACTTGAGTGGGTACGTCAGAACCCTAAAGGTCGCCAAGCGAAATCGAAAGCACGTATGGCACGCTTTGAAGAGCTACAAAGCAACGATCACCAAAAGCGTAATGAAACTAACGAGCTATTCATTCCACCAGGTGAGCGTCTAGGTGACAAAGTTATCGAAGTGAACAACCTAACCAAATCGTTCGGTGATCGCGTACTTATCGATGACTTATCATTCAGCATGCCTAAGGGTGCTATCGTTGGTATCATCGGTGCCAACGGTGCGGGTAAATCGACCCTATTTAAGATGCTAAGTGGTACAGAGCAACCTGATTCAGGTACTATTGAGCTAGGTGATACTGTGAAACTGGCATCGGTTGAGCAGTTCCGCGATAGCATGAACGACAACAACACGGTTTACCAAGAGATTTCTGAAGGCGCTGATATCATCAAGATCAACAGCTTTGAAATCCCTGCGCGTGCATACGTGTCTCGCTTTAACTTCAAAGGTAGTGACCAACAAAAACGCATTGGTGATCTATCTGGTGGTGAGCGTAACCGTGTTCACCTTGCGAAACTACTTAAAGCAGGGGGTAACGTATTACTCCTCGATGAGCCAACCAACGACCTTGACGTTGAAACGCTACGTGCACTAGAAGAAGCGCTACTAGAGTTCCCAGGCTGTGCAATGGTGATCTCGCACGACCGTTGGTTCCTAGACCGTATCGCAACACACATCCTAGACTACCGTGACGAAGGTCAGGTGAACTTCTTTGAAGGTAACTTCACTGAATACGCTGATTGGCTGAAGAAAACGCTAGGCTCAGATGCGACAGAACCACACCGTATCAAGTACAAGCGTATTGCTAAATAAGCAATTCACTCGTGATAAATGAAAAAGAGCGGCTTCGGTCGCTCTTTTTGTTTATTAATAAAACAAGGGAGATAAGACCATTAAACTGCAAGGCTATTACACAAATGAGAGACAGGTAACTAGCAATAATTAATCTAAGCACATAGACTCTAGCTTCAGAAATTGCTCAATGTGTCTTCTTTCATGATGTTTAATATAAAATCGCTTGCTACCCAACTACATAAAAGTAATAAAAAAGCATTACTGATTAATAGTTTTCGTTATGGGGCCCTATTTCTGCTTTGTGGCGCGCTTACCTACAGTACACATGCCATATTTGAGCTTTATACCTCAGCCCAAAGCTCCCACCAGCAAGTCTCTAAACTACAAAAACAAGCCTTAGAGCTCAGTGCATCATTATCTGAAGAAACCGCATTAAATAGAACGTTGAACGCGACAATAGAGCAAAAAAAACAAGCCTTAACAATACTTAATCAACGTATTGATGATATGGAGAGTGTGCTGGGATTAGGTGAAAAAAATAAAGATCTTGATCTTCAAAAACGCGTTAATACCGCTGCGATCAATTCGGCGGTAAAAGCTACCCTGTTTCAGCTTATTCCTAATGGTGAACCCACTCCAAATGTACAATTAACATCAGGGTTTGGTACCCGTGTGCACCCTATAACTAAACAACGAAAAAGGCATGATGGTTTAGACTTTGCGGCAAAAAGCGGGACGCCTATTTATGCCCCAGCCGATGCGGTAATAGAAAAAGCGAAGAGCAGCAAACATGGTTATGGTAATCAACTGATCTTAAATCACGCCATGGGATTTGTATCGACTTACTCCCATATGAGCAAATTTAATGTCAAAGCAGGACAATTTGTGAATAAAGGGGAATTGATTGGCTGGACAGGAAATTCAGGTCTTTCCACAGGCCCTCATCTCCATTATGAGATCCACTTTTTAGGAAAACCGTTAAATCCACGTCCCTTCGTCAATTGGGATATTAAAAACTTCGACACGATCTTTAAAAAAGAACCCAATGTGCAATGGGCATCCTTACTCGACACGGTGGGTAGTATGGTTGAGATGCAGATACAGCTTGCTTCTAAAAATCATGAAGCAACATTTCAAACCGTTAATCAGCCGAAATCAAATCCCAAACAAACCAACACACCTTAACGGTGAGCGATAACGAAAAACGAGAGGCACGGTTCTTTATTCAAAAGAAACACCTCTCGCATTTCATTAATTGATCAGATCTAACAGCTCATGAATGGTTTTGACAGGCGTGATCTTCGCCCCTAAGCCTTCCATCGATTTATGGTAATTACGGTAAGGGATAAAAATTTCGGTAAAACCATGCTGCGCTGCTTCTTTTACCCGAGGTACACCGCTATCAATTGGGCGCACATCACCGTTAAGACTGAGCTCTCCCATAATGCACGTAGTACGCGGCACCACAAATTCATTCAGACTACTTAACAACGCCGCCACCAGCGCCAAATCAATACAGGTTTCCGACTCGTCAATTTTCAAGCCGCCAACAATATTGAAAAAAGTATCGTGATAAATCTTGGTCTTCGCATGTTTACGTAAGATCCCCGTTAGCATCTTTATCCGGTTCATATTCAACCCCACACAAACACGCTGTGGAAACTCGCCTTCAGTTTCAGTGGTTAAACACTGGATCTCTAACAATAGGTTACGGTTACCTTTTCGAATACAGGTAATGGCAGAGCCTGAAGATTCTGTTGTTGAGCCAGATAAAAAGATCTCACTTGGATTATCAACACTGAGCATACCGCGCTCTGTCATACGGAAAATACCTACCGTATCAACATCACCAAAACGGTTTTTATTGGCACGCAATGTACGTACCTGCCCATCATTGGTATCAATGTGCAGCAGAGAATCGACAATGTGAACAAGGGTCTGAGGACCGGCAATTTCATTGTTTTTATTCACATGTGCGATCAAAAACATCGTCACATTATTTTGTTTACAGTACTGCGTTAATGCTTGCGCTGCTGCCTTTACTTGCGATGGCGAACCCGGGCTACCATTGGCAAGCTCTGTTGATACCGCCTGAATGGAGTCAATCACCGCAAACTTGATTTGCTTAACTTCAAGCTCTGCGATGATCGCTTCAACACTGGTTTCCGCCATCAGATATAAATTATCTTCATTGCAATTTAACTTAAGTCGGTTTACACGGTTCTTAAACTGCGACAGAGATTCTTCTGCTGTACAGTAAAGTGATGGCATCAGCTGTGACATCCGAGAAACCAGATCTGACAATAGCGTTGTTTTACCCGCCCCTGGATCACCAGAAATAATATTCACTGATCCCGTCGTTAAACCACCGCATAACACACGATCAAGCTCGCCAATGCCCGTTAGCATTTTTTCAGCTTCAACGGTTTCAACTTCATTGAGTTTTTTAGAACCGCCCCCCACAACACCCGCATAGCCGCCAATACTTGAACGTGCCGAGCTACTGGTTAAGCCAGACTTGGTGTTAGGGATCGTAAATTCAGTGATCGTATTCCACGATTTACATCCAGAGCACTGACCTTGCCAACGAGCAAAGTCCATCCCACAATCACTACAAACATATGCTCGTTTTGCTGCTTTTGCCATTCTTTACCCTAAATGTCTAATCCATCGAATAAACCAATATTATTCAATGTAAACCTCAACTTAAATGTGAATTTTTGTTACTTTACATTAAACTTTTATCACCATTAGCAGATAATACTATCAGTGAATCTTTTAACAGAAAATAAAATGCAGTTGGACGATTACAAAGCACTCATAGAGCAACTACTACCTGCTTATGGAAGTGAAGATTTCCACCAAGTTTTTGATAGTTTAACCAGTAATGAATCAGGGCCGATCAAACTCCGTATCAAAATGGAAATTAATCGGTTAATGGCCCCGTGCAAAAAAATCATTGATTTACGTGGTCGTGTAAAAGGTCAATGCCGCTCTTATACTTTTAATGGTCAAACCCATTGGCTTGATGATGTTGCTATTAATATTCTTCACCGCCGTAGTAAGGTCTTCAATAATCAATATTGCGTTGGTCTCTATGAGGCCTTGGTGAACACGCATAATAATTTTAGAGAATTACATCAACAAGGTGAGCGTGCAACATCGACGGAGAAAAAAGTAACCACAGAGTTATTTACCGCTAATTTGATCCGTTTTGGTCATTATCTCCATCGAGAAGAAAACCGACTGCAAATTAGCACCCCCGTAACTATCAGCATTCCTTTTAATCAACAGATCTGGGGAATGACAACGGATCTTTCGTCATCAGGAGCGAAATTTAAAGTCCCTTCGGCCTTTAGCTATCGGTTAGGACAGACTATTGATGCTTACTTCCCACAATTGGCAGAAATACACAATGAGCCTCTTTTAGAGCAACCTCATCGCTATCGGGTATTAGGCATTGATGATAACCCTGAAGACGCTAGCTTTAAATGGCTACGTCTCATTGCGCTAAGTGAAAATGAAGCGTTAAAAAAGCTGATCATCGCTAGTCAAAATAAAGGCATACTCCGCCATCGAAATAATCATGAAGATAAAATTATTCAGGCGCGTACCCAAGGCTATGAACATTGCTTTCTTAAACATACCGTCGGGCTGCCTCTCTTTTTCTCTGATACTGAGCTTAAATACGCTTTACTGACCGATCACAACCGTTATTTATGGCAATACTGGCACGATGAACGTAATCAGCCTGTGATCAATCAATTATTATCAGAGCAGCGTATTGCTTCACTTGGACATAAAGGGCTAAAGCAATCTAGCACCTTAATTTATTGCTTCCATCACGATCATCAAGGCCACCGTTATTTTTATTCTGCCGCTTTACCTGAAATGGACCAAGAACAACGCCGTATTTTTTGGCAATTAGGCTCGCACCGTGATAGTTGGCGAGTGATGCGGTTGACGGTTTCCCCTTTACGTCAACAAGAGCTTGAGAAGCTCAATGATGTTGCCCCTGAAATGATTGAGAAATTCCAAGATCTCACCCATGTTGGGGTTCTGCAAGATATCACCCATAAAAATACCCAATCAGATTATCATTTAACGCAGAAATCAACGTTATCCAGCCAAGCGATCAACCCATTTAGACATCCTAAAAATCCGGTTTGTTTGGCTGAAGCGATCCATTTTGATCCAAAACCTCAACGCAGTGAATCACGTTTTAGCTATAAAACAACGATCTCGTTATATCAACAAGGGCAATTAATTAGCCATGGCCATTCTATCGACTTTTCGAGCCGTGGACTCAATATTAATCTTGATACGCCATTTCGCTGTAAAAAAGATGATCACGTTACGATTAAATTTGAGCAACTACAGCGCTTGGCTAAACTCGACATCTTAACCCGTATGCCCTATCAAGTGATTCGGACTAGCCCTAACGGAAAAAATATCCAACTTACGATACGAGATAGTCAAGAATCACGCATCGGTGAAAAGTTTTTACGTAAACTTATTCAAAATAATGAAGAAAGGTTCGCTCTTTGTGAGGAGCAACTTCCCTCGCCTGCTATGTTACTTGCTATGCACCAAATGCTATTAACCCGTTTAAATAGCATTCCTTATTTTGCCGAAAAGATAGATCACAAAATAAAAGTCAAAGCTGTTGGATCAAACTTTCCACTGTCGCCACTCGCTGATATTTTTTATCAGCTGGGCGAGCAAAAACATTTTGAACTTGGCTTACTGTTTAAGCGTCGAGTAAATGAAATGTTAGCTTATCCAATGCGCCCTATCGAGAATATACGTGAACCTTATGTCCATGAACTCTATATCGCTTTTGAGCAAATTGATGGCAAGGTAAAAAAGATAGCAGTTAAAGCTAGCTATGAGTTTGAAAGCGTCGAAGAGCGTATTCGCTTTATCTCATTTGCACGAAAAAGCGGTAGCTTTATCGCTATTCGTGTCACCGCCTTACCTATTTTTAATCCTTTAACAGCATTAATTGGTGAAAAACTGAGTGAATTAGCGCGTTTAACTCTCCATCGAGCACGAGCTTTAGAAGCCGAATTTATTTCTTTGATCGGTTGCGGCGAAATCTTTGATATAACAGATGAAGTGTTAGTTCGATTAGAGATCAGCTAATAACGCTTTTCTTTAGCCATTAAAAAAGCCGTTGATCGTTTCTATAATAAATAGAGACAATCAACGGCTTTTTATCTATTTCTAAATGACTTACCAGCTTAGTCGTTGAGGTACGAGCGATGCTGATAAGATACATAAAATACCACCGAGATCAGCGTGGCGGATCACGGCAGGTGCTTGTTGTTCAACTTTCGGTTTCGCGTGATAAGCAATCCCTAAACCTGCCGCTTTCATCATCACCAGATCATTTGCTCCATCACCTACAGCGACCGTATTGTGTGGTTCGATATCATATTGCTCAGCAAGACTTTGCAAGATATTCGCTTTTGCTTGCGCATCCACCACATCACCAAGAACATTCCCCGTTAATTTACCATCAACGATTTCTAATTGATTTGAGAACGCCCCAACTAAGTCTAACTCTTGCTGTAAATAATCAGAGAAATAAGTAAAGCCACCAGATGCAATCGCGACTTTCCACCCATAGGCATGCAATGTTGCCACTACTTCACGCATCTCAGGCATAAAGGGTAAGTTTTCTTTTACTTGAGCCAATATCGCTTCATCGGCACCTTCGAGTGTACCAACACGTTGACGTAAACTCTGCTCAAAATCGAGTTCACCTTGCATCGCTCGCTCTGTCACTTCAGCGACTTGCTCTCCCACACCAGCTAACTTAGCGATTTCATCAATACATTCAATTTGAATCGCGGTAGAGTCCATATCAAAAACAATTAAACCTGGCTCCGCTAACTCAGGAAGATCGGAAAGCTGGAAGTAATCTAACTGTAATTCAGCCAGTATTTGCTCTGCTTGCTCAGTAAGATCATTCGCAATCGTGAAAACATCATAAGATCCCACTTTCCAGCCAGCCAGCAATTGAAGATCACCGTGTACTGCACTATTTAATAATTCAACATCATAATGGCTAATATTTTTCCCATAAAATAACCATTGCGCTTGGCGTTTATCACCATTGGTTACCGTTAATAATTGTGGGAAACGTTTATACAGCGTGGGGTGTTTTTTTATTTTCAGCACGTACTCAATATCCATATTATTTATCCTAAAAGTAACTTATTGCTATATTACGATGATTTAAATGGCAATATCGTAATAATGGTGCAATTTGTCGCTACTTCTTTACAAACTACCGATACTGATAGTGAAGAGCAACCCAAAAATGTTACTAAACTGTAATGAAACATAGTTAATTTTCACTTATTTATCTTAAATAAATACAACAAAAAGAGTAATTATTTATGACTAAATATCAGAACGGACATTTAACCATCTGTTTTTATTACTAATAAATCAAATAAACAGGGATATTCTTAACGACTCTATTATCGTGTAAAATACCATCAGAACACAGCAAAGGTTAACTCGATGATAAAGTGGAAAAAGAAACGCTGGCAACATCTAGGACGGCTTTCTGTTCTCCTATTATGTGGCTTAGTATTAATTGGAATGCTGGAATACAGCGCGCTCTTAACCCAGCGTAACTACCAAATGCTAAGTGAGCAAACTCAAACATTGTCACGTATGTTAGTACGACAAGCAGCAGAAAATGCAGCCAGTGATATTACGGATAATAACCAAGATAAATTACAAAAATTGGTGAATAACTTATCCGATGAGCCATTAATTTTGGACGCCACTATCTACAATATTGAAGGTGTGACCTTGGCGAAAACTGATAACTCAATGCCATTGACACAACTGACAGGGCTATCAACACCGCTTGCGATGGCCAGCATTGGTCGCCAGCAAATTGTTGAGCCTATTTTTGCTAATAAGCATGTGATTGGTTTTGTTCGTATTACGCTTGAGCACAATAAACTGTTAGCCAATGCCAAAGACCAAATTCATTATATGACCCGTATTATTCGAGGCTTAACACTGGCTTCATTGATGATTGGGGTGTTGCTTGCTTTTACCTTCGGTCGCAGAAAAGACATCTGGCACTTTCCGTTTTTTCTTACCGCAAACGCGAAAGATTAAATACGGTTGTTAATCGCAGGCAAATTAACAAGATAAAAAAAACGGAAACAGCCGAGCTGTTTCCGTTTTTTTGTACGTAATCAGTAAAGATTATGCTTCTGCATCACCTAAGATCACAGAATCTAACGCGATTTCAATCATCTCGTTGAATGTTAATTGACGCTCTTCCGATGTTGTTGCTTCGCCACGTAGGATGTGATCAGAAACAGTACAGATAGTTAATGCTTTAGCACCAAACTCAGCTGCAACACCATAGATACCAGCCGCTTCCATCTCAACACCAACGATGCCGTACTTATCCATTGTTTTGAAGAATTCAAAATCAGGATTGTAGAACAGATCAGCAGAGAAGATATTACCCACTTTAACTGGGATACCTTTCGCTTTTGCTGCATCTACCGCATTTTGTACCATGCCGAAATCAGCAATCGCTGCAAAGTCATGACCGCCAAAACGAATACGGTTTACTTTAGAATCTGTTGATGCGCCCATACCGATAACAACATCACGTAACTTAACGTCATCACGTACAGCACCACAACTACCCACACGAATGATTTTCTTCACACCAAAATCTTTAATTAATTCTGTTGCGTAGATAGAACATGATGGAATACCCATACCATGGCCCATAACTGAGATCGTGCGACCTTTGTATGTGCCCGTGAAGCCTAACATACTACGTACGTTACATACTTCTTTTGCATCATCTAGGAAAGTTTCAGCGATGTATTTAGCACGTAGCGGATCGCCCGGCATTAAAACGACATCTGCAAAATCACCCATTTCAGCATTAATATGTGGAGTAGCCATAGTTGTATCCTTTTCCTAATTTTAGTTAGCTGTCAGTGTTGAAAATTAATCACTAACGTTTAGCTAAACATGCTGTGATTGCCCGACATTATAAAGTGGAAAATGCTGAACAATCATGTCTTTTAAAGAATAAATAAGGGTAAATAAGATTTACCCTTATTTTAAATTTTAGTTATAGAAACGACTTACCGTATTCCATATCTGTTGTACCGAAGTACTCAGCTAGGCTCTGACCAATATCAGCAAAGCTTTCACGTAAACCTAATGATCCCGGCTTAACTTTAGGACCCGATACCAATACTGGAATGTGTTCACGAGTATGATCTGTGCCCGGCCATGTTGGATCACAACCATGATCGGCGGTAATGATCAGTACATCGTCACCTTGAAGTAACGCTAAAATCTCAGGAAGACGGCGATCGAAATACTCAAGCGCAGCCGCATAACCCGCAACATTACGACGGTGACCATAGGCTGAATCAAAATCAACAAAGTTGGTAAATATAATAGTGTTGTCACCCGCTTGTTTCATTTGTTCAAGTGTTGCATCAAATAAAGCAGGAATACCTGTCGCTTTTACTTTGCTTGAAATACCACAGCCGGCATAGATATCAGAAATTTTACCAATCGATACCACTTCACCTTGTTTTTCATCAACAAGCTTTTGCAAGATCGTTGCTGCTGGCGGCTCAAGCGACAAGTCACGGCGATTCCCTGTACGCTCAAATTGACCTTTACCCGCACCGATAAATGGACGCGCGATAACACGACCAATGTTGTAATCTTCTAGCTCTTCACGCGCAATTTGGCAAAGCTCTAATAAACGCTCTAAACCGAATGTTTCTTCATGACACGCAATTTGGAATACTGAGTCAGCAGACGTATAGAAGATAGGCATCCCTGTCTTCATGTGCTCTTCACCCAAATCATCAAGCACTTGTGTACCTGATGCATGGCAGTTACCTAAGAAACTATCTAAACCTGCACGAGCAAGAATACGATCGGTCAGTTCTTTAGGAAAACTGTTTTCTTTATCGCTAAAGTAACCCCATTCAAACAATACGGGTACACCGGCAATTTCCCAGTGACCAGACGGTGTGTCCTTACCAGAAGAAAGTTCTTGCGCATGGCCATAAGCTCCAGTGATCTCGGAATTTGGATCCATGCCTTCAGGGAAGCTACCGCATGATTCTTCACACGCTTTCGCTAAACCAAGCTTAGTTAAATTAGGTAAGTGTAATGGACCGTTGCGATCGCCATTATTGGCTTCGCCACGCGCACACGCCTGTGCTATATGGCCTAAGGTATTTGCACCTACATCACCAAATTTATCAGCGTCTGCAGAGGCACCAATACCAAAAGAATCTAGCACTAAAATAATTGAACGTTTCATCGTTACTCCATTACACATCTTGTTTGGTGATACGTCGGTAAACTTCAGGTGTCGCTTCAGGTTTGTTCTCATTCACCGTAATATTACTGCGAATCGCTTTCGCTGCTTCTTCCCATTGCGCTTCAGTACGAGCATGTACCATTGCAAGAGGGGTATCAGCGTAAACTTCATCACCTAAACGGATCATGTCGCTAAAACCAACCGCATAGTCAATATTATCGCTAGCAACACGACGACCACCGCCCATACCAACAACCGCCATACCTAAGCCACGCGTATCCATAGCATGAGCAAAACCTGTTGTTTCAGCAAATACTGGTTTTACAATCTCAGTTTTCTCTAAATAGTTGTCATAATTCTCGATAAAATCAGTAGGGCCACCTAAGCCTGCTACCATTTTACCAAACCGCTCAGCGGCTTGACCGTTGTCTAATACGGCCTGTAGTTTTACACGCGCTTGTTGGGTATCAGCTGCTAATTTACTGATCACTAACATTTCAGCACACAGTGCCATGGTGACTTCAAACAAACGAGAGTTACGGTATTCACCAGTTAGAAACTGGACCGCTTCACGCACTTCAACTGCGTTACCCGCGCTTGATGCTAATACTTGGTTCATGTCGGTTAGCAATGCAGAAGTACACGTACCCGCACCATTTGCCACTGCTACAATTGATTTCGCAAGCTCTTCAGAGGCTTGGTAAGTTGGCATGAAAGCACCAGAGCCTACTTTCACATCCATGACGAGGTAATCTAAGCCCGCCGCCAATTTCTTCGATAAAATAGAAGCGGTAATAAGTGAGATATTATCAACCGTCGCGGTTACATCACGAGTTGCGTACACACGTTTATCCGCAGGTGCTAAATCACCGGTCTGACCAATAATTGCCACACCGGCTTCTTTGGTTACTTTACCGAAAACGTCATTGGTTGGTGTGATGTTATAACCAGGGATAGCTTCTAACTTATCTAATGTCCCCCCCGTATGACCTAAGCCACGACCAGAGATCATCGGTACATAACCACCACATGCTGCCACCATTGCACCTAGCATCAGTGAAGTAACATCACCGACACCGCCAGTTGAGTGCTTATCAACAATAGGACCATCAAAGTGCATGTATCCCCAATCAATCACCATGCCTGAATCACGCATCGCACAAGTTAAGGCAACGCGCTCATCCATCGTCATATCATTAAAATAAATCGCCATTGCAAATGCGGCGATTTGGCCTTCAGAGACGGTGTCTTTCGCTACACCTTGAATGAAAAAGTTAATTTCATCGGCGCTTAATTCAATATTGTCACGCTTTTTACGAATGATTTCTTGAGGTAAGTACATGCTGTTCCTCTTATTTTTAATTCAGCGAAGTAGGGTCACCAATGCTTAAATTGTGTTTTATTTTGCTTTATTTCTAAATTTTAGGTGCAAAAAAGGCAACAACCGCGAAAATGCAGTGCTGGAAAAAGCCAATTCAAGAATTAGTACGGCATTTATAATGCCGACAAAGAGTTAAAACAAGGTGGCACATCACCACCTTGTTTACAAAGGATTAGTAGCCGCCTTGCGCCGCTTCTTCACCTTCACCTAGTGTGTGTAACAAATTAGCAAGTAAGCTCGATGCACCAAAACGGTAGTGACGGCTATCAGCCCACTCTGCACCAAGAATATCATCAGCCATTGCTAGGTATTGCTGTGCATCTTCAGCAGTACGAACACCACCAGCAGGCTTAAAGCCAACAGTTTTAGCAACGCCCATATCTTTGATCACGTTAAGCATGATTTGTGCGTATTCTGGTGTTGCATTAACAGGCACTTTACCGGTTGAGGTTTTAATAAAATCAGCACCAGCTTTAATTGAGATTTCAGATGCTTGCTTAATTAGCGCTTCAGTTTTTAGCTCACCCGTTTCGATAATGACTTTAAGCAGTACGTTATCACCACATGCCGCTTTACATTGCTTGACAAGTTCAAAGCCAACCTCTGCATTACCCGCCATAAGTGCGCGGTATGGGAATACTACGTCTACTTCGTCAGCACCGTAAGCCACTGCCGCTTTGGTTTCTGCAACAGCAATCTCGATATCATCATTACCATGTGGGAAGTTCGTTACCGTTGCAATACGGACATCTGGCGTACCTTGCTCACGTAGTTGCTTTTTCGCTACTGGGATAAAGCGAGGGTAAATACACACTGCTGCAGTATTACCAACCACTGTTTTTGCATTCTTACAAAGCTCGATCACTTTTGCGTCAGTGTCGTCGTCATTCAGTGTTGTTAAATCCATTAATTTAAGTGCACGTAGTGCAGCAGTTTTTAAATCGCTCATGACTATCTCCAGTCGTAATATTACATTTAAAGCGCTTAGCTATAAGGCTCTAAATATCAGTATAAACGAAGGTAAAGCGCTAATGATTATTCATTAGGCTACCGAATGCAGTAAGAACTACTGCAACAAATGAGCGGACTTGATTCCTTGAAGTTTTAGTAAGTGAATACTTACCAAATGACTTATCCCTATTCCCGCGCAAGAGCCGAACAACTCGCCCGCTCTTACAAATCGCTGTATTTGTTAGGCTCAATAATAGCAAGACCGCCGTCTTAAGCCTATCAAACTTATGTTTCCACCAGTGGATAATGTGTTTACTAAAATAGAGAATCAGAAACAGTTAATGAGCACTTCTGACATCACTATTTACTGCTGAGTCTGATACTACCTGTCTCAACACACTTATAATCTTTAGCATAAGAATAGCAGAGTGGAATATAAGAAAAGGGAACGCAATCGATTTTATGAAGTTAATTTAGAACAATAGCCATAATGTTTACTTTTCCTGTTGATAACCAAAAGTATCAGGCATAAAAAAACGCCCCAATTTTCATTGAGGCGTTCTTCTTTATTCAGTTATCTCTGCAATTACATTGCTAAAGAGATAAACAGACCAGCAATCGTTGCAGACATTAGGTTAGATAATGTACCTGCTGCTACTGCCTTCATACCAAAGCGAGCAATCTCTGCACGGCGACTTGGAGCAAGGCCACCTAGACCACCAAGTAGGATTGCAACCGATGATAGGTTTGCGAAACCACATAGTGCGAATGAGATGATAGCTTTCGTCTTCTCAGTCATTGCAACACCTGTTTGTGCTACAACCATACCGCCATCTGCCACGTCTTTTAAGTACGGTGCAAAGTTTAAGTAAGCCACGAATTCGTTAACAACAATCTTCTGACCAATGAATGAACCCGCCACTTGTGCTTCACCCCATGGCACACCAATTAGGTACGCAAGTGGTGCGAAAATGTAACCTAGGATAAGTTCTAGTGTCAGCTGAGGCATACCAAACCAACCACCAATGCCACCTAGCATACCGTTGATTAGTGCGATTAGACCGATGAATGCTAGTAGCATCGCACCTACGTTTAGCGCAAGCTGCATACCTGATGATGCACCGGCCGCTGCTGCGTCAATAACGTTAGCTGGTTTTTCAACGCCTTCTTCGTCGACACCGGCAATCTGCTCTACAGGCTGCTCTGTTTCTGGCTTGATGATTTTAGCAAACAATAAACCACCAGGGGCTGCCATGAATGATGCTGCAATTAGGTACTCTAGAGGAACACCCATTGATGCGTAACCTGCAAGTACACCACCAGCAACTGACGCCAAACCACCACACATTACTGCAAATAGCTCAGACTGAGTCATTTTAGGAATGAATGGACGAACAACTAGTGGCGCTTCTGTTTGACCAACAAAAATGTTTGCTGTCGCTGACATAGATTCAGCGTGAGAAGTACCCAATACTTTACGTAGACCACCACCAAGGATGTTGATAACAATTTGCATCACACCTAGGTAGTAAAGAACACTGATCAACGCGGAAAAGAAAACAATAACAGGAAGAACGCGTAGTGCGAATACGAAGCCGCCACCACCGAACACTTCAAACATTTTGTCCGATGTTAGACCGCCAAATAGGAAATTGATACCGTCATTACCATAAGCAATAACATTAGCAACTGCCTGAGACATGCCATATAGCACATCACGACCAACTGGTACATAAAGAACGAATGCACCTAATAAAAATTGGATAGCGAACGCGCCTCCAACAGTACGTAGATTAATTGCTTTACGGTTGTCTGATAGTAGTACCGCAATAAGTAGCAGTACAACCATCCCAACCAGGCTCATAAACATGCTCATGGTTTATGTATATCCTATTAAGTTAAGTTTGGCGTCTCGACAATTCGGCTCTATTAAGAGTCGGGCGCATTATACCCATCGATGCGCGGACAAAGTAATGCTAAGTTCACAATTTTGATGCCACAACCATGAAAGAGTTAATCGATACGTGAACACCATCACAAAAAGTTCACCCGTGAAACGCAAACGTTTTACGCAATCGTTTACCTTTTGCACCAAGATCACGATGGGATTTTGAAAAGTTCATGTGCCGTTAAGGTTGTCGCTTCAGTGACAGACTCGATACTTATCCCTTTAAGAGACGCAACAGTATTCATTACATAAGCGATTCTTTCCGGTCTGTTCGGCTGACCTTGGAAACCACAGACGGGCATATCTGGCGCATCGGTTTCTAACACAATCTCAGAGAGAGGTAATTTCGCGATAGTCTCTCGCGTTTTTTTTGCACGCTCATAGGTAATAGTACCGCCAACACCAATTTTTAAGCCTAGATCTATTAATTGAACCGCTTGCTGATAACTGCCACTAAACCCATGATAGACCCCACCTTGAGATGGCGTATCTGCTCTTATGGCTCGCACTAATTCAGGAAAGGCTTTGCGGCAATGCAAAATAATCGGCAATCGATAGATATTCGCTAACTGTAATTGTGCTTGTAACCATGTATGTTGTAATTCTCTATCAAGGGTTTCAATGGCAAAATCTAATCCACATTCACCTACGGCAACACATTTTGAATATGGTTGTTGAAGTGCTTCCTTCAACTCAAAATGTAAACGCTGACAAACATCACTCGTATGCTCAGCACTAAAGAAAGGATGAATACCTAAACCGTAATAAAGTGCGGGATAGCGCTGACATAACAGCTGTACTTTAGCCCAATTCGATTGCCCTACCGTTGGGATCACTATCTGGTTCACCCCTCCCTCTTGCGCCAATGTCAATGCTCGCTTTGGGTCATCATTAAAGGGGGGGAAATCAAAATGGCAGTGGGTATCTATCATAAATATTCCTGTAGTAACTAATACGTAAATAGTGATGATTCAATATAATCTTAATATTATTTCTAACTACCCTTAATGATTCTTATACACCTAGATTGAGTCTCGCGCTAAAATCAGCGACAATAAGCAGTAACTCACTCCATTCATTCTGTTCTGTTGCTTTGCTTGATGTAATACGGCAGCAACGGAGTACTTTTATTAAAAAAGAACACGCTAATGTCGCAAACTCAGTTTCAGGGCGAAGTATCAAAACGTCGTACTTTCGCTATCATCTCTCACCCCGATGCGGGTAAGACCACCATTACTGAAAAAGTACTGTTATTCGGAAACGCTATCCAAAAAGCCGGTACAGTAAAAGGCCGTGGTTCAAACCAACACGCCAAATCAGACTGGATGGAGATGGAAAAAGAACGTGGTATCTCGGTAACTACATCTGTAATGCAGTTCCCATATAACGAGTGCCTAGTAAACCTTCTTGATACTCCAGGACACGAAGATTTCTCTGAAGATACTTACCGTACCCTAACCGCTGTTGACTCATGTTTAATGGTTATCGATGCGGCAAAAGGTGTCGAGGATCGTACTCGTAAGTTAATGGAAGTGACGCGTCTACGTGATACACCGATTGTTACTTTCATGAACAAATTGGACCGTGATATTCGTGATCCAATGGAGCTTCTTGATGAAGTAGAAAATGAATTAGGTATGGCTTGTGCCCCTATTTCATGGCCTATCGGTTGTGGTAAAGAATTCAAAGGTGTTTACCATATCCACCGTGATGAAACGATCTTATACAGCACAGGTCAAGGCCACACAATTCAAGAGCAACGCATCATTAAAGGATTGGAAAATTCTGATCTTGATGAAGCTGTTGGTACAGAGCTTGCGGAACAACTTCGTGAAGAGCTAGAGCTTGTAATGGGCGCATCAAATGAATTTGATGAAGAGCTATTTTTAGCCGGTGAACTAACACCAGTATTTTTCGGTACCGCACTGGGTAACTTTGGTGTTGATCACATGCTTGATGGCTTAACGGCATGGGCACCTGCACCACTTTCTCGCCAAGCGAATGAGCGTGAAGTTGAAGCAACAGAAGAGAAGTTTTCTGGCTTCGTATTTAAGATCCAAGCAAACATGGATCCTAAACACCGTGACCGTATTGCCTTTATGCGTATTGTATCGGGTACTTACACCCAAGGTATGAAGATGAACCATGTTCGTACTGGCAAAAATGTAAGTATTTCTGATGCGGTAACATTTATGGCAGGTGATCGTTCTCGCGCAGAAACGGCTTATGCTGGTGATATTATCGGCCTACATAACCACGGTACGATTCAAATTGGTGATACCTTCACTCAAGGTGAAAGCCTGAAGTTCGCAGGTATTCCTAACTTCGCACCAGAATTATTCCGTCGTATTCGTCTTAAAGATCCACTTAAGCAAAAGCAGCTATTAAAAGGTCTGGTACAGCTTTCAGAAGAAGGTGCGGTACAGGTATTCCGCCCACTGCAAAACAACGATTTGATCGTTGGTGCGGTTGGTGTACTTCAGTTTGATGTGGTTGTTGCCCGTCTTAAAGCGGAATATAACGTTGAAGCAATCTATGAAGGCGTTAATGTAGCAACTGCGCGTTGGGTTGAGTGTAATGACGTGAAAAAACTCGAAGAGTTTAAGCGTAAGAACCAATCTAACCTTGCTCTAGATGGTGGCGATAATCTCTCTTATATCGCCCCAACGATGGTTAACTTAAACCTTGCAAAAGAGCGTTTCCCTGAAGTTGATTTCCGTGCAACTCGTGAGCACTAATCACCTCAGCTAGATAGAACAAAGCCGAGCATCACGCTCGGCTTTTTTATATCACTTACTCACTGATTATTGGCCTAGCCAAAAGGCATAAACATATACGCCATGATCAAGGCATCTTCACGCCCATTTTCCGTTGGGTAGTAATCAATACGGCGGTTAGTTTCATTAAAGCCAGTTGCTTCATAAAGTTTATACGCACCGGTATTACTCTCTCGGACTTCTAACCAAATCTCTTCCGCTTGCTTGGCTTCTAACGCATCAATAAAACCATTGAGTAACACTTTGCCATATCCCTTTCGTTGATGAGCAGGATCAATAGCAATATTTAACAGTGTTCCTTCACCCGCGACTAATTGACCAAAGCAGTACCCTACTACCTGATCATCAACGACTAACACATAGTTTGCTGCAATACGATTTGGCTCTTTACGGATCATCGACTCTGCCCATGGAAAAGCATGAGCCGCTTGTTCAATACGCCAAACATCATCAACATGCTGGGTGTCTAATGGAATAATTTTATACGTCATAACTACAGATCTGTTGCCATAATGCTTTCTTCGATGAAGGATCATTATGCATTAAGTGTAAAGATACGGAATTTAATACCTGACAGCCTGTCGGGTGAGCCCCTTGGCAACCAGCAAACCAACACCATGTTAAATAATGCTCACCGACTTGTTCAACGGCTTCAAGAGGTAAACATAATGCTTGTTCTGGCGTTAGTTTCATACTGCTCAGGATCCGTCCGAAGAGCCAAGCATCATGCTCATTAAGCTCATCATTGGTTATCAGTAGTAACTTGCAATGTTCAGGTAGATCGATAACAGGGATCTCTTGATTGGGAAATATTTCAGGCTTTCTAACCTGCCAATAAGTGAGTCCCATTTCTTGTAGAACCTGAATATCACGTTGTTTCATTCCACACCTGCTATCTTTTCTATCAATCACAGCATGTCTTGAGCACGCTATGAGGAGCAATGAGCGCAGATCCTACCAAATTACGTATCGGTTGTACTCATAAAGCTTACTCAAAACAGAGATAAAAAAATACCGGCTCTAGGCCGGTATTTCTCTCACATAAAATCAACTTAGTCGTGATAACGTTGTGCTAATTCATTGGCTGCAATCACCGCTTGGTACACTTGCTCTGCACTCACAGCAACAGGCATATTACTCATTGAGCCGCTTGGTGAACAGGCAAGATCAACAATCTGACGCCAATCATCTTCAACCCATTCATTAATACCAAAATCAGCCAATGTCAGTGGTAACCCTGCCATTTTTATCACGTAAATTACATTCTCTATTTCTTCAATATCGGCTTCCTCTAGTACTAATTGTACTAATAGACCAAATGCTACTTTTTCACCATGTTGAATATAATTAAACTTCTCAAGTGATGACATGCCATTACAAATCGCATGTGCACACGCAATGCCGCCTGATTCTGCCGCCACACCGCTTAAATACACAATGGCTTCTACCATTTCTTCTAAGGCCGGTGTAACTTCCTGACGGCGTACAGCTTCCATCGCCATTTCAACGTTATCGACAATCAACTCATAACACATAAGAGCCATACCGAGTCCGGTACGTGACACACGTTTTTGTACTAGATTAAGTCCAGCAGCGTAACAACAAGCACGCGTTTCAAAAAAGGTTGCTATCGCATCACCAATACCCGCGGCAAAATATTTTTCCGGCGCTTGAGCAATAATACGAGTATCTGCTAATACCACATCAGGGTTTTGCGGCAATAACAAATAACGATCAAATTCACCACTATCTTTATAAATAACAGACACCGCGGTACAAGGTGCATCACTTGAGGCTATTGTTGGGAAGATCACCACTGATGCATTGCTATAATGCGCAACGGCTTTCGCCACATCCATGGTTTTACCACCACCAATACCAACAACAACATTGGCATTTTGTGTTGTGGCTATCTTACGTAAACGTTCAATTTCATTATCAGTACATTCATACTGAAATTTCTCGCAATATGCCTTGATCCCCGCGAGTTCTAAACAAGGCAACGCTTCTTGTTGAACACGATCTAAAATGAAATCATCACAAATCAATAAGGCATTATTGCCAAAGTCTTTTATAAAAACATCAAGTTGAGAAAGTAAATCTTGACCAATAATGAATTTTTTTGGCGATGTGATGCTGCGAGGGATCATCGGTGACAGTCCTAATTATATTTATATAAATAACAAACTATCACGATGTAGTAATTAGCTATATGTAGAAATTAGATATCTTACTTCTCAATACTAATGATTTTTCAATATAAAAAGCACAGCGTAGTATCGCTGTGCTTTCATTGTCAGACATTAAAGCATTAATCAATAAATACGTACGATGTATTTATTGTGCGTTGAATTCGTTACAGTATTCAACTTTACCTTGATATTGTGCGACGGATTCAGGAAAAACTTCATAAACCATAAACGTATTTTCTGTATCAGGCAAAGTAGCAGTAAGTTGATGATCAACGGCTTTTGTAAAACCCGCTTTTTCATAATATTCAGAATTTCCCACCGCCACTATAACGGGATAATCAAAATCAGCGAGTACACTTTTTGCTTCTTCAAGCAACGTCAAACCAATTCCCTGATTTTGGTAATCATCACGAACCGCTAAAGGCGCTAGGCCTTGCCAATTGGTGTCAACACCATCAACCGTTACAGGGCTAAAAAAGGCATAACCCACCACTTCACCTTCATCATTACACGCCACCAGCGATAGGGTTCGATTTCCATTTTCGCGTAACGCCATAACAAGTTTAGCTTCAGCATCAGTGGGAAATACGGCTTTTAATAGCGTATCAATCGTTAAGATATCAGCGGGAGCTTCGGATCTAATGAGCATTTAAGGCCTCTTGGGCAGCACTGCGATCATGCATACCTTGATGAATGAAATCGGCAGATTGCTGCAAAATAAATTTCACAGGAGCAGGTAAAGAATCAAGATCGATACTATCCATCAAGTTTTTAACTTCTAGCCCTAACTCAGTATCCCCTTCAATTCGAAGACGACGTTGGAAGAACAGTGTATCAGGATCTTCTTTCCGTGCAGCAATAAGTACTAAATCATTACACTCACCACTGAAACTCACATCTTCTTGTTCACAAGATTCCGCTACAACTAACTTTTCATTTTCGTAACTTATAAACCACTGTAAGCCTAAATCACGCACTTCAACTTTAAGCCAACGATCTTCTAAAAACTCAAAATCACCATCCTCTAGTGCCTCTTTGAAAACCATAGCTAAGCCATCCAACATCACTTTTTTCTGAAGCGAAAAAGGTGTCAGTTTGGCCGGTACACACAGTAATGAAGGACCATGTTGAACGAGTTGTTTTCGAAGTTGAGCAATCACTATGATTTATTCCTGTTTAAAATCGCACTTAGTCTTCGATTGTATGGCAAGAACGCTATTTCGTTTTATGCCTTGAGTCAAAAAAAATGCTTCTGTTTCAGCAAAGTTGATAATAATTTTCGCTATGTTGTACATATTCGAGTTAGAGTACATAGATAAATGAAAATACGATTGCCTACTATTCAGCAATGCACATATCCGCACAAATCATGGAGAATGGTGACGACATGCCAACAGAGCAACTAGATTATTGGTTTCCTTTGCTGACGGATAATAGCCCCTTCTTTTTTGCCATCCTTGATCGCCAACATAACTATCACTCGGTAAATAATCGCTTTAGTGAAGTTAGTGGTCTTGAGCGAGAAGAATTACTCGGCAATAACGACACCAATGTCTTCGGTCAACATTATTATCACTCCCTTAAACCTTACTATGAACGTGCATTTAATGGCGAAAGTATTGAGGCAGAAGTCGTGCTTAACGATAGCCGACATGAATCAAGTTTACACTTTAGTCTTGCTCCATTATTAGATAGCAACGGCACCGTACAACATATTATTCTACATTCCATTGATACCTCTGAACGCCAGATCCTGATCCATTCATTAGAAGAGACAGAACACCAGTTAACACAATTGAATAACTTGATCACTGAAGGCATTTGTTTAGTTGAAAATAACATTATTATTAATGCGAATGAACAAGCCGCGATCCAACTTGGTTGTCATTCAAAAAAAGAACTACTTGGTCGCCCACTGGATCAACTACTACACGATAATCAGAAACAACCTTGCACCAGTCATCGCTTAAAAAATAATGACAATAAAGAAACTATCACCTACTTCCCGATTATTCATAACGAACAGACTAAGCCTTTAAAGCTGACCATCTCTCCTGTGAAACAAATGGGGACTGAAGCGTTACTGGTGAAACTCGAAACCATTCAAGAAAAAGACAATAAGCGCCAACAAGGACAAATTGAACAACTAGTACAAATGGATCCATTAACTGGTTTGCTCAATCGTCACGGCTTTACTCGTCAATTAGACCAACTGATGAAAGCAGAAACGCCTGTCGTGATGCTCTATATTGATATTGATAACTTTAAAAATATCAATGATTCACTCGGTCACCACATTGGCGATAAAGTGCTGCAAGAAATTGCACAACGCTTACGTCGATTACTACCTGAAACCGCAATTTTGGGCTATTTAAGCGGTGATGAGTTTGCGATCCTATTACCAAACCCTGAGCATGAACGCACTGGCGAGATTATCTCAGAGCAAATCATAGCGCTGGTTAATCAACCGTTTGAGCTGCGTCACTTTAGAAAGCACTTAGCCTGCTCAATTGGAATGGTCACCTCCCCGGGGCATGGTAATGATGCACGCATGATGCTACAAAATGCCGATACCGCCATGTATGAAGCAAAACATCGAGGTCGAAATCGCTTAGTTGAATTCAATGATGCGATGAGCAAAGAAGCACGAATGCGTTTATGGCTGGAAATAGAGCTACAAAAAGCGCTGCAAAATAATGGCCTCGAAGTTTGGTATCAACCAAAAGTTAATGCCCGTGACTTTGCGATTGACGGCGCAGAAGCGTTAGTACGTTGGAAACACCCTGTCGAAGGCTATATTAGCCCTGCCCAATTTATTCCGGTCGCAGAAAGCTCTGGCTTAATTGAACAACTCGGCTGCGCAGTCATGCGTGAGGTCTTCACCACCGTCAGCCTGTGGAAAAAACGTAAATTGCTAACAGGACGAGTCGCGATTAACTTATCGCCGCAACAGTTTGGTAATTCAGGCTTAATAAACTTTGTTGATAAATTACGTTTATCAACAGATGTCAACCCTGCCGATATTACCTTTGAGCTGACAGAAAGTGCGGTAATGAGTGATGGTGAACATACCATCCAAATGCTCAATGCCATTAAGCAACTTGGCTTTGCACTGTCGATTGATGACTTTGGTACTGGGTATTCGTCACTCTCATATCTTGCGCGTTTTCCGTTAGATGAACTTAAAGTGGATCGCGCGTTTATTCAAGATATCGACACCATTCCTAAACAGGTAACCTTAATTGAAAACATCATCAACTTAGGTAAATCACTAAAAATGAGTGTGGTCGCCGAAGGGATTGAAACCCGTCAACAAGCCACACTGCTATCTAATTTAAATTGTGATTATATCCAAGGTTTCCACTTCTATCGTCCCATGCCAAAGCATGAATTAGAAGCCATTTTACTGCAAAACAAATGAGTCAAAAACACCACAAAAAAAAGGAGCAATAACGCTCCTTTTTATTAATAAAAACAACGAAAACCTGCCTAAAATCAAAGCGCCATAAGATAAAGAATTTTAGTATCAAAGGTCATAATTTTATTCAAAGACTGGATGATAAAAAATAATGGAGCTTCTCTGCCCCGCTGGTAACCTTCCAGCCTTAAAAACCGCAATTGATAATGGTGCAGATGCCGTTTATATCGGTTTCAAGGATGATACTAACGCCCGCCATTTTGCAGGTTTAAACTTTACAGGCCGTAAACTCGAAAAAGCCGTACAGTACGTAAAAGATCACGACCGTAAATTACATATTGCACTCAACACCTTTGCCCATCCCGATGGTTTCAACCGCTGGACAAAAGCGGTAGATAATGCAGCCGCTATGGGGGTTGATGCGCTGATTGTCGCGGATATTGCAGTGCTAGAGTACGCCGCTACAACGTATCCTGACTTAGAACTTCACCTATCAGTACAAGCTTCAGCAACTAACACTGCCGCGATTGATTTTTATAAACAAAATTTCAATATAAAGCGTGTTGTACTGCCTCGGGTTTTATCGATTCATCAAGTAAAACAACTGGCACGTAATACAGATATGGAGCTAGAAGTCTTTGCTTTTGGTAGCCTATGTATTATGTCTGAAGGGCGTTGCTACTTATCGTCTTACATGACCGGTGAATCCCCTAATACTGTAGGCGCTTGTTCACCAGCCAAATTTGTCCGTTGGCAAGAAACGCCACAAGGCTTAGAGTCTCGCTTAAACGAAGTACTGATTGACCGCTATGGCCATGGTGAAAACGCTGGCTACCCTACACTGTGTAAAGGTCGCTTTGATATCAACATTGACGGTGAGAACAAACGCTATCACGCCCTTGAAGAGCCAACGAGCCTCAATACTCTGGAGATTCTTCCTGAGCTATTTAAGGCCAATATCGCCTCAGTAAAAATTGAAGGTCGTCAGCGTAGCCCTGCTTATGTTGAACAGGTCACCCGCACATGGCGTGCAGCGATTGATCACTATTTAGCTAATCCAGAAGGCTACCAAGTAAATCCTGCTTGGAATGCATGTCTTGGTAATGTATCAGAAGGTAAACAAACCACACTCGGTGCTTATCACCGTAAATGGCAATAGGAGCCAAACCATGAAATATTCTCTTGGCCCATTACTTTACTTCTGGCCTAAAAATGATGTTGAAGCGTTTTACCAACAAGCAAAAAACAGCAATGTTGATATCATTTATTTAGGCGAAAGTGTATGTTCAAAACGCCGCGAGCTAAAGCCTGCACAATGGTTAGAGATCGCGAAAGATATTGCCGATAGTGGAAAACAAGTCGTGCTATCGACAATGGCGCTACTCGAAGCGCCAAGCGAAGTGAACATCATGAAAAAGTACATCGATAATGGTGATTTTATCATTGAAGCTAACGACGTCTCTGCGATTCAATTAGCCTCTGAAGCAAAAATTCCTTTTGTCGTTGGTCCTGCGGTTAACTGTTATAACGCCCAAACATTAAACCTGTTTTTAAAACAAGGCATGACCCGTTGGTGTATGCCGGTTGAGTTATCACGTGAATGGTTAAATAACACCTTAATTGAATGTGAAAAACTGGGCATTCGCAATCAATTTGAAACGGAAGTGTTTAGCTATGGCTATCTACCGTTAGCGTATTCTGCCCGTTGCTTTACCGCTCGCGCAGAAAATCGCGCCAAAGATGACTGTGAAACCTGCTGTATCAAGTATCCACAAGGGATCACAGTCAATAGCCAAGAAAACCAAAAAGTCTTTACCCTAAATGGTATTCAGACTCAATCAGGCTACTGCTATAACCTAATAAACGATCTTAAAGGTATGGCTGATATCGTTGATGTCGTGCGTTTAAGCCCACTGGGTCTTGATACATTATCTTTGGTTGATGATTTCCGAGCTAATGAACAAAGTGCAACTCGTCATCAACTAGAGGATAGCCATCAATGTAATGGTTATTGGCATAGCTTAGCTGGATTGAACATCAGCGAGTAATTACTTAAATAAAAAAAGCCGCTAATGCGGCTTTTCTTTTTATCCCCCAGGGACTACTGGGACGGTTTCTTCATTTTGTGTATCAGGGGATTGATCTTGATACGCAGAGTATAATCGACTGAGCTCCAGGAGCGACAACCGGTGTTCAATAAACTCATACACATTCCCCGCTAACGCCAATTTATAGAGCATTACCGCAGTAGAATAATCCTGATTGTTCTGATGTAGCTTACCGAGATAAAAATACGCTTCTGTTAAATGTTCAGCAAGTTGATCGTTATTTTCGCTCTGCTGTGCAATATCACTGAGTAATTCTCGCTCTGTAATTTGCCCTAAAAACAGACGTACCAATTGCCATCCCCACGCTTTTTTATCACTGGCATCATAGCGCTGTTTTAATTGAGCTTGCGCCTTCTCTGGGCTTAATTCAACATCATTAAGGTATAGCCAGATCACGCGATACGGATCATTATGATCCTGTTCGTAATGAGGCAAAAGATCTTGATTCGCTAATTCATAGCGCTCACCGTAGTACAGGGCAATACCGCGATTACGTTGAGCATAAAGATGGTTAGGCGCTAACTCTAAGGTAGAATCAAACGCTTCATAAGCCGCATCAAAATGTGCCATTTGGGTAAAATAGACCCCTAACACATTATATAAATCGGGTTGGTTCGGCTCTAAATTGAGGGATTTATTAAAATCTAATCGCGCTAAATCACGTAACCCTAAGCTGTCATTAACTAGCCCACGCTCGTAATATATTTTCGCTAATGTTGCCTGTGGAATATCGTCTCGCTGCAAAATTTGATCAATGCGAGCTAATTGAATTTGCTGCTGTAAAGTTGGTTGAAATGGAATAGCCATCGGTGGATGAGTCCACTTGGTTGGCATCGCCGAACAGCCTGTTAGCATCATCGCTACAGTCATAACGGCAAATGTAAAGCGAGTTGCTATCAAAGCGCTTCTCCCTAAGGCTTAATAATCACGATCCTATTGTATTACTCTACACCATAGAACACGGCATGATGTTTTTTAGATAACAAAAAGGGGCTAGATAGCCCCTTTATATCATGCTTTTAGCAAAAAACTTAGCCTTGAGGCTGTTCGTTTTGAGCTGGCGCTTCAGCAGCAGGTGTTTCAACTGCTTCTTTCATGCTTAGACGGATACGGCCTTGACGGTCGATTTCTAGCACTTTAACTTGAACTTCTTGACCCATTTGTAGGTAGTCAGACACTTTCTCTACACGATCTTGTGAGATTTGAGAAATGTGTACTAGACCTTCTTTAGTACCAATCACAGATACAAACGCACCGAAATCAACGATACGCATTACTTTACCTGTGTAGATACGACCTACTTCAACGTCAGCTGTGATTTCTTCGATACGACGGATTGCTTCTTTCGCAGCAGTACCTTCAGTCGCAGCGATCTTCACTGTGCCATCATCTTCGATCTCGATTGTAGTACCCGTTTCTTCAGTAAGTGCACGAATAACAGCACCACCTTTACCGATAACATCTTTGATCTTCTCAGGGTTGATCTTCATCGTATGGATACGAGGAGCGAACTGAGAGATATCTTCACGTGGAGTATTGATTGCGTTATCCATTACGCTAAGGATGTGCTTACGCGCGCCTTTAGCTTGGTTAAGAGCAATCTGCATGATCTCTTTAGTGATACCTTCGATCTTGATATCCATTTGAAGTGCAGTAATACCGTCATCAGTACCTGCTACTTTAAAGTCCATGTCACCTAGGTGATCTTCGTCACCAAGGATGTCAGAAAGAACAACGAAATCGTCGCCTTCTTTAACAAGACCCATTGCGATACCCGCAACAGACGCTTTAATTGGCACACCAGCGTCCATAAGAGCAAGAGACGTACCACATACAGAAGCCATTGAAGATGAACCGTTAGATTCAGTGATTTCTGATACTACACGTACTGTGTATGGGAATTCGTCTACAGATGGCATTACAGCAGCAATACCACGCTTAGCCAGTTTACCGTGACCAATTTCACGACGCTTAGGCGAACCTACAAAACCCGTCTCACCTACACAGTATGGAGGGAAGTTGTAGTGTAGTAGGAAGTGATCTTTCGTCTCACCAGTTAGACCATCAATGATCTGTGCGTCACGTTGTGTACCCAATGTTGCAGTAACAAGTGCCTGAGTTTCACCACGAGTAAATAGTGAAGAACCGTGAGTACGTGGAAGGACACCAGTACGTACGTCTAACGCACGAACCATGTCTTTTTCACGACCATCAATACGTGGGTTGCCCGCAATGATGCGACCACGTACAACTGTCTTCTCTAGATCGTGGAAGATAGTGTGGATTTCTTTTGTATTTGCTTCTGCATCTTCAGCAAGAATTGCATCGTTAACTTCACCAGCAATCTCATGAATGCGGTCGTAACGCGCCATTTTCTCAGTGATTTGGTAAGCATCAACAAGCTTAGCTTCAGCAAGCTCTGCGATCTTATTTTTAAGTGCAGTGTTCTCTTGAGGAGCAACCCAATCCCAAGCTGGCGTTGCCACTTCAGCAGCAAACTCGTTGATTGCATTGATAGCAACTTGTTGTTGGTCATGACCAAATACAACCGCTTGTAGCATTTGCTCTTCAGATAGACGGTCAGCTTCTGACTCAACCATTAGTACAGCATCTTTTGTACCAGCAACAACAAGATCTAGACGGCTTTCTTCTAGCTCAACATTGCTTGGGTTAAGTACGAATTGATCGTTGATGTAACCAACACGTGCCGCACCGATAGGACCATTAAATGGAATACCAGAAATAGCAAGTGCTGCAGATGTACCGATCATAGTTACGATGTCAGGGCTTACTGCAGGGTTAACAGAAACCACAGTAGCGATAACTTGAACTTCGTTTTTGAAATCGTCAGGGAATAGTGGGCGGATTGGACGGTCAATTAGACGTGCAGTCAGAGTTTCGCCTTCAGAAGGGCGACCTTCGCGCTTGAAGAAACCACCAGGAATTTTACCTGCAGCGTAAGTACGCTCTTGGTAGTTCACTGTTAGTGGGAAGAAGTCTTGGCCTTCTACTGCTGTTTTCTTACCAACAACAGAAACGAACACAGAAGTGTCGTCCATGCTAACCATTACTGCAGCCGTCGCTTGACGTGCCATAACACCAGTCTCTAGAGTAACCGTGTGGTTACCGTACTGGAAAGTCTTTACGATAGGATTCACGTGAATTTCCTTAAATATATTCCGCTTTCTATTTGCTTGCTAATTATAACTAAGACAAACAACAGCGTCATGTGATGATATTCACTTTCATGTAATTTCACGTATCGCGACTAAGGAAATATCTCATCATGATGAGGTATTTTATTAGCCGCGACCTAAAGGTCGACGAAAACGACTCGTGATACATAAAAATGGGATTAACTACAGCTTCTCTTTTTATCTATCATATTCCTGCCTTAGCATGCATACAACAAACATAAGATTAACTTCGGTACAGATAGTAGACGAAATTGAGGAAAATAACAGAAGGAAAAATATAAACTGCGGTATGTATTATCTTTTAAAACAAAAAGAAAGGAGCCATAAGGCTCCTTTCTAAAAGCAATCTTAGCGACGTAGGCCTAGACGCTTGATTAGGTCTTGGTAACGATCTAGGTTCTTACCTTTTAGGTAATCTAGAAGCTTACGACGACGAGAAACCATACGTAGCAGACCGCGACGGCTGTGGTGGTCGTGTTTGTGGTTAGCAAAGTGACCTTGAAGGTGGTTGATTTGCGCTGTTAAAAGTGCAACCTGAACTTCAGGAGAACCAGTATCATTTTCACATTGTGCGTATTCTGCAACGATTGCTGCTTTAGTTTCTGCATTCAGAGACATAACTCATTCCTAATACAAAGATGTTTTAATTTGTGCCGCCAATCTCTGATTCAGCCGGCACCCAAGCCGCGGATTATACTGATCGATATAGATAACTACAAGCGAATAATTAGTAACCACGACAATAATAAACAATAAATAGAAGTCTTCATTGCATTCTTTAAAAGCAAAGCAGTGAGTGGTTCTACCGTTGTCAATTAATCTTGCTGATGTTCATTCGCCATGACGCGTTTTGGCGCTAGCATACCTTTAAGATCGATAGTCCCCACACCAATAAACTCACGCTCAGAGCCGACAGAAATACGTACTAAGGTCCCTTTTGCAGGAACATTGTCAGCTTCTACCGGATTACCATTAAGCACATGCACCGCAACCTCAGCACTGATATTCACTTCAGGCAAATCTTGTACTGCGGTGTCGGTTGGTAGCAATAACGCATCCAGCACAGAGCCTGGTTCTATCTCATTGGCTTTTGCATCATCAAGCATCGCTTGTAACTGCTCAATAGTAACCATTCGCTCATACGGGAAGTTAGAAACCCCTGTACGACGCAACATGATAACGTGAGCACCACAACCAAGCATTTCGCCCAGATCATCAACGATAGTACGAATATAAGTACCTTTTGATACATGAAGTTCCATTTCAACTTCATTATTATCAAAACGCAGTAAATCAACAGAATAAACAGTAATTTTTCGTGATTCACGAGGAACCTCGACGCCTTCACGTGCATATTCGTATAATTTACGCCCTTTGTACTTCAGCGCAGAATACATTGATGGGATCTGATCTGTTGTACCACGGAACTTATCAATACACGCTTCGAGTTGCTCACGATTAACGTTCACATCACGTGTTTCAACTACTTCGCCATCAGAATCAGAAGTATCAGTACGTTCGCCCAGTTTTGCGATCACACGATAGCGTTTATCTGAATCTAACAAGAACTGAGAGAACTTTGTTGCTTCACCAAAACAGATGGGCAGCATACCCGTCGCCAAAGGATCAAGCGCACCAGTATGGCCCGCCTTTTGAGCAAAAAAGATACGTTTTACTTTCTGTAAGGTATCGTTTGAACTAATTCCCGTAGGCTTATCAACTAAAATGACACCATTAATTGGGCGACCTTTACGACGACGTGCCATGCTTATTCCTCGCCTTTCTCTTCGTCTTCATCACCACGACGATCTTCATCGTCACGTACCGCTTTCGATACTAGGTTTGAAATACGCATACCTTCTGTTAGAGACTGATCAAAAATAAAGTTCAGCTCAGGTGTTACACGTAAACGGATCTCTTTACCTAAGAGTGAACGAATGTAAGGCGCCATTTCACGTAATGCTTCTAGGCTACCTTCAGCGGTTTGCTCACCGATTGGGAAAAACGTCACATAGATTTTGGCGTAATTCATATCACGTGATACATCAACGCTTGAAATCGTTGTCATTGCGATCGCTGGATCTTTGATTTCACGCTGTAGAATTACAGCTAATTCTTTTTGTAGCTGCTGTGCTACACGTTGGGTACGGCTAAATTCTTTTGCCATTTTGTTGCTCTCTCTAAGAATAGGGCTCTTGAAAGAATGGGGAGCCGAAGCTCCCCATAATCATGTTGTTGAATCAGTTAGCGACGTTGATAATTAATCAAGAGTACGCTGAATTTCAACAATTTCGTAAACTTCGATCTGATCACCAACGCGAACATCATTGTAGTTCTTAACGCCGATACCACATTCGTAGCCGTTCTTAACTTCGTTAACGTCATCTTTAAAGCGACGTAGTGACTCAAGCTCACCTTCGTAGATTACTACGTTATCACGTAGAACACGGATAGGGTTGTTACGCTTGATAGTACCTTCAGTTACCAAACAACCAGCGATTGCGCCAATCTTAGGTGACTTAAATACGTCACGAACTTCAGCAAGACCAATGATCTCTTGCTTGAATTCAGGAGCAAGCATACCGCCCATTGCCGCTTTAACTTCGTCAATTAGCTGGTAAATGATTGAGTAGTAACGTAAGTCTAGGTTTTCATTTTCGATAGTACGACGCGCAGACGCATCAGCACGAACGTTGAAACCAAGCACGATAGCGTTAGAAGCTGCTGCAAGTACTGCGTCAGTTTCAGTAATACCACCAACACCAGAACCTACGATATTCACTTTAACTTCATCAGTAGAAAGTTTACGTAGAGAATCTGCGATAGCTTCTACAGAACCTTGAACGTCAGCCTTAAGCACAACGTTAAGCTCTGCAACTTCACCAGCTGTCATGTTAGAGAACATGTTCTCTAGTTTCGCTTTCTGCTGGCGAGCTAGTTTAACATCACGGAATTTACCTTGACGGTAAAGTGCAACTTCACGTGCTTTACGCTCGTCACGTACAACAGTCGCTTCGTCACCAGATGCTGGTACGCCTGAAAGACCTAAGATCTCTACAGGGATAGATGGACCCGCTTCTTCGATTTCTTGACCTAGTTCGTTACGCATCGCACGAACACGACCGTACTCTAAGCCACAAAGAACGATATCGCCCTTATGAAGCGTACCTTCTTGAACAAGAACAGTCGCTACAGGACCACGGCCTTTATCAAGACGTGATTCTACAACCACACCTTTAGCCATGCCTTCAGAGGCTGCTGTTAGTTCAAGTACTTCAGACTGAAGTAGAATAGCTTCTAGTAAGCCTTCGATGTTTGTACCCTGTTTCGCAGAGATGTGAACAAACATGTTCTCACCGCCCCACTCCTCAGGAATAACGTCGTATTGAGCAAGCTCGTTTTTAACGTTATCTGGGTTAGCATCTTCTTTATCGATCTTGTTTACCGCAACGATCAAAGGAACACCTGCCGCTTTCGCGTGCTGGATTGCTTCGATTGTTTGAGGCATCACACCATCGTCAGCTGCAACCACTAATACAACGATATCTGTCGCTTGAGCACCACGAGCACGCATAGCTGTAAACGCTGCGTGTCCAGGAGTATCAAGGAAAGTGATCATACCGTTGTCAGTTTCAACGTGGTATGCACCGATGTGCTGAGTAATACCACCGGCTTCGCCAGAAGCAACGTGCGCTTTACGGATGTAATCAAGTGTTGATGTTTTACCGTGGTCAACGTGCCCCATGATAGTTACAACAGGCGCGCGAGAAACTTTTGCTAGGTCATCTGCGTTACGATCAGAAAGCACTGACTCTTCAAGCTCGTTTTCTTTACGTAGAATAACTTTGTGACCCATTTCTTCAGCAACAAGTGCTGCTGTTTCTTGGTCGATAACTTGGTTGATAGTCGCCATAGCGCCCATCTTCATCATCACCTTGATAACTTCAACGCCTTTTACAGACATCTTGTTAGCAAGTTCAGAAACAACTATTGTTTCGCCAATAACAACGTCTTGCTTAGCAACTTGCGCTGTTTTGTCGAAGCCATGTTGCATTGAGCTTGGCTTGTTCATTTGAGGTTTACCGCGACCACGTTGGTTACGGCCACCACGGCCACCGCGCTCATCTTGCTTAGCAGCTGGCTTTTTCTTCTTACGACGGCGAGAAGTTTCTTCTTTGCGGTCTTGTTCATCTTCCGCAGCACGTGCGTAAGTTGATGTCGTTGTATGGTAATCAGATTTTTCCATACTTACGTTTTGATCAGGTTTTACCCCGTTCTTTTCATTCTGTTCTGCCATCTTGCGAGCCTCTTCTAGCTGGCGCTGACTTTCTTCTTCGGCTTTTCGCTTGGCTTCCTCTTCCAGACGACGCTGTAGTGCCTCAGCATCTAGTTTAGCCTGTTTGTCAGCAACAGCGCGTAAAGCTTTCTCTTCAGCTTTACGCTTTTCCTGTTTGGTACGATTCGCCTTTTCCTCTGCGTCTCGCTTTGCTTTTTCTTCCGCTTCTCGTTTTGCAGATTCTTCTGCTTTACTCTGCTCTTCTTTGGCACGCTTAGCTGCTACTTCAGCTTCACGTTTTGCAGCTTCTTCCGCTGCTTTTTTGGCAATAGCTTCCGCTTCACGTTTTGCGGCTTCTTCGGCTTCACGCTTCACAGCTTCTTCCGCTGCGCGTTGTTCCTCTTCCAAAGCTGAACGTTTTACGTAAGTGCGCTTTTTACGCACTTCAACTTGAACATTTTTGTTCTTGCCGCCGCTACCAGACACGCTCAGCGTACTGCGTGTCTTACGTTGCAAAGTAAGACGATTTGGAGCGCCGTCAGTATTGCTGTTACCTCCATGCTCTTTTTGGAGATGGTTAAGTAACGCCTGCTTTTCGGTTTGGCTTACATTTTCATCAGCTTTCTTAGCAATACCTGCCTCTGAGAGCTGTTGAAGTAAACGGTCAATTGGCGTACCAATTTCTTCCGCCAATGTTTTAACGGTAACCTCTGACATAATGCTCCTCCCTTGCTTTATATTGATTACGCTTCGTCGCTGAACCAGCAAATATTACGTGCAGCCATAATTAGCTCACCCGCTTTTGCATCGTCCACGCCTTCGATATCGGTCAAGTCATCAGTTCCCTGATCAGCAAGATCCTCAAGCGTACAAATACCTTTTGCTGCTAGTTTAAATGCTAACTCGCGCTCAAGGCCTTCAAGACCTAATAGGTCTTCAGCTGGCTCAGCACCGTCAAGCGATTCTTCTTTAGCAAGCGCAAGTGTCGTTAATGCAGCTTTTGCACGACTACGTAGTTGATCGATAGTCTCTTCATCAAGACCATCAACATCCATTAGCTCACTTACTGGAACGTAAGCAATTTCTTCTAATGTAGTGAAACCTTCTTCAACCAATACCGTTGCGAATTCTTCATCAATATCTAGGTGCTTAGTAAACACTTCAATTGACTCTTTCGCTTCTTCTTGGTGCTTCTTCTGAAGATCTTCAACCGTCATTACGTTTAGTTCCCAACCAGTAAGTTGAGAAGCCAGACGCACGTTCTGACCACTACGACCAATCGCTTGTGCTAAATTATCTTTCTGCACTGCGATATCCATCGTATGGTTATCTTCATCAACAATGATTGAATCAACTTCAGCCGGAGCCATCGCATTGATCACGTATTGCGCTGGATTCTCATCCCAAAGCACGATATCAATACGCTCGCCGCCAAGCTCACCAGAAACCGCTTGAACACGTGCACCACGCATACCAACACACGCACCCACTGGGTCAATACGTTTATCGTTAGTTTTTACTGCAATTTTTGCACGTGAACCAGGATCGCGAGCAGCACCCATTAGTTCAATAAGCTCTTCGCCCATTTCTGGCACTTCAATACGGAATAGCTCAGAAAGCATTTCTGGCTTAGAACGTGTCATGAATAACTGGAAGCCACGCGCTTCTGGCGCAACTTTGTATAGCAGACCACGTACACGGTCACCCGGACGGAAGTTTTCACGTGGAAGCTGATCATCACGCTGGATAACAGCTTCAGCATTATTACCAAGATCGATAATAACCGCATCACGGTTTACTTTTTTAACGATACCAGTGATTAACTCACCTTCATTATCGATAAATTGCTCAACAATTTGAGCGCGCTCAGCTTCACGTACTTTTTGTACGATAACTTGTTTTGCAGTTTGTGTCGTAATACGGTCAAACGTTACCGATTCAATATCATCTTCAACGTAATCGCCAGCAACAATTGTTGGATCTTCAAACTGTGCCGCTTCAAGAGTAATCTCAAGCGTTGGCTGAGTCACTTCTTCTACCGCTTTCCAGCGACGGAAAGTTTCAAACTCACCAGTTTTACGATCAATTGCAACACGTACATCAATTTCTGCTTCATGTTTCTTTTTCGTTGCCGTTGCAAGTGCGATTTCTAATGCTTCAAAAATACGCTCACGAGGAACAGCTTTTTCGTTGGATACCGCTTCTACGACAGCCAAGATTTCTTTGTTCATTTCTAATGCCCCAATTTAGCGGTTAGAATTTTGGAACCAGGTTGGCCTTAGAGATATTGCTCAGTGCAAAGGACTCTTCATTGCCATCTACTTTAAGTGTGATCAATTCGCCTTCAACTGCGACAATGTCACCTTTCCACTTACGACGGTTACCCATCGCCATTTTTAACACTATGTTAGCTTCGTGGCCAACAAACTGTTGATAATGTGCTGCTTTGAATAGTGGTCTTTCCAATCCAGGGGAAGATACTTCCAAGTTATAAGCAACAGTAATTGGATCTTCAACATCCATTACGGCACTTATTTGGCGACTAACTTCTGCGCAATCATCAACATTGATACCATTTTCATGGTCAATAAATACGCGAAGTGTGGAGTGCTCACCAGCACGAATGAACTCTAAACCTACCAGTTCATAGCCTAAAGCTAATACTGATGGTTCAAGCATTTCGGTTAATTGTGTCTCTAAAGCTGTCAAAACAACCCCCCTGGAAACAAAAAAAGGGCATAAAGCCCAGTAGATACCTGAATGGTCATGTTTCAGATAATAAAAAACCCCGAATTACGGGGTTTTTTATTACTGGACCCTGATTACCGAGACTCTATAAATCTGCCTCAGTAAGAAAACAAACATTCGTATTTAAGAATAGTTTATTTTCAGGAAAGTGGTTGCGGGGGCTGGATTTGAACCAACGACCTTCGGGTTATGAGCCCGACGAGCTACCAAGCTGCTCCACCCCGCGTCCAAATTCTAACGATTATATCGTTCGGGCGTTACTTTTTCAAGTAACCAGTATAATGGTGCCGAGAAGGGGACTTGAACCCCTACACCTTGCGGCACTAGCACCTCATGCTAGCGTGTCTACCAATTTCACCATCTCGGCTAAATCTTTAATTACTGAGGGATCTCATCAGTTGATGGCGCCTTCTCAGTTTTTGTTTTTTCAACAACAGGTTGTGTTGTCGCTGGTGCAGTTAGGTTATCCCAACTACTTTCCTCTGTTGCTTGTTTTGCACTCATGTTGCCAAGAACAAGGCTGATAACAAAGAAAATTGCAGCCAAAACTGTTGTCATTCGGGTTAAAAAGTTACCGGAACCGCTAGAGCCAAACAATGTGCCTGATGCTCCAGCCCCAAATGAGGCTCCCATATCTGCGCCTTTACCTTGCTGAACCAAAACTAGGCCAATTACACCAAGCGCGGCGACAAGATAAATCACAAGTAGAATTTCGTACATGGCTTCCACCTATGGTTAAATTGCTATGCCAGCTTTGCTCTAGGCAGGGCCAGCGCACTCCATCTTCCAAGGAGCGACTGAATACTAGCGAAACCCTATCGTAGTGACAAGTAATATTTGATGAAAAATGCTTTACACCACACCACTTGCACAACATTTAGCCAAAACGAAGTCGACATAAAAATATAGGCAGAGTATCACGCTACCCTGCCTTCTTGTTTGTGCGATAAAATTCGTAATTGAAATTTATCGCAAAATGCAAATTAACAGTTTTCTTTTACTGCTTTTGCAATATCAAGAGCATATTGCTGAACATCAGCCGCATCTTGCCCTTCAACCATAACACGAATTAATGGCTCAGTGCCTGACTTACGTAACAATACGCGACCATTATCACCTAACTTTTCTTCAACTAATTTAGTTGCAGTAATAACTTCATCAGACTTTAATGGATCAGAAGTCCCTTTGAAACGTACATTCTCAAGTACTTGAGGGAACATAACCATACCATCACAAAGTTCTTTTAAGCTCATCTTACTTGCAACGATTGATGCCATTACTTGAAGACCTGCAACAATACCATCGCCGGTTGTCACTTTATCAAGCAAAATGACATGACCAGAGTTCTCTGCACCAATCAACCAATCTTGCTTCTGCAGCTCTTCCATTACATAACGATCGCCTACTTTGGCGCGAACAAATGGAATGCCTAAATTCTTAAGAGCAACTTCCATGCCCATATTTGTCATTAATGTACCAACAACGCCCCCTTTTAGTTCGCCACGACGTAATGCATCACGAGCAATAATGTAGGCTATTTGGTCACCATCAACTTTATTACCTAACTCATCAACCATGATCACACGATCGCCATCACCATCCAATGCGATACCAAAGTCCGCTTTTTCTTCAAGTACCTTAGCCTGAAGCGCAGCAACATCCGTTGCTCCTACTTTATCGTTAATGTTCACACCATTAGGCTCACAACCGATAGCAATCACTTCGGCCCCTAACTCTGAAAATACTTTGGGTGCAATGTGATAAGTTGCACCATGAGCACAATCAACAACAACCTTAAAACCTTCAAGGCTTAAATGTGTTGGAAAAGTCCCTTTACAAAATTCAATGTAGCGTCCAGCTGCATCATCGATACGATAAGCTTTACCAAGCAATGCTGATTCAACACAGGTTAATGGTTTTTCCATTTCAGCTTCAATTGCAAGTTCAATATCATCCGGTAATTTAGTACCTTGAGCTGAAAAGAATTTAATACCATTATCATAATAAGGATTGTGAGAAGCGGAAATAACAATACCAGCTTCTGCTCGGAACGTACGAGTGAGATAAGCAACTGCTGGTGTTGGCATTGGTCCAGTGAATGCGGCCTTTAAACCAGCTGCAGCTAAGCCTGCTTCTAAAGCTGACTCCAACATATAGCCAGAGATACGGGTATCTTTACCAATTAAGACTTTTTTTGTCCCCGTTTGTGATAATACGCGGCCAGCAGCCCACCCTAACTTCATTACAAAGTCTGGTGTAATGGGTGCTTCACCGACTAAACCACGAATACCATCAGTACCAAAGAACTTACGTTCAGACATGTTTTGCTCCTAGCTATATTGAATACTTCAGTGACGAACAAATTAATGACACATCACAATTCACTTTTATTTCGATTGTTGCAGTACCATATTATAAATTTTCATGACTTCAGCTGTTTCTCTAGCATCATGAACTCGAATAATATGCGCACCTTTCATTGCTGCAATGGTAGCACAAGCTAAACTTCCCGCGAGACATTCAGCAGGTGGCTTACCTAATAAATTGAATATCATTGATTTACGAGACATCCCCGCTAATACAGGTAATCCGAATTGGTGAAATTGTTCAAATTTCGCTAACATTTGATAATTATGTTCAAGCGTTTTACCAAACCCAAAACCAGGATCTAGGATCAACTGCTGACGTGAAATTCCAACATTTTCACACGCTGAAATTCGCTCACTCAGAAAATCAGAAACATCCTGAATAAGATGATTATAATTCGGTTGGTGCTGCATTGTACGAGGCTGGCCTTGCATATGCATCAAGCAAATCGGCACATTGGCTTTTGCGGCAACCTCTAATGCATTAGGCTCTTGCAACGCACGTACATCATTAATCAGATCTGCCCCTGCATTTACCGCCTCTTTCATGACCTGAGCTTTACTGGTATCAATTGAAATCCAACAATCAAAACGTTGACGAATAGCTTCAATGATCGGTACCACGCGATCTAACTCTTCACTAAGTGCCACCTCTTTAGCACCAGGTCGCGTTGATTCACCACCGATATCAATAATGGATGTGCCAGCTTGCAGCATGCTTTCCACATGATTGAGCGCATAATCAATACGATTAAACTTTCCACCATCAGAAAATGAATCTGGCGTAACATTTAAAATTCCCATGACCTGTGGGGTAGATAGTTCTAAATTTTTATTACGACTGGTTAACTGCATCTGCTATTCCATTTTATTAAGATAAAAAAAACCCTGACCAAGGCCAGGGTTTTTATTCAACGCTAAATTAAGCCTGAGGTTTTGTATCGGTATCGTCTTCTTTCGTCAACGCATCAATACCATCGCCAATTGGCTCATCAGGTGCTAATTCAGTTTCAGGTGCTTCTTTACCTGATGGTTTCATTGTATCGTCATTATCCGACCAACCTTTCGGTGCACGGATTTCTGCTTTACGTTCCATCAAGTCATCAATCTGACCTGCGTCAATAGTTTCATATTTCATCAATGCATCTTTCATTGCATGCATGATATCCATATTATCAACTAGAATTTGACGAGCACGTTGATAGTTACGATCAATTAAGGTGCGAACTTCAGTATCAATCAGTTTTGCAGTGTCATCAGACATATGCTTACTTTGTGTAACTGAACGACCAAGGAAGACTTCCCCTTCATCTTCAGCATAAAGTAATGGACCTAACTTCTCAGAGAAGCCCCACTGAGTCACCATCTTACGTGCAATATCAGTTGCGCGTTCAATGTCATTTGATGCACCTGTTGATACTTTATCTACGCCGTAAATCAATTCTTCAGCTAAACGACCACCGTAAAGACTTGAAATCATTGACTCCAAGAACTCACGAGAGTGACTTACACGATCTTGCTCGGGTAAGTACATCGTTACACCTAGCGCACGACCACGTGGAATAATCGATACTTTATATACAGGATCATGATCCGGTACTAAACGACCAATAATTGCGTGACCTGCTTCGTGATACGCAGTTGATTCTTTTTGATCTTCAGACATAACCATTGATTTACGCTCTGCGCCCATCATGATCTTATCTTTCGCTAATTCGAACTCAACCATCGAAACAGTACGCTTGTTACCACGGGCAGCAAATAATGCCGCTTCGTTAACAAGGTTTGCTAAATCAGCACCAGAGAAACCTGGTGTACCACGAGCAATCAATGATGGATTTACATCACCATCTAGTGGCACTTTACGCATGTGAACTTTAAGGATCTGCTCACGACCGCGTACATCAGGAAGACCTACCACTACTTGACGGTCAAAACGACCAGGACGCAGTAATGCAGGGTCTAGTACGTCGGGACGGTTCGTTGCAGCAATAACGATAATACCCTCATTGCCTTCGAAGCCATCCATCTCAACTAGCATCTGGTTCAGTGTTTGTTCACGCTCATCGTGACCACCACCTACACCAGCACCACGTTGACGACCTACCGCATCGATTTCATCAATAAAGATGATACAAGGCGCAGCCTTTTTTGCTTGTTCGAACATGTCACGCACACGAGATGCACCAACACCAACAAACATTTCAACAAAGTCAGAACCAGAAATAGTAAAGAACGGTACTTTCGCCTCACCTGCAATCGCTTTTGCAAGTAACGTTTTACCTGTACCAGGAGGACCAACCATCAACACACCTGTTGGGATTTTACCACCTAGCTTTTGGAAACGGCTTGGATCACGTAAGTAATCAACCAGTTCTTTAACGTCTTCTTTCGCTTCATCACAACCAGCCACATCGGCGAACGTTGTTTTGATTTGGTCTTCGCTCATCATACGCGCTTTAGATTTACCGAACGACATGGCACCTTTGCCACCACCGCCCTGCATCTGACGCATAAAGAATATCCAAACACCAATTAATAGAAGCATTGGGAACCACGAAATGAAGATTGAAGCCAATAGGCTAGGCTCTTCAGGTGGTGTACCAGAAACAGCTACGTTAGCGTTAATTAGATCGTCTAACAGCTTAGGATCATTAGCGACAGGTAAGTATGTTACATAGCTCGCATTATCACGTTTGGTTACAGTGATTTCACGATCATTGAATCGCACTTCCTTTATCTGATCCTGACCGATTTGACGGACAAATGTCGTATAGTCTACTTGACCACTTGCTTTACTACTGTTGGTTCCAAAGCTTTGGAATACAGACATAAGAACAACGGCAATGACTAACCATAAAATCAAGTTTTTTGCCATGTCACTCAAGGTGTTAACCTCGCGATAACTAAAAGATGAATGTAGATTACTACAGTTTGTAACCTGTAGCCACAATATAGACTTCACGCGAGCGATCTCGCGAGGAATCTGGTTTACGAATTTTAACCACTTTGAACATACTACGAATTTCAGCTAGATATTGGTCAAAGCCTTCGCCTTGGAAAACTTTTACCGTAAAACTGCCATTCGGCGCAAGTACTTGTCGACACATATCTAATGCAAGCTCAACAAGATACATCGCTCTCGGTTGGTCGGATGCAAGATTACCACTCATATTAGGTGCCATATCAGACATCACCACGTCAACCATATCTGGTTGAATGCGGTCCAATAGTGCATCTAACACAGCCTCTTCTCGGAAATCACCTTGCAGGAAACTAACACCTGGAAGGGAATCCATTGGCAAAATATCACAAGCAATGACTTGTCCTTCACTACCTACAATTTCTGCCGCATATTGTGACCAACCACCTGGTGCAGCACCAAGGTCAACCACTGTCATGCCCGGTTTTAATAACTTATCTTTGTTCTGAATTTCTTCAATTTTAAAGAAAGCACGTGAACGATAACCACGTTTTTGTGCTTCCTGAACATATTTATCGTCGAAATGCTCTTTTAGCCAGCGGCCAGAACTGCCGGATTGTTTTTTTCTACTCATGCCTAACCTAATGAGTTGAGATACTTGTTAAGTATACGTCTGCCAAAGGCTTTATCGCATCTAATTCATTAAAATGTACAATCAAAATGTGCAGTACAACTCAAACACTACAAATTTTCATGCTGTCATAATGCAAACAAATTAGTCTTCTAGTCTAGATGGCGGTAGAATGTCACGTTTTCAACCCTAATAACCAAAAAAATAGAGTCATCATGAATCTAAGCACCAAACAAAAGCAATTCCTAAAAGGTCTTGCTCACAATCTAAAACCAGTTGTACTTATGGGTGCAAACGGCCTAACAGAAGCTGTATTGGCTGAAATTGAAATTGCACTTAACCATCATGAATTGATCAAAGTTAAGGTTGCTACTGAAGATCGTGAAACTAAAGTTTTAATCGTCGACGCTATCGTTCGCGAAACTAAAGCTGAAAAAGTGCAGGTTATCGGTAAAACGTTAGTTCTTTACCGCCAGAGTGAAGATCGTAAAATCGAGCTTCCTCGTAAATAAAAAAGGCCGCCTAGCGGCCTTTTTTGTATCTATTATTAATACAAAAAAATGCATTAATTGCTAATCGATATCACCTATTTTAGTGATTATATTTTCTGATGAATATAATCATCAGTAAAATTATTAGATGTATTTCACTTCTACAATTTCAAACTCTTTTTGACCGCCAGGCGTGGTAATCGCAACCTCATCACCTTCCATCTTACCGATCAAACCACGTGCAATTGGTGAATTCACTGAAATTAAGTTTTCCTTAATATTCGCTTCATCATCACCCACGATACAGTATGTCACTTCACTCTCGGTATCTAAATCTAGCAAAGTGATTGTAGTACCAAAAATCACTTTGCCTGTATTTGGCATAGTAGTTACATCAATAATTTGAGCAACAGATAGTTTGTATTCAATATCACGAATTTGCGCTTCACAAATACCTTGCTCTTCACGAGCCGCATGGTATTCCGCATTTTCTTTTAAGTCGCCAAGCTCACGTGCTTCTGCGATCGCCTGAGAAATAAGAGGGCGACGCTTCAACAATACTTCAAGTTCACTACGTAGCTTTTGTTCGCCACGTACAGTCATTGGCACTTTTTCCATAAATAAATTACCTCAATAACCTGATAGCGCACGCCAATTTCAGGAAATAAAAAAGCTAGCCCAATCGTGATTGAGCTAACAGTGTATATGTCACGATGTTTATCATATTAAACAAAGATGGACAAGAGATCATCCTCGTTACGTCATTAATCTGTTTTTCGTTTTAATAACAGTCAAAAACAATGAATATGCTAAAAATACTATATCAATAATTCATAGTAACAAATCAATAGTTAAAACATTCACCAAAGAAATAAGCCTCTCGCTACCACCTTTTTTTCATTGAGAAAAGTTATAATCTCACACTTCAACAATATTTATACAAATATTCACTCAGGCATTTCCCATTGATTACCTAAATACAACTAAAAAATAAAATTAATTTAGAACTTTTATCGATAGACATAACACACTGATTAAATTAACAATAAAAACTAAAAAAAACAAAAAAGACACACTAATGAGGTATTTTTCAGTTTTTTTTACTAACATAAATCAGTAGACACAAGTAAAAAGAACAGCATGCATTTGGCATAGAAATGCAACACATAAAAATTTAAAAAAGGATTCGGTAATGAACAAGCACCTTATTGCTTTAGCAGTAACAGCAGCAACTCTATCTGGCGCAGCATCAGCAGCACAAGTTTATTCAGATGATACATCTTCTCTTGCTATCGGCGGTCGTGTAGAAGCTCGTGCTCTTCTTTCTGAGCAAGCTGAAAATAATGCAGTAGCACCAACACTACAAAAAACACAAAATGAAGTAACTGATATTTCACGTGTACGTGTAAACATTGATGCGAAAACACAAATCGCAGATGGCGTTCAAGGTATTGGTTTCTACGAGCGTGAGTTCAAAGACGACAATTCTGATGACGAAAACCGTTACATGTATGCTGGTGTAAACAGCGACCAATACGGTCAAATTGTTTACGGTAAGGCTGACGGCTCTCTAGGTATGCTAACTGATTTCACTGATATCATGGCATACGCTGGCTCTGTTGTTGGTGGTACTAAGCTAGCAGTAGCTGACCGTACAACTAACAACCTAGCATACGCTGGTACATTTGGTGATCTAACGTTCAAAGCTAACTACGTTTTCGCTGGCGCTGATTATGATACAGCTGGTAACAAAACAGACGTACACGGTTTCTCAACAGGTGCTGTATACAAAGTAGCTGATACAGGTCTTGCACTAGGTGCTGGTTACGGCGAGCAACGTGACCAACTTGGTAACGCGAATACTCACAAAGCACGTTCAGAGCAAACTTTCGCAGTAGCATCTTACACAATGGGCGATCTATACTTCGGTGGCCTATACAAGTCCGGTCGTCGCGACGGTACTAACTTAGTAACTGGCGATGTAACAGATACTCAAGGCTACGAATTCGCAGCAGCGTACACTATGGGTAAAACTGTATTCACGACTACTTACGGCTTCATGAAAGATGAAAACGCTCACAATGTATACGATGAGCTAGCAAATGCAGCTGCAGTTGATGCTACTTACTACTTCAACAGCAACTTCCGTACTTACGCTTCTTACACATTCAACATGCTTAATAAGAACGAAGTAGGTAAAGTTGCAGCATCTGACCAATTCGTTCTAGGTGCTCGTTACGACTTCTAATCCTTGTGATTAAAAGCAACATATAGTGAAACGTCGGCTTCGGTCGGCGTTTTTTATTACTTTTGTGTCAGTTTTAGTCTTTATTTCCTCTCTTTTTTTACCCTCTCTCATATAAACGTTATGATTAAGGCCTATCTCTTAACCAAAATTATGCCTTCACATGTTTAAAAAATTGCTTTGCTCCGCTTTAATGGCAACGACCTTTTCTTCTTTTGCTGCGTTCTTACCTCAGCAAGCTATCGAACACCTGCCCAAAGGGAGTGATGTCGCGCTTCTTATTGTAAACCCAGCCACCAACAAAGTTATATACGATAAACGCGCAGATGAATTACAAGCCCCTGCAAGTACCCAAAAAACGATCACCGCCCTTGCCGCAAAGCTATATCTCGGTAATAACTTCCGCTTTGATACTTACCTTGAAACGAAAGGTAATGATGTCATTTTGAAATTTAATGGCGAGCCAACACTTAAACGCAGCGATATTGCCAATTTACTTCGCCAACTAAAACAGCAAGGCATAGCTACGATTAAAGGTAACCTGTACTTAAACGGTGGACATTTTACTGGCTATGAACGTGCTATTGGTTGGCCTTGGGATATTTTAGGCTCTTGCTATAGTGCGCCATCAAGTAGTATCAGCTTAGAGCACAACTGTGTTCAAGGTGCGCTATACAGCAATAAATCTTTGGGTGACGTTACACGCGTAAATGTGCCTAGCCACCAGCCAATTCAAGTAAAAACCTCTGCGATTGTGGTGTCAAAAGCACAGCAAAAAGAGCAGCACTGTCAGCTTTCAATGACATCGAATGATCGTAATATGTATCAAATTAGTGGCTGTATCCAACCTCGTAAACAGCCTCTACCGCTTAAATTTGCAGTACAAAACACAACCTTGTATTCAACTGCCGTTATTCAACAAGAGCTTAAGCGTGCAGGGATAAAGTTAAACGGTAAGGTACTTCGTAACGATAAAGTCAGTGGTAAAATCATTGCAACACATCGCTCAGCCCCATTATCAACGCTGCTTGATATTATGCTGAAGCGCTCTGATAACTTATTTGCCGATAACATTGCCAAAACCATTGGTGCCAAGTATTACCACCAAGCCGGTAGTTACACCAATGGCATTGAAGCAATTAAGGCGATACTAAAAGATAAAGCTGGTATCGATCTTTCTGATACCGTGATGGTGGATGGTTCAGGCTTATCGCGTAACAACCGTTTAACAGCAAGTGATTTAATGAAAGTAATCACTTACATTTATAACCACCCTAAATTAGGTTTAATGAACGATTTACCCGTATCAGGTAAAAGTGGCACGTTACAGTACCGTCGCAGTCTTCGTGATGCTCCGTTAAAAGGTAAGGTTATTGCTAAAAGTGGCTCTTTATTCGGAACTTATAACCTTGCAGGTGTGATTAAGACCCACAACGGTAAACCACTACTCTTTGTACAGCTAGTGACGAATTACTATCCACATATGCATGACGGTAAAAAAGCAGCATTACCGCCTATTTACCAATTTGAAAAGCAACTTTATAGCTCACTGTATAAAAACGACTAAATAAGAGACCTGAGAGATAAAAGCCGCTATTAAATACTTTCATCTAGAAATATTCGAGCAATAGCGGCTTTTTTAATACAAACAATCTTACTAACCGAAGCCTAGCATCCAATTGACTGTCTTGAAGTAAATCACCATCCCCGTGATATCGACCATTGAAGCTAAGACAGGGCTGACTAATACCGCAGGATCGAGATTTAATGATCTCGCTAGCATAGGTAAAACCCCACCAACACTAGTCGAAATAATCACCTGAATAGCAATGGCTATCCCAATCGCAAATGCTATCGAGTCTAGTGTCATTCCTGTAGGTAACACAACATCCCCACTAAAAAAAATCACCCGTCCAATGATCACGACTGCAAGGCTCACCGCGATAATAATCGCAACTCTAAATTCTTTCCAAAGCACCAATAACCAATCTTTTGAGCGTATTTCTTCCATTGCCAATGCTCGCACAACCAGTGTTGCCGCCTGCGAGCCAGCATTCCCACCCGCAGCTGCAATCACCGGCATATAAATCGCAAGTAGGACTAATTGACTCAGGGTATCTTCATAGTGAGAAATAATTAAGCCCGAGACAATTCCCATTAAAGCCAGCCCTACAATCCAACCTATGCGTTCCTTAACATGGTTTAAGACACTATTTTCTAAATAATGCCCGCTCGGTTCAACCTCAGAGCAAATTAACCCTAAACCACTGGCTAGTTGGCGGGCTCGTATGTCCTCTTCTAATTCATCTAAACGATCTAATAAAATTTGCACATGCCGCAATGGGCATTCCTGTAACATAGCTAAAGCCTCTACGACTGGCATTTTTGCCAATAATTGCGCTTGTTCAACTAGATCATATTTTAAAAATGCATTACGTACTGCTAACGCCTCTTTTTGCGCAATATGGGTTGTTGCTGAAAAAGCTGCATAATTCATTACCGCCATGGCGAATCTCCCGATTAGCTGTCTCTCTAGAAAGAGAAGGTAACGACCACCACATTAACATTTGCAATAAACCCTCGCGCACCACATAACAATACAGTCGCGCTGTTGTGGTAAACATAGATTTAAAGCTCATATTATTGATAAGTAAATAAAGAGGAAAATTACAGGAGAGATGTCGAAAATGAATAATTTCAAAAAAGGGGGTTACAAGACATGACTCCGAGCCTAGCAGCACGGAATATACTATTTAATACCGTTACCTAAGCTAATTTTCCAGCTTCATACTCGGGGGATGGTCGGTATTGTTCATTAAAATCTCCAAGAAGAATGTATCGCTTGCTGCGACGCCAGTATCTTACGTTAATAAATCTGAACAGCAACTGATTAAACTAATGATATAAAATTTCAATGAGTTATATGTGATTATGTATTTAACAATAAAAAAAGCCGAACGTTAACGTTCGGCTTTTTATTTCGTAGTGAGTAATACTTATTTAATACGTGCGTGAAGCTCTTGAATTGAAGACACTGTATTGCGGTCATCTGCAGTATGCGCCATACATGTTGCAAATCCCGCATTTAGAGTTGTAGTGTAGTTAACTTTTTCAGCTAGCGCACCACGACGAAGTACTTTTGAATCTTCAATCGCTTGACGACCCGATGCAGTATTTACAATGTAGGTGTATTCATTATTCTTGATACGGTCAAGAATATGAGGACGACCTTCATGTACTTTGTTCACTAGACGTGGGTTAATACCCGCTTCACCAAGAATAACTGCTGTACCGTGTGTTGCATCTAATTGGTAGCCAAGCTTAATTAGCTTAGAAGCTAAATCAACCACACGTTGCTTATCACCTTCACGAACAGATAATAGCGCACGACCACCTTCAGGGTATTCTTTACCACAACCTAATTCAGCTTTAGCGAATGCTTCTGCAAACGTATTACCGATACCCATAACTTCACCTGTTGAGCGCATTTCAGGGCCTAACAGTGGATCAACACCTGGGAACTTGTTAAACGGTAGGACGACTTCTTTCACTGAATAATACGGTGGAATAATTTCCTTGGTAAAACCTTGTGATTCAAGTGATTGACCAGCCATTACACGCGCTGCAATTTTCGCCAGCGGTGCACCTGTCGCCTTAGATACGAACGGTACGGTACGTGCAGCACGAGGGTTAACCTCGATAAGGTACACTTCGTTATCTTTTACGGCGAACTGGGTATTCATTAATCCACGAACACCTAATTCAAACGCTAGGTTCTTCACCTGCTCACGCATCACATCTTGGATTTCTTGACTTAGGGTATAAGCAGGCAGTGAACATGCAGAATCACCTGAGTGAACACCCGCTTGCTCGATATGCTCCATGATACCGCCAATCACGACTTGCTCACCGTCGCAAATTGCATCAACGTCTACTTCCACCGCATCATCTAAGAAACGATCGAGTAGTACAGGTGATTCATTTGAAACACTTACCGCTTCATTGAAGTAGCGACGTAGATCTTGCTCGTCGTAAACAATTTCCATTGCTCGACCGCCAAGTACATACGATGGACGTACCACTAATGGGTAACCAATGTCACGCGACTTCTCAATCGCTTGCTCCATCGTTGTTACCGTTGCATTTTCTGGTTGCAGTAAACCTAAACGGTCAACGGCTTGTTGGAAACGCTCACGATCTTCTGCGCGGTCAATCGCATCTGGACTTGTACCGATAATTGGCACACCTGCCGCTTCTAGTGCACGAGCGAGTTTCAGTGGTGTTTGACCGCCATACTGAACAATCACACCTTTTGGCTTTTCAACACGTGCGATAGCCAGTACATCTTCAAGTGTTACAGGTTCGAAGTACAGACGATCTGATGTGTCATAGTCAGTTGATACAGTCTCTGGGTTACAGTTAACCATGATAGTTTCATAACCATCTTCACGTAGCGCCAGTGATGCATGAACACAACAGTAGTCAAACTCGATACCTTGACCGATACGGTTTGGACCACCGCCCAGTACCATGATTTTGTCTTTGTCCGTTGGATTTGCTTCACACTCTTCATCGTATGATGAGTACATGTAAGCAGTATCTGATGAGAATTCAGCGGCACACGTATCTACACGCTTGTAGACAGGATGAATGTCAAACTGATCACGTAGTTTACGAATTTCGCCTTCGCTAACACCCAATAATTTAGCAAGACGTGCATCTGCAAAACCTTTGCGCTTAAGCTTACGTAATACGTCAGCATTAAGACCTGCAAAACCTCCAGCTTTCACTTGCTCTTCAAGTTTGATGATTTCTTCAATTTGAACCAAGAACCAACGGTCAATGTTAGTTAGATTGAAGATACCGTCAACCGACATACCCGCACGGAAAGCATCACCGATGTACCAAATACGCTCAGCACCTGCTTCTTTCAGTTCATGTCGGATCTTGCTCATCGCATTTGGATCATCAAGATCAACCATTTCATCAAAGCCGTTCGCGCCAACTTCTAGGCCACGTAGTGCTTTATGTAATGATTCTTGTTGGTTACGGCCAATCGCCATAACCTCACCTACCGACTTCATTTGTGTCGTTAAGCGATCGTTAGCGCCAGCAAATTTCTCGAAGTTAAATCGAGGAATTTTCGTTACTACGTAATCAATAGTTGGTTCAAATGATGCCGGTGTTGCGCCGCCTGTGATGTCATTCATCAGTTCATCAAGGGTGAAACCAATCGCCAGTTTTGCCGCGATTTTTGCAATCGGGAAACCTGTTGCTTTTGATGCTAATGCCGATGAACGAGATACACGTGGGTTCATCTCGATGATAACCATACGGCCATCTTTCGGGTTAATACCAAACTGGACGTTTGAACCACCGGTTTCAACACCAATTTCGCGCAGTACTGCAAGCGATGCATTACGCATTAATTGGTATTCTTTATCTGTTAGTGTTTGCGCAGGTGCGACTGTGATTGAGTCACCGGTGTGAATACCCATTGGGTCGAAGTTTTCAATTGCACACACAATGATACAGTTGTCGTTCTTATCACGAACCACTTCCATCTCATATTCTTTCCAACCAATCAGTGATTCATCAATCAATAATTCATTGGTTGGTGATAGGTCGATACCGCGCGAACAAATTTCTTCAAATTCTTCTTTGTTGTATGCAATACCGCCACCTGTACCACCCATCGTAAATGACGGGCGAATAATACAAGGGAAGCCAACCATTTCGAGAACTTTGTAAGCTTCTTCCATCGTTGTTGCAGTATCAGCACGAGGACACTCAAGGCCGATGGCTTTCATTGCTTTGTCAAAACGAGAACGGTTTTCAGCTTTATCAATTGCATCCGCTGTTGCGCCAATCATCTCAACATTGAATTCTTCTAATACGCCATATTTTTCAAGATCTAACGCACAGTTAAGTGCGGTTTGACCACCCATGGTTGGTAGTACCGCATCAGGGCGCTCTTTAGCAATGATATTACGTACCACTTCCCAGTGAATTGGCTCTATGTAAGTTGCATCAGCCATTTCAGGATCAGTCATGATAGTCGCAGGGTTAGAGTTTACCAGAATAACGCGGTAACCCTCTTCACGAAGTGCTTTACAAGCTTGTGCACCAGAGTAATCGAACTCACAGGCCTGACCGATAACGATCGGTCCAGCACCTAAAATTAGTACACTTTTTATATCAGTACGTTTTGGCATTTCTTACTACTCCCGGCTTAGGCGCTGTGTTTCTTAATTAATTCGATAAAGTGATCAAATAATGGTGCTGCATCATGTGGACCAGGGCTCGCTTCTGGGTGGCCTTGGAAACTGAATGCAGGCTTGTCGGTACGATGAATACCTTGTAGCGAGCCATCAAACAGGGATTTGTGTGTCGCACGTAAATTTTCAGGTAACGTTGCTTCGTCAGCAGCAAAACCGTGGTTCTGGCTGGTGATCATCACAACATCACGATCTAAATCTTTAACAGGGTGGTTAGCACCATGGTGGCCAAACTTCATTTTTACTGTTTTTGCACCACTTGCTAAGGCAAGAATTTGGTGACCTAAACAAATACCAAAGATTGGAATATTTTTATCGAGGAATGTTTTGGTTGCTTCAATCGCGTAAGTACATGGCTCTGGGTCACCAGGACCATTTGATAAGAATACGCCATCTGGATTTAACGCAAGCACGTCTTCTGCTGACGTTTGTGCAGGCACAACTGTTAAGCGACAACCACGGTCAACCAACATACGTAAAATATTACGTTTAGCACCAAAATCATAAGCGACTACATGGTAAGGCAGTTCTTTATCTTCTTGTGCTTCTGGTAAACCATTCTCTAATGTCCAAGAACCTTGCTTCCAGCTGTAAGTTTCGCTTGTTGTCACTTCTTTCGCTAAATCCATACCTTTCAGACCAGGAAACGCTTTCGCTTGTTCAAGTGCAAAACCTTCATCGATATTGTTACCTGCAACGATACAACCGTTCTGCGCACCTTTTTCACGAAGAATACGGGTTAGCTTGCGAGTATCGATATCAGCGATACCAACGATGTTTTGTGATTTTAGATAGTCAGAAAGAGATTGTTCAGAGCGGAAGTTTGAAGCGATAAGAGGAAGATCACGAATAACCAAACCTTGTGCATGAATTGCCGTGGATTCTTCGTCTTCGGTATTAGTACCGGTATTGCCAATGTGGGGATAAGTAAGGGTAACGATCTGTTGTGAGTAGGAAGGGTCAGTGAGAATTTCCTGATACCCCGTCATCGAAGTATTAAAAACGACTTCACCAACGGCCGAACCATCTGCTCCAATGGACACGCCGCGGAACACAGTCCCATCTTCAAGGACTAATAGCGCAGATTTGCTCAAGACAACCTCCAATTAAATAAAAATGCAATTAAAACAGATAAACTTGCAATTACCCATTCCTTTTCATATCAAAAATCACGTCTTACTGATTTTTGACAAATTGCGCAAATTCTATTGATCTGTTAGCAATCTGTCAACATAAGAGCAGAAATAAATTCAACAAATAACTATCTCAACACAATTAAGTATCCAAAATGCTAAAATAACATGTTTAGTCGTATTTTTTAGTATCAACATCAAATCAAATGAGAACGCAACCGTTTGCAATCAAAACCAAACCATTAACAAATACAAACACCCATCAAAAAAGCCAAAAATGACAACTAAGCAAACACAAATAACCATCTAACAAAAAAAACACGACCAACCATCTATTTTATACAGTAAATAAACCCAGCTCAGTGCGATATTTAACCACCTCAAAAATATACTGATATAACACGAATAAATTCATCTCTATTTGTATTTACAATATTTATTCTCACTTTATTCAGATATAAAAAAACCTGCTTATTAGCAGGTTTTTGTCTCGATTATAATGAATCAAGCCCTAAGACATCTTCCATAGTATAAAAACCAGGCGATTTATCATTGAGCCATACCGCCGCTCTCACCGCACCATTGGCAAATGTCATTCTGTCTGTTGCTTTATGAGTGATCTCCACACGCTCACCGATATCTGCAAACATGGCGGTGTGTTCACCTACTATGTCACCAGCACGAATCGTAGCAAAACCAATCTCATCACGAGTACGCTCACCCGTGATCCCCTCTCGAGCATAAACTGCAACATCACTTAATTTATTGCCCATCGCGCCCGCAATCGCTTCTCCCATCCCAATTGCTGTTCCTGATGGTGCATCCACTTTATGACGATGGTGCGCTTCGATAATTTCAATATCGCAGTAATCGCCCATCACTTTGGCAGCTTTTTCTAACAATTTGAAAACCAGATTAACCCCTACACTATAATTAGGCGCCATCACGATAGAAATATCACGAGCAGCAAGATCAATTAACTCTCGCTCTTGCTCTGTAAAACCGGTTGTACCAATTACAATTTTTTTATTATGTTGCTGACAAAACTCAATATTCGCCAATGTTGCGACAGGTGCAGTAAAGTCAATTAACACATCAAAATCATCAAGAGCCTGGTTAAGATCATCAACAATGATCACATTGGCAACACCCGTTCCTGCTAACTCACCAGCATCAGCACCTACTAATGTAGAACCTGCACGCTCAGTCGCGGCACCTAATTCTGCTTTTTCTGATAGTTGTGTTGCTTTTAATAGCTGACGCCCCATTCGGCCAGCAGCTCCGGCTATCGCAATTCTTACCATTGCGTGCTTCTCCCTTGATGAATATATAATTATCTCAATACTGTAGCGGTTTTACAGACGATAAAAAAGCCCCAGCTTTCACTGAGGCTTATTCTGTACAAATCAATATGCTATTAGATATTCTTTACTTGTAACTCTTTAGGTACTTCAAAGAACATGTTTTCTTCACGACCTGAAAGCTCTTCCACTTCAGAGCCTGTTAACTTTTTGATCTGCTCGATAATTTGATTAACGAGTTCTTCTGGCGCTGAAGCCCCCGCAGTCACTCCAACCTTGGTTTTATTTTCAAACCAGCTAGCTTGTATATCTTCAACACAGTCGGTTAAATACCCCGGTGTTCCAAGCTTTTCAGCTAACTCACGTAAACGGTTAGAATTGGAAGAATTTTTTGAGCCAACCACAATCATTACATCAACCGTTTCAGCCATTTCACGCACAGCATCTTGGCGGTTCTGAGTCGCGTAACAAATATCATCTTTACGTGGCCCTTGGATTTTTGGAAACACTTGGCGCAAGCGATCAATGACATCTGCCGTTTCATCCACAGATAATGTCGTCTGGCTAACATAGTGAAGATTAGTTGGATCTTTAACGATGGTGGTCAGCTTATCGACATCCTCCGGTTTTTCAACAAGGTACATACCACCATCTTGATTAGCATATTGCCCCATTGTGCCTTCAACTTCGGGATGTCCTGCGTGTCCAATCAGCACCACTTCCATCGCTTTTCGACTAGCACGAGCCACTTCCATATGTACCTTTGTCACCAATGGACACGTTGCATCAAACACGGTTAATTGACGTTGCTTAGATTCATTACGCACCGCTTGAGAAACACCGTGAGCTGAAAATATAACGATATTGTCATCAGGCACTTCGCTAAGCTCTTCAACAAAAATCGCCCCTCGCTGCTTTAGCCCTTCAACAACAAAACGGTTATGTACGACTTCGTGGCGAACATAAATAGGCGGTTGGTACATTTCCAACGCACGCTCGACAATGCTGATCGCACGATCAACACCAGCACAAAAACCTCGTGGGTTTGCGAGTAAGATTTTCATCAACAATTGCTCTTAACTTTCAATGGAGACAACCTCCACCTCAAAGGTGACAGCTTGCCCTGCAAGTGGATGATTGAAATCAACAGTAACAGAGTCACCCACAACGGCTGTAATTATTCCGGGAATATCATGTCCATCGGGACCTGCAAAGGCGATAATGTTGCCCACTTCAGCAGGAGCATCAGCACCAAATTTAGCTAAATCAAGATGGTGGATATTATCGGGGTTAGGTAAACCAAATGCATCTTCTGGCGATAGTTCAAATGTACCTTTTTCACCAATAGTTAACCCTAATAAACACTTTTCAAAATTGTCAGTTAAACTGCCATCTCCCATGCGAAACATTGCAGGTTTACCTGCGGCATAAGTAGATTCAGCAACCGATCCATCATCAAGTTTAATGGCAAAATGCATCAGCACTTCGCTGTTATCTTTAATCACCGACATAGCACATCCTTTTGTATGATCGCTTATTGATCTAACAACAAGTCGCTCATTTTATTTTAATGTTCCCATTTAACAATAAACCATCGTGCGTATCAACGGACAGGCACTAAGGTTTTACATTTGTACCACTTGATTTGTTAAATCAAGAATAAGACGTCAATATGCACAGATAAAAAAACGCAGCTCATAAAATGAACTGCGTTTAATATTGACGTGTTATTAATACCAGTTAAAGGTAACTAATTACGACTTAGCTTGCTTGTCTGATTTAAAACCATCAAGTATCAACAAAGCCGCACCGACACATATTGCACTATCAGCAATATTAAATGCAGGCCAATGGTAGCTACCATAGTAAAGGTCCAGAAAATCAACCACAAAACCATGATAGATACGATCAAATAAGTTACCTAATGCGCCACCAATAATTAATGCATAAGCAATATTAGCGATTTTATTTGTCGCAGGTGTACGACGCATCCAGTACATTAATAAGCCACAAACACCAAAGGCAATAACTGCAAATAACCAACGCTGCCAACCACTTGCGTCACTTAAAAAACTAAACGCTGCACCGGTATTGTGCACATAAAGTAAATTAAAAAACGGCAGTACTTCGATCCGGTTTGGCCAGCCATAGCCCATCGTGTCCATCACTAACAGTTTGGTACCATTATCGATGATAAATACCAGAACCGCTAACCATAGCCAACGGATGCCAGATTGTTTAACTGTTAGCGATTGCTTCAGTGCTGTACTTGTCATTATGCAAACTTTCTCTTTTCGCCTTCGCCATCGATGTTAGTTGCACAGCGACCACAAATTTCTTCATGACCTGCAATTGTGCCAACATCAGCAACATGGTGCCAACAACGCTCACACTTCGCAGCTTCAGATGCTTTAACCGTTACGAATAAACCTTCAATATCGGTTTCTTGCGCATTTTCAGGCTTACTATCAGCAACAACAACTTGAGCTTTAGATGTTAATAGAACAAAACGTAGTTCGTCTTCTAACTTATTCAGCTTCTCAGCCAATTTAGCATTAGCAGAAAGAATAACCTCAGCCTGTAGTGAGCCACCGATCACTTTTTCACTACGCGCCGTTTCAAGTAACTTGTTCACCGCGCCACGAACTTGTTGGATTTCAGCCCAGAATTCATTGCTTAGCTCTTCGTTATCAGTAAGACCAAATAGACCATCGAACCACTCACCAGTAAACACGAACTTGTCACGCTGACCTGGCATTTCGTTCCAAATTTCATCGGCTGTGAATGACATGATAGGTGCCATCCAACGAACTAATGCCTCTACAATGTAGTAAAGCGCAGTCTGACAGCTACGTTGAGCATGGCTTCCACGTTTTGCTGTGTATTGACGATCTTTGATTACATCTAAGTAGAATGAACCCATCTCAATAGAACAGAACTGCATTAAGCGTTGTGTTACTGCGTGTAGGTTGTAATCTTCGTAATCTTTGATAATTTCTTCTTGAGCTGCCATTGCACGACCAACAGCCCAACGATCAAGAGCTACCATTTCTTCAGCTGGAACACAGTCAGTTTCAGGGTTGAAACCGCTTAAATTAGCTAAGAAGAAACGTGCAGTGTTACGAATACGACGGTAAGCATCGGCAGAGCGCTTTAAGATCTCATCAGATACAGCCACTTCGCCAGTGTAATCAGTCGAAGCAACCCATAGACGTAAAATATCAGCACCAAGCTTATTCGTGACATCTTTTGGTGCAACGACATTACCGATAGATTTAGACATCTTACGGCCTTGACCATCAACCACGAAGCCGTGAGTTAACACTTGCTTGTACGGTGCTTTATCTTTCATCGCTACCGATGAAATCAATGAAGACTGGAACCAACCGCGGTGTTGGTCTGAACCTTCAAGGTAAAGATCCGCTGAATGACCGTTAAATTCTGGACGGCTATCAACCACTGAGAAATGCGTAACACCTGAGTCAAACCATACGTCTAGTGTATCGAGTACTTTTTCGTAATTTGCGGCATCTTCTGCGCTCATTACATCAGTCAGTTCTAGATCCCACCAAGCTTGAATGCCTTTTTGCTCAACAAGCTGTGCTACTTTTTCAATTAGCTCAGAGGTTTGAGGGTGAAGTTCTTGCGTTTCTTTATGGATAAATAGTGCAATTGGCACGCCCCACGTACGCTGGCGCGAGATACACCACTCAGGACGACCTTCGATCATACCTTCAATACGGCTTTGACCCCACTCAGGCATCCATTGAACATTTTTGATTTCGCCCAATGCTTTCGTACGTAGACCTGCTTTGTCCATAGAAATGAACCATTGCGGCGTAGCACGGAAGATAATAGGCGTTTTATGACGCCAGCAGTGTGGGTAGCTGTGTGTGATTTTTGAGAAATTCAATAGTGAGCCGTGCTCACGTAGTACTTCAACAACAGCTTCATTTGCTTTAAATACGTGTTGACCAGCAAAGATCTCAGTATCTGGTAAGTAAACACCATTACTGCCCACAGGGTTTGCAATTTCAAGATTGTATTTTTGACCTACCACGAAGTCTTCTTGACCGTGACCAGGAGCGGTATGTACACAACCTGTACCTGATTCAGTCGTTACGTGATCACCTAAAATTACTGGCACATCAAAGCTGTAGAATGGGTGGTTAAAGCGAAGTAGCTCAAGCTCTTCACCTTTACAGAAACCCAGGATTTCTGATTCTTCAAAACCAACACGACCCATTACATCTTTTACAAGCTCTGCCGCTACGATTAAACGTTGCGGCTGAGGATGTGCTTCTGTAACTGGTGTTTGTACTAATGCGTACTCAAGATCAGCACTTACAGCTACTGCGCGGTTAGCAGGCATTGTCCAAGGCGTTGTTGTCCAAATAACAATCGATACATCGCCTTGACCTTGATCAGCCACACAACCAAATTTAGCTAATACAGCCGCTTCATCTACCGCTTTAAATTTCACATCGATAGATAGAGATACTTTATCTTGGTATTCAACTTCAGCTTCAGCCAGTGCTGAACCACAGTCAGTACACCAGTGAACAGGTTTAAACCCCTTCAACAAGTGATCGTTATCTGCAATTTTACCTAATGCACGAATAATGTTGGCTTCGGTATCGAAGTCCATTGTGCGGTAAGGCTTGTCCCATTCACCTAGTACACCTAAACGAATGAAACTTTCTTTTTGACCATTAACTTGACCTGCAGCATATTCTCGACACTTTTCACGAAATTCTGCAGCCGTTACTTTTTGACCCGGCTTACCCACTTTTTTCTCTACCATCAATTCGATAGGTAGACCGTGACAGTCCCAACCAGGGATATACGGTGAGTCAAAACCAGACAGAGTCTTTGACTTAATAATAATGTCTTTAAGAATCTTGTTTAGTGCGTGACCAATGTGAATATCACCGTTAGCGTATGGAGGGCCATCGTGTAATACGAAAGATTTTTTACCTTTCTTTGCTTTACGGATTTCACCGTAAAGATCTTCATCATACCAACGCTTAAGCATTGCAGGCTCACGCTGAGCTAGGTTGCCTCGCATCGGAAACCCTGTTTCAGGCAGGTTCAGGGTATCTTTATAGTCGCTCATTGATTCTAGATTCCGTTACTTGGGCGAAGTTGGACATTATTACGCTCAGACAGCCACACCCGTGCTGTTTGAGCATCTCGCTCGATTTGGCGTTTAAGCGCATCGAAGGATTCAAATTTCTTTTCGTCACGCAATTTATGGCGTAACACGACTTCTAGCTGATGTCCGTAGAGATCAGCATTAAAATCAAATAAGTGTACTTCAAGTTGTTGGCGTACACCTTTTACGGTTGGTCGATGACCAACATTAGCCACCCCCATCACAGGGCGACTATCTGCACCATACACTTCAACAGCATAAACACCAGCTACCGGCGCTACACGTCGCTTTAAAGGTATATTGGCGGTAGGGAAATTAATAGTTCGACCGAGCTTGCGTCCGTGTGAGACACGTCCGCGAATACTGTAAGGCCGACCAAGCATCATCTCCGCTTGTTCAAGTTCGTTATTTGCCAGTGCTTGACGAATGGCAGTGCTGCTTACACGCTGCTCCGAAACACAAAAGCTTTGGGTACTTACCACCTCAAAGCCATGTTTTAGACCAGCGGCAACTAACATATCAAAACTGCCACTACGACCTTGTCCAAAGCGAAAATCATCGCCAATAACAAGAAACTTAACACCCAATTGCTTAACCAACAAGCACTCAACGAAATCTTCAGCACTCATGGTAGCAAAATGATGATTAAAATTTACGCACAATAAACGATCGATACCGACCTTTTTTAGCTGTAAATATTTATCTCTAAAACGGGTTAAGCGTGCTGGCGCTTTATCTCCTGCGAACAATTCTAACGGCTGAGGCTCAAATGTCATTACCGTTGCGGAAAGTTGCATCGCATGGGCTTTAGCTACCACTTGACGTAGCAATGCTTGATGCCCTAAATGAACACCATCAAAGTTGCCGATAGTCAACACACAGCCATGATGCTGGGGTTGAATATTATGTATACCTCGAATTAATTCCATGTGCTCTGTTACTTACCACTCATCAATGTTTACACGCAAAAAGATGCAACCAATTAAAATCCGCCTTTAAGCTAATAACTCCGCCGCTATTGCTGCGAAAAATGTTCTCTTTCTACAATAAAGCTGGCGGATTATATACTACTCAACGCTTTCAATCAGCTATCTGTACGCAGATGTCGTGGGCGAATGCCTAAAATCATCGCAATTATTAGATAAACACCAATGCCTATTGCAATTAAACCAAACAACCAGCCGACACGTTCGAGCAAATGAAAACCCAACCACTGTTCAATTGTAGGGCTTAACCATAACAAGCTTGCCACCATTAAAACACCAGCCACAGCAAGTCGCAGAACAAAAAATAACGTTTGACGGCTAATGCGATAAATATTGCCAACATGCAGCCCACGGTATAGTAATGCAGCATTTAAAAATGCCGATAATACACTAGCGATAGATAAACCAACATAACCATAAAATGGTGCAAATATACCGTTAAACACCATATTGCTCACCATCGCAATAATGCCAATTTTCACCGGTGTTTTTGTATCTTGTCGTGCGTAATAACCTGGCGCGAAGATTTTTATTAGCATGTAATTTAATAAACCGGCAGATACAACCCATAGCGATGCTGCGGTTTGGTTTACATCATAAACGCTAAATTCCCCACGCATAAACATTACCATCAACATTGGTTTAGCCAGTGTGACCATCCCCAGCATGGCTGGAATACCAAGCAGTAGCACCATTCTTACGCCCCAGTCCATTGTCTGAGCAAATTGTTCTGGCGATTTATCAACGTGTTTACGTGAAAGCGCGGGTAATATTACCGTCGCTATTGCAATACCAAATAAACCCAGAGGAAATTCTAATAAACGATCAGAGTAATACAACCAACTGATTGAGCCCGTCATTAAGAAACTAGCAATGAAGGTATCAAGCAATAAGTTAATTTGGGTAACAGAAACACCAAACAGCGCTGGCAACATCAGTTTGCGAATTTTTGTCACACCCGGATCATTCCAACCCCATTTAGGGCGAACTAAATATCCTTCGCGATACAAAAATGGCAATTGGAAGCTAAACTGCACTAAGCCACCAACGAAAACACCGATAGCTAAACCAATCTCTGGTTGAGCCAGATGTGGAGAAACAAACCACGCACAACCAATAATAGAGATGTTTAAAAAAACAGGGGTAAATGACGATATCGCAAATTTACCTAACGTATTTAATATCGCGCCAGATAATGCAACAAAAGTAATAAACCACAAATACGGGAAAGTAATTTTTAGCAGTAAACTCGCTAGTTCAAATTTTTCCGCATCAGCCCCGCCATGTAGCCAATCCCAGAACCAACCAAATCCGAATAACGCCGTCACAGCGCCGGAGCCTAACACCCCAAACAATGTCACTATCGTTACAATGCCGCCTAGCGTTCCTGCCGCTTTTGCAATCAACTCTCGTGTTCGATCAACATCGCCTGCCGCATGATATTCAGTCAATACAGGTACAAATGCTTGCGAAAAAGCCCCTTCGGCAAAAAGGCGACGTAAAAAGTTGGGAATTTTATTTGCAAAGAAAAAAACATCGGCCGCAGCCCCTGCTCCCATAAGGTTAGCAACCACCACATCTCGGACTAAACCGAGTACGCGAGAGACCAAAGTCATGGCGCTAACTATCATTCCAGAGCGTAAAAGACGCTTACTCACAAAAAAACCTCATAAAAGATGACTCAGAAAGGTGACTTCTGATTCCAAATACTGGTAAAATCTGCCGCCATATTAACCGTGTTAATCCGCAAGTGCCAACTTGATTGGTCTGGCGGTTATTCGCACAAATCATTTGACAATTACAAAGAACCAAGGCATAGTCCTCGGCCTTAAATTGTCACCGTACCAAGATTTGGGAGTTACACCCTTGGCAAATATCAAATCTGCTAAGAAACGTGCACTAACTTCAGAAAAACGTCGCCAGCACAACGCTAGCCGTCGTTCTATGATGCGCACTTTCTTCAAGAAAGTAATTATCGCTATTGAAGCTGGTAATAAAGAAGCTGCAACACAAGCTTTCGCTGAAATGCAACCTGTTATGGATCGCATGGCTACTAAAGGCCTGATCCACAAAAACAAAGCTGCACGTCATAAAGCTCGTCTAGCTGCTAAAATCAAAGCTCTTTAATTTTTAATTTTTGAGTTTAGATTTAAAAAAACCGACCTCGAGTCGGTTTTTTTATACCTGAAATTTATATTCCTCTGACTCTCAGCTGCTATTTTTGTGGCACACTGTCTTCTCATTCTTATCTTCATTAAGAGCAAAACATGAAAAAAACGTTGTTACGAGGTTTGCTCAACGTCCTACCTTTAGTCTTGAGCATATGGCTATTTTGGTCATTATTTGAGTCATTAGACAAAGTCGGTAACTTTTTATTTGGTTTATTCCATATAACTGAGTTATTCAAAGGCGCAGGATTTTTATTGATCCTGACTTTATTATTTATTGCTGGTCTTCTTTTCTCTGTTAGCCCTATTGCTTGGCTGTATGATTTCATTATTCGACAATTAATGCGTTTTCCGTTCTTTAAAACGGTATACAGCAGCATCAATGACATTGCCTCACTCATCAGCAGCGATAATAAAAATAAAGGGCAGCAGACGGTTTTAGTGCATCAAGCCAATGATAGTTATGTAATCGGCTTTATTATGTCTGACGACATGCCAGAACCGCTCGCTAATGCGCTCCCTGAGGGGGATTGGGTTCCTGTATTATTCCCACTAAGCTATCAAATTGCTGGAGTGACAACCTTGGTTAAGCGTGAAGACTTGACACTTGTTGATTGGTCCTTCGAAGAAGCGATGCGCTACAATCTAACAGCGGGGATCTCTACACCCAAAGGAAAAAATGATAAAAACACCAAAGAAGAAACAGACACGCTTTCTGATAGCTGATAAATAAGCCCCTCATAAGCGCGCTATCCATCAGCCTGCAACTTTAGTAGCCTCATCAATGGGTATGAGGCTACTTAAACAAATAACCGACTAAAATCCGCCTCACAGATACGCGTGACCGATGGATGCATAATCATCCGTTCCGCAAAAATCACATAATACTCTTCTGAAATATCACTCACTCGTTTAACCTCATGCACTTGGCACGATTCCTTTAACTCATCAGCATAATTAGAGGGAGCAATAAACATAGATTGTTGATAAGATGAAAACGCTTTCATCAGAGCTGAATCATCAAATTCACCTAAAATATTAGGTGTGATCCCTTGTTGATCAAACCATTGGTGCAGTTTTCTCCCCATCGCAGAGCGGCGGCTTGGCACTAACAATTTATAATCTTCAATACATGCGGGAAACGTCGATTCTGATAGTTTATCTGAGCAGAAAAAGCTCATTCCAGACTCCCCTAATTTCTTGCTGTATAAACCAGGACTTTGGGTTGAATCTACGGGGCAATCAGAAAGGATCATATCGAGCTTATGCTGGGATAATTGTTCTAACAACATCTCATGGGTTGATTCAAAACAGCTAAAATGAATTCGCTGATCATCAGGCATGCCTTCTAATAACACTTGGCTAACTAACCGTTTAGACAACGCATCAGCAACACCCACTTCAAAAAGCTGATTATCTCGCTGGGTATAGTTGATCCGATCCAGCATTTGATAACTTAAATCAAACATTTTATCGGCATACTTAAACACCATTTGTCCTAATTCAGTTGGTTCAATCTGGCGTCCTACACGTTTAGTTAATCGCCCTTTTAAACGATCTTCTAAAGCACGGATCTGCCCTGTTACCGTTTGTGGCGCTAGAAATAAAGCATCCGCAGCTTTGGTCACTGAGCCCTGTTTACACACCATCCAAAAATAATATAAGTGATTATAATTTAAGTGAGACATACCCTTACCAACTCATAAAAAAACCCCAACGACAAAGCTTACGCAGTGCCACTGGGGTCTTCAATCTTTATCTTATTATTTCTAATAAACGCGTAATAGAAACCTATTAACTCGCAGGTTGACGATTAAATCGTTCAAGATTGCGATATAGCTCACCGCTTCGCTGCTCAAGTGCTCGATCTTGGAAAGATGATTTAGAGGTGATTACTTTTTTTACCTCTTCTTTCCCATCATTTAAACCTTGCAAATAAGCCTGACAAACCTCAGTTCTATCAGCCGTTGTACATTGTTGATAGTTCATAGCTGCAACACTTGAGGTTGCGAAAGTTGAAAACAGTATAGCTAATAGGTATTTATACATATTACGCCTCTACTTTTTGTGCTTCCTTTGGAAGAGAGCGACTCAGTAACACGTAACCCACAACTGCCGCTACTGTTGAGCCTAACAATATTCCTAATCGTGAGTAAGTTGCAAAACTTTCACCTGCCCCAACAAATGCTAATGATGAGATGAAAATCGACATCGTAAAGCCGATACCACACAGTACCGATACCGCAAAAATATGCTTAAAGTTAATATCATCAGGTAATTTCGCAAAACCACATTTCACAGCGATAATACATGCAGTAAAGATACCTAATGGTTTACCAATAAACAGACCTGCTGCGATACCTGCAGGTAACATTGCTGACAAACTTTCTAAAGACACGCCATCTAATGAGATCCCTGCATTAGCGAAAGCAAAGATAGGCAGAATCAAGAAAGCAACATACGGGTGTAGTACATGCTCTAAATGCTTCAATGGTGAGTGTTTATCTGAACGACCATCTTTGCCCGTTAGTGGAATAGTAAAACCAAGGATAACACCAGCTAACGTAGCGTGAACGCCTGATTGCAATACACTGAACCACAAAATAGCACCGACAATTAAGTACCAAGAAAGCTTAGTAACATTCTTCGCATTCATGATGAACAAGGTCGCAGTAGCAACAAAAGCAACCGCAAGAGCAACCGTTGATAGATCAGAGCTATAGAACAGCGCGATAATGATAATCACCCCTAAATCATCAATAATCGCAAGTGCAAGCAAGAATACTTTCAAGCTTACCGGTACACGATTACCCAGTAGTGCCATCACACCTAATGCAAATGCGATATCTGTCGCAGCAGGGATTGCCCAACCTTTAATAGCCATTGGATCATTATAGTTAAACGCAACATAAATTAATGCAGGTGCAACCATACCGCCCACTGCCGCAATAGCAGGGAAAATCGCTTTCTCTTTAGTATTTAGTGCTCCTTCAATTAGCTCACGCTTTACTTCTAAGCCAATAAGCAAAAAGAAAACAGCCATTAAACCATCATTGATCCAATGAGAAACAGATAAGCCAGCAACATAACTGTGCAATGTATCGGTATACACTGATGCTAGCGGTGAATTAGCAATGATCATCGCAATAAGCGCAGCAATAATCAGCACAATTCCACCAGCTGATTCTAATTTAAGAAACTTACGAATAGCATCGGTCATCGACCGTCACTCCTATAAAACAATATGAATTAATCAATTAAATGCAGTGTAAACGTCATTATCAGCACTTGTGAAATCGTTTGTTTAGATACAATAACTCGGAAATACCGAATAATTAGAGCTATAACAATATAATAACCGTGCTGTATTAACGAACCTTTGACATTAGCGCGCATTTCCCTGTCATGTGCTTCCCTATTAAATATAGGCAAACTGTCATAATTGACCGATTTTTACGACTTATCGTAAAAAAAGACAACCTTTCGATATACCATATAAAAAAAAAACTTAAATTTCCTTTTTCACCAAAAGCCTCTTAATAATCTATATATAACAGATAGTTAATTATATAAAAACAAAAATAAAATAGTGCCAGTTAATCGCTTGCCATCACAAAAAAGCGACAAATTATGTTTGTGACAATCAGTGTAATATTTCTGAAATAAAAGCCATCTACTATCCACACAGATTTCAACCAAATGACACCAAAACGACATACTATTGTCATGGAGAAATGATTATGACAACCCAAGCCACTACTGCTGTATCTAAGTTCAGCTCTATGCGTTGGGTCCGCTGGGCCAACCTAGCGTTCATGCTTTATCTTTTACTTGTTGCTGTATCCATGATCAGCAGCGGTTTTAAATGGTCTGTTGGCGAACAAGCTAAAACCTTATTCGAATTTGCCTCTCACCCTGTAGCAGGACTCATGATTGGCTTAATCGCAACAGCATTAATTCAGTCATCAAGTACGGTAACGTCAATCATTGTTGGTCTTGTTGCCGGTGGTTTGCCTGTTGAAACAGCAATCCCAATGGTAATGGGTGCAAATATTGGTACTACACTAACTAATACGTTAGTGAGCTTAGGACATGCGCGTTGTAAGGATGAATTCCGTCGTGCTTTTGCCAGTGCAACCGTCCATGATTTCTTCAACCTACTAGCTGTAGCAATTTTCTTGCCACTAGAGATGATGTTTGGTCTGCTAGATAAAATGTCTAGTTGGTTAGTGTCCCCATTCTTAAATGCTGGCGATATGAGCATGAAGGGAATGGACTTTATGAAGCCATTAACTAAACCTGCAGTAGAGCTAGTAAAAGGTCCTCTAGAAGCATTTGGTTCTATGGGTGGTGTCGCGCTTAGCTTCATTGGTATCGCATTAATCTTCTTCGCGATTACGGTTATGGGTAAGCTAATGCGTAGCCTAATGGTTGGTCGTGCTCGTGATATTCTAAAAAGTGCAATAGGTCGAGGCCCACTGCATGGTATTGCGTCAGGTACAGCAGTAACGATTTTAGTGCAATCGTCATCAACAACAACAAGTTTAATGGTACCGCTAGTAGGTACAGGTGTACTAAAAGTACGTGATGTATACCCATTCACGCTTGGAGCAAACATCGGTACATGTATTACTGCACTATTAGCAGCAACAGCAGTATCAGGTGATAACGCAGTATTTGCATTACAGATTGCACTGGTACACTTATGTTTCAATGTAATGGCAACAGTACTGATTTACGGTGTTCCATTCTTACGTGAAATTCCGTTAAAGTGCGCATTCTTCTTAAGTGACTTAGCAACCAAAAACAAAGTAGCTGTCGCAGGTTACCTTGTCTTAATATTCATTGCTATCCCAGGTACAATTTTAGCATTAACCGCTTAATTAATACTGCGCAACAAAAAAGCCCAGCTTATGCTGGGCTTTTTATTTATTTCTTATCACTTTGATTATATTTACTTTTTCATATATGTTTTTATGAGTTCAAACAGAGAATGGGTATTGAATTGGATCGTGATGCTCATAACCCACCACGTCAAAATCATCTAACGTTACCCATGTTTCTAAATCTTCTAATGATTTGATCTTCGGGTTGATTTTAAGTTGTGGTGAAGAAAATGGAGTACGCTTTAATTGCACATCACGCATAAGCTCTAGTTGATCTTCGTAGATATGTGCGTTGATAATTTTGTGGTAAGCCTGACCCGCTTTATTACCTGTTATTTGCGCTATTAACGCTAGCAAGGTAAACACTTGTACTTGGTTGAAGTTTAACCCTAGCGGTACATCACATGAGCGTTGATAGCTCGTTAAATATAACGTATCACCCAGTAGTGAAAATGTATGTGTATGCATACAAGGACGCAGACACCCCATATCAAACTCACCTGGGTTATAAAACGTTAATATTTCACCGCGATTATCAATACCTTTGGTTAAATCATCGACAATCATCTTTAATTGATCAATTGGCGTACCGTCTGATTTTTGCCAACGACGACCTTGAACACCATAAACACGCCCCATGTCATCTTCACCTTTACGATGAGGATTGTTCAGCCATGCTTGGTTATCATTGGCATTAGCATTCCAAGTGTTACAACCAATCGCACGAAATTGCGCGGCATTATCATAGCCACGTAAGTAACCGAGAAGCTCTGCGATTGCTGCTTTCCAGAAACTTTTACGAGTAGTGATCAACGGAAACTGATTATTAGCAACATCATAAGTCAGATCAGCATTGATAACCGTTAAACAACGCTTACCTGTACGTTCATTTTCAATCCATACACCGTCATCAACAATGCGTTGGCATAAGGCTAAATATTGTTTCATAGTCCTACTCGTAAATTGAATGCGCCCAGCAAAAGCTAGGCGCGAAAATTAGTAATCGTTATTCTATCAGAAGCCTGTTGACCCTGCTGTTAACTTAAAAACATTTTTATACTGATCAATAACAATAACACCGCAAATAGCTTTTTCAGTGTCGGGGTCGGTAGTCGACTCACTAACGCCGCGCCGTAACGAGTTGCGATCATCGATGTTGCAGCAATACCGAATAGAGCTGGTAAATATACATAACCTGCACTAAACGCTGGTAACGCTTCACTGCCAACACCTGCGTAAATAAAGCCAATCATTCCAGAAACAGCAATTAAGAAACCAACGAGCGAAGAGGTACCGATGGCACGTCGCATCTCAATACCATAATAACTTAAATACGGTACTGTTAATGATCCTCCACCAATGCCAGCAAGACTTGAGATCAAACCAATGATGCCACCACTTGATATACATGCGAGTGAGTTTGGCAGAGGCTTCTTGTTTATCACTTTCATTGAGAGCAACATCTGAATTGCTAAGCATAATACGATGACAGCAAAAATTTTAGGTAAGTAATGTGAAGGGATGATCTCAGCAACAACACTCCCTCCCAATCCACCAACAATGATCCCTGGCGCTAATATTTTCACCACTGAAAAATCAATATTTCCAAGCTTAAAGTGATTACGGGCTGAGGCCATTGACGTCATAACAATACTGGCAAGTGAGGTCGCTAACGCAATATGCATCACAAGATGCGATGCAATGCCGGCTTTCGGTAATAACCAAACTAGAGCAGGTACAACCAATAAGCCTCCGCCAATGCCTAATAAACCAGCCAATAATCCGACGACAGATCCCAATAGCAAACACATGCTAAATAGCCAAAGTGTTGTTTCATACATAATACGTAACCAATATAAAAAAGTGTTCTACTTACCCGCGCGGATAAACCCACCTAAACCATGCTGCTCGACAAATAACGTTGTTCTCTCTCTTACTTCACAAGATAAATGTACCGCGAGAACATCATCCGCCAATTGCGTCATATCAAGTGCTGACACATGACGTAATATATATTTTATTTTGGCTACATTACGGGTATTCATACTCAATGATCGATACCCCATTCCGACTAATAAAATTGCACCTATCGGATCTCCTGCTAATTCACCACAAACGCAAACTGGAATTTGGTACCGCTCTGCACTATCGATAATATGTTTTAACGCATTTAAAACAGCAGGATGAAGCGCATCATAAACACTGGCGACCCGAGAGTTATTACGATCCACGGCAAGCAAATATTGAGTTAAATCATTACTACCCACTGAAATAAAATCAACTTTATCGGCTAACGCATGGAGTTGATAAAGCATTGACGGTACTTCAATCATGATACCTAAGCGAGGTTTTCTTAATTCACCATCATATTGCGCTGACACTTCCTGATAGGCGCGCTCAATTAATATTTTGGCTTCATCAAGCTCAGCGATCCCTGAGATCATAGGGAGCAAGATGTCCATATTATTCAAGCCAATACTGGCACGTAACATCGCTCTGACTTGAATTAAAAAAATCTCGGGATGATCTAAGGTAAAACGGATCCCACGCCAACCCAAAAAAGGATTGTCTTCCTCTATCGTTAAATACGGTAACGGCTTATCACCTCCAATATCGAGCGTTCGCATCACAACGGTTTGCTCGGGATAGGTCTGCAAAATAGAACGATATTGGTTAATTTGTTCATCTTCTGAAGGGAAGCTACGTTGCAGTAAAAAAGGCACTTCAGTGCGATATAAGCCGACCCCGTCGACCCCTTTATTAATCGCAATACTAGTATCGGCACTTAAACCCGCATTTAAGTGCACCATGATCCGTTGATTATCTTTGGTATAGGCTTCTTTATCCTGATCACCTTCAACGGTTTTGGCTAGTTCATGCTCTTCCCGCAATAAACGACGATACTCAATTAATACATGACGATTAGGGTTAACAAGAAAGTCACCACGATAACCATCAACAATAACTAAATTGTTATGTACCATATGAGGAACAAAGTCGACCCCCATAATAGCAGGGATACCGAGTGCTCTAGACAAAATAGCAGCATGTGAGTTAGCGGCACCTTCTTGAGCAACAACCGCAGCTAACTTTCCTAAAGGGACTGTAGCAAGCATTGCTGCGGTTAACTCTCGAGTTAATAGCACCACAGGTTCATCCCACTGCAACTCATCGACTTCTTCATCACGTAAAAAGAACAATAAGCGCTGGCCTAACTCGCGAATATCTTGTGCACGCTCTTTAAGGTATTGATCTTTCATATTCGCAAAACGAGCGGAATAAGATTCGACCACTTGACGCACTGCCCATTCAGCCTGATCACCACAAGCAACCCGGGCTTTCAGATCTTTGCGCAGCATAGGATCATTGAGTAAATGACTGAATAAATCAAAAATGGCGAGGGTTTCTTTTTGCAGTTCACTATCAAAACGTTTGCGTAAACGTCGAAACTCTGTACTGGCCGCTTCTATCGCAATAGCTAAACGTTCTTGCTCAAAATTCACATCAAGGCAAGACGTGGGAGCAACATGCTCTAATAGCGGTTGGGTATCGTCCCACCATGCTTTAGCAACAGCAACACCAGCAGAAGCCGCAGATCCAGTAAGATGTAATTTATTCCCTTGCTCAAACCACATTCCTTGTGCTTTCGCGTGAGCCAAAATACCTGATAATTGAGCGGCAAGGGTAACTAAGAAAGATTCTTCACTTTCATTAAATTCCCGCTTTTCTCGTTGCTGTATAACAAGAACACCAAGAACTTGGCGCTGATGAATGATAGGAGTCCCAAAAAAAGATCGAAAGGATTCTTCTCCGATCCCCGGGAGATGTTTGAAATGGGGGTGTACACGAGCATCAGCAACATTAACAAGCTCAGCACTACGCCCTACAAGGCCAACTAGACCTTGATTAAAGCGTAAACTTACACGCCGCTGCGATTTATGCAGCCCTTGCGTTGCCATCAATGTATAAAGCTGACGCTCATGATTAGCAATATAGACCGAACAACAGTCTGTTTTCATGACCTGACAAGTGCTCATCACTAATTGATCTAGCGCTTCAATCAAGGTCTGGGCGCTGACAACCTTGTCAACTATCTCTCTAAGCTGTGTCAGCATAACGAGCCTTATTATCCTTCTATATTGCCAATAACCTCTATATTACTGTATTACCTTATTTACTTTTTATTATTACGCTTGAATTTTCGCTCTTTCCATTCTTTAAAAGGCATGGCTACAGGTGCAAATTCTTTCAGTGCGCGACGGTAAACATCACGCTTAAACGAAACGACCTGTCGGACTGGATACCAATAACTTACCCATCGCCACCCATCAAATTCAGGAGTAGCACCTCGCTGCATATTGACCTTGGACTCATCGCACTCCAAGCTCAACAAAAACCATTTCTGTTTCTGCCCGATACAAACAGGTTTCGAATCCCACCGCACTAAACGTTTAGGTAATTTATAACGTAGCCAATGACGGCTTGACGCAATTATCCTGACATCTTTTTTGGTTAATCCTACTTCTTCGTACAATTCACGGAACATGGCTTGCTCTGGTGTTTCACCATCATCAATACCACCTTGCGGAAACTGCCAAGAATGTTGTCCATATCGTCGAGCCCAAAATACCTGGCCATGGCTATTGCAGATAACGATCCCTACATTAGGGCGGTATCCATCGCCATCAATCACTGGACGACCTCAAGTATAAATATCTATTAATAGTGATTTTTTCATAGTAGACGTGATCGGTAAACAAAGATTCGATCAGATCGTGATATTTTCCTAACTAAACCTCAAATTAGGGATAACTCCTCTCTCTACTAGAGGTTATAAACATCTAAATGAGACATTCCCCACATTTATTCACTCTTTCTGTGGATAGATTTGTGCAGAAGATAAAAAAACCTCGGTTTTATATGTAATTATCATTTGATAAATAGCAATGAAACGTCAAAAGATAAAACGAAAAACACATAAAAATCAAAATATTAAAATCAATAAAGATACATAATAAATTTTAAAAAATAGAATATTCACATCTCAAAAAAACGATCGGTTAAAGATCAATCAATTCTGACTTTATCCACACCATACAATAAAAATGATCGAACACAAGATAATCAAGATGAATAAAACACCAACTTAAGCCTGTCTATTTAAACAGTTAGCATCAAAATAAATATTTAATAAAAATAATCTGTGGATATCTTTTAAAATGATCCTTTTCTCTAGATTTATCCATTCAAACAGGAAAAAGCTATGTTATGATCTTGACTCTTCTTATTTTAGATCATGATCATCGCGTAGCACTATGCCAAAGCCTGAGCAACCATCCCCCCCTCTCACTGAACACGAACTCCTCTATCGAGCCCAACAACTAGCAGGGTTAACGCTTGGAGAATTAGCCGATCTTGCTGGCATTATTCCACCTGCAGATCTAAAAAGAGATAAAGGATGGGTTGGGCAGCTGTTGGAATGGCATTTAGGTGCAACAGCGGGAAGTAAGCCCGTTCCTGACTTTATCGATCTTGGGATTGAACTTAAAACGATCCCTATTGGCTATAATGGCAAACCATTAGAAACAACTTTTGTCTGTGTCGCCCCTTTAATTGGGGTACAAGGATTACGATGGGAAACCAGTCATATTCGTCATAAGCTCTCACGGGTATTATGGATCCCTGTCGAAGGTGAACGTGATATTCCCTTAGCAGAACGCCATGTTGGATCACCGTTAATATGGAGTCCATCGATAGACGAAGATGCGCAGTTAAAACAAGACTGGGAAGAGTTAATGGATATGATCGTACTCGGCCAAGTCGAGCACATCACAGCACGCCATGGCGAGGTACTGCAATTACGACCCAAAGCGGCAAATAGCAAAGTACTCACAGAAGCTTACGGCGCAAATGGACAGCCTATCAAAACCTTACCTCGTGGTTTTTATTTAAAAACACACTTCACGGCAGAAATTTTAGCTCGATACTTTATTTAAGCTATGTGCTGCGTTAAACCGCGGGACTAAAAATGCAACACCATATCTTCTTCACAAGCAGCCGTGAGCCCTTCCGGTAAGAATTCATCATAGGGATCAGTTAAACGTAACGTCATATTACTGATCCCAATAGATTTCAATAATACCTGCGCCTGCTCAATCGTCTTAAAATGCAGTAAGTTATCTTGCTCATCTTTAAGTGGCTGTAACTGATGCTTATATTCAATTTCCATCAGATAATCAGAATATCCCGCATAACAGGTTAATACACAATGTGGGATCTTATTCGGTGATGCTTTAAGCCACGGCTTTAATTGAGATAGCTTCATTGTTTATCTACACTAAAAAAATAAAAGATCTAACATTAACTATGTGTCAGTTTTCTCCTCCTATCAAGTTCGTAATATAATATTCATTTCATATTTAATGCACTTCTCAGTCCAAACGCTTCAAGCTATAGTCAAATAAAAGACATTAATGGCAAGGACAGCGAATGAAATACCATACGATCCCGCATTCTAGTTTAGAGATCAGTAAGATCTGCCTCGGTACCATGACCTTTGGTGAACAAAATAATCAGGATGAAGCCCATAGCCAATTAGATTTTGCCTTTGAGCATGGCGTCAACTTCATTGATACTGCGGAAATGTATCCCGTCCCGCCGAATGCTAATACCCAAGGTTTAACAGAAAGTTATATTGGTAATTGGCTAGAAAAAACACAATTACGAGATAGAGTTGTGATTGCAACAAAAGTGGCAGGCCCCCGTAATGTGCCTTATATTCGTGACAATATGTCGCTTAATCGACGTCATATTCATGATGCGGTGAATGATAGTTTAATACGCTTAAAAACCGATTATATCGATCTCTACCAGCTGCACTGGCCTCAACGGCAAACCAATTGTTTTGGTAAGTTAAACTACCATTATGAAGAAGATCATTGTGGTGTTACGTTAATTGAAACACTAGAGGCATTAAGTGAGTTAGTCACAGCAGGAAAAATCAGATATATCGGCGTCTCCAATGAAACCCCTTGGGGAGTCATGTCTTATCTGCAGCTCGCAGAAAAACACAATTTACCAAGAATCGTATCCATTCAAAATCCCTACAATTTACTTAACCGTAGTTTTGAAGTCGGACTTTCTGAAATTAGCCATCATGAAGGTGTAGAGCTACTCGCCTATTCCCCGTTAGCTTTTGGCGCATTAAGCGGTAAATATTTAAATAATGCCAAGCCTAAAGGGGCGCGATGCACTGAGTTTCCTCGCTTTTCACGCTATTTTAATCAGCAAGGTATTCAAGCCACACAAGCTTATATTGATGTCGCTAATAAGCACGGACTTGATCCCGTCCAAATGGCACTCGCGTTTGTTAACCAACGTCCTTTTGTTGCGGCAAATATCATCGGTGCCACTACACTAGAGCAGTTAGAAAACAATATAAACAGTATTGATCTCATGCTTTCTGAAGAAGTTATGACAGATTTAGAGCGAGTTGGTATTCAATACTCAAACCCTTGCCCTTAGTGTTTGAGTATTACGTAACGGTTGGCCAGCAAGTAAAAATACTTGCTGGCCTTACTCCTTACGTGTTGTGTCTAAATCTTAATGTTCGTCTGAGATGACGAACTTTACGCTCGGCATGAACAAGATGACTCAATGCAATACGTCCATCACTTTCAACCCCCACATCGCGCATTAAGTGAGGGGAAAGAACAGGTAAATAGACACTGACTCGACGTTGCTGATGTCGCCATAACGCCTCTTCTCGTTTCACATCTTGTTGGATTAAAAAAATAGCAAATCGGATATACACAGACTGGCGCATAATGACATTCTCCTTGGCTTTAAATTAAGATTCACACTCTAACCATGTCGCTGTTCTTTGCTAAAGGATCGGACATTTTCAAATTGGAAAGATATGCTTAAAACCAATACTAACGAATCATTAACATATAACAAGTAAATTTATGCCATCAATGTAACTGCATGTTTTTATGCTATAAGACTCTACTTTTATTCGCTATAGACTAATTTAAAACCAATATTTTCATGAAATATCAGCAGAAACATTTATGTAGTATTGGTAGAGAGAATGATATTTAGATCTAAAAAAACAGCCACCTTGCAGTCGCTGTTGTATTAATCAATCAACGTTAAATGATATTAACCTTGGCGGAAACAACGAGGAGGTGGGATCAAGTCATGTTTATTCAGCAATCGATACATAGTGGCGCGAGATACACCTAATTCTCTCGCTGCTGCAGAGATTTGACCTTTGTTATTTTCTAATACTGTTAATAATGCCGTTCGTTCCGATTCTTCACGAATTTTCTTTAAACTTTGCTTATCTTCAGTCACTCGGGGAATGTCTAAATGCTCCGCTTCTATACACTTAGTTTCAACCAGTAATACAGAACGCTTGATTTGACTAATTAATTCACGGACATTGCCAGGCCATTGATATTGAAGCAACATCGCTTTGGCTTGTTCAGAAAACGTCTTAACAACACTATTATATTGCCTAGCATATTTTAAGAGTAAAAACTCTGCTAGTAATACAATATCCCCGCCTCTTTCACGTAAAGCAGGTACCGTTAGTGACACCACATTTAATCTAAAATACAGATCACGGGTTAATGTATCTAACTCTGATAGATCTTCAAAATTGTGACTACTGGTGGCTATAAAACGGATATCTAACGTTAAAATACTGCCATCAGGATGATAATAGACACCATCACTGAGTATTTTCAGTACTTCTTTTTTTCTATCATCTGCAAGTAAAGTAAACTCATTAAGTACTAACACACCGTTATTGGCATAATCGAGATAAGAATTTTGTCCAACCTCATTTATCCACCCGGCTTGTAAATTTTCACAATTAACACGTACTAGCGGCTTTTTGGCTCGAACCGAAGCTTGATGTAAGGCTTCTGCTACTACTAATTTTCCAGTACCAATTTCACCACTGATTAAAACAGGTACATCACTTAATGCAACACGCTTAACTTGATCACGAAGTTTCTTCATCACTGGCGTATTGCCTTGCAAGCCTTGTTGCCCAAACTGGCCTAACTGAGGCCAAACTTGACGTTCTAATGCTAGCATTCCACTTTGGTGACCAATGGTTTGCTTTAGTCGCTCACAAGGAACAGGAGTAGAAAAATAATCTAAGCAAAAATTCACAATTAATTGACTTATTGCTTCATTATTTAATTGTTCATCACGCACAATCGCTATCCAGCGTACTTGCTTATTACGATTCACAAGTGCGGCTAAGCTATGCAAACTGAAATCATCATTACTTAGATCTACAACACCTACACAGGGGCCCATTTCTAACAATAAAGATTCTGCTGCGCGTAAATCATAACAACGGTGACATGACCACCCAGCCGCCTCCATTGATGGAAGCCACTTTTGATTTACTCCGCCAAAGACAACAATTGAATTCGCTGCCCCGATCTTATTTCGTTTATCCATCCCTAATCGCCCTTGATAACGTTATTACGTAGCACGACTGTTGTTTTAATGTGTATTAATAGTAACCGCACCAAATACTTAACAATACTATATGTACGCCACACCAGTGAGCAACATGTTTACTATTAAATTCAAAGTATGCATCTATTTTTTATCTTAAAAGTTACATTTTATCGAAATACATCACAATCTTAATGAATTATTCTAAAAATCACATTCATTTTTAATGCAACAAATTAAAAAATAGCACCATTAAATATAAGGAAATGGTTATTCAGTTTTGTTTTTAGCAAAAAAAACCACCGCTTAGCGGTGGTTTTTTATATCAGAGCTTAGAACTAGTTGCTTTGAGGACGCATTGCTGGGAATAGGATCACGTCACGGATTGTGTGTGTATTAGTAAATAACATCACTAGGCGATCGATACCAATACCTTGACCCGCTGTCGGTGGTAAGCCGTGCTCTAGCGCTGTAATGTAATCTGCATCGTAGTACATTGCTTCATCATCACCCGCATCTTTAGCATCAACCTGCGCTTTGAAGCGTTGATCTTGATCTTGTGCATCGTTAAGCTCAGAGAAACCATTCGCTACTTCACGACCACCGATGAAGAATTCAAAACGATCTGTAATGAATGGATTTTCATCGTTACGACGAGCAAGTGGAGAAATATCTGCTGGGTACTCAGTAATGAAAGTTGGTTGCATTAGTTGAGGTTCAGCGGTTTCACCGAAGATCTCTTCTAGCAACTGACCACAAGTCCAGAAATCTTCAACATCAACGTGTACAGATTTAGCAATCTTCACCATTAGCTCACGATCAGCAACGCCTTCGTAAGTTAATGCTTGGATTTCTGCGTGCTCTGGGTTGTACTGCTTGATAGCATCTAGCATGCTCATACGTGTGTATGGACCTGCAAATTCAACTTCAAACTCACCGTATGGCATTTTAGAAGAACCAAGAACGTCAATCGCAATGCTGCTTAGCATTTCTTCTGTCAGATCCATCAGATCGTTGTAATCTGCGTACGCCATGTAGAATTCCATCATGGTGAATTCAGGGTTATGACGAGGAGATAGACCTTCGTTACGGAAGTTACGGTTGATTTCGAATACACGCTCAAAACCACCAACCACTAGACGCTTAAGGTAAAGCTCTGGTGCAACGCGTAGGTACATATCGATATCGAGTGCGTTATGGTGTGTGATAAATGGGCGTGCTGTTGCACCACCTGGGATCACATGCATCATTGGTGTTTCAACTTCCATGAAGCCTTTCGTTACCATGAAGCTACGGATCGCAGATACCACTTTTGAACGAACCACAAAAGCATGACGTGAATCATCGTTAACGATAAGATCAACGTAACGCTGACGGTAACGCATTTCTTGGTCAGTTAAGCCATGGAATTTTTCAGGTAAAGGACGCAGTGCTTTTGTTAGCAGCTCGTACTCATCCATATTCACGTAAAGATCACCTTTACCTGACTTATGAAGAGCACCTTTAATACCGATAATGTCACCGATATCTAAGCCTGAATACTTCTCTTTTAGCTCTTTCTGCACATCTTTTGATGCGTAAGCTTGAATACGACCAGATACATCTTGAATAGCCAAGAAAGGACCACGCTTAGCCATAATACGACCCGCGATTGCAAATACATGACCCGCTTCTTCAAGCTCTTCTTTGGTCATTTCACCGTATTTTGCATTGAGATCTGCCGCTAAGCTATCGCGACGGAAATCATTGGGGTGGCCATTTGCTTTGCAGTTTTCGCGGATCATATCTAATTTAGCGCGACGCTCAGCAATCAGCTTATTCTCATCTTGTAATTGATCAGTCATGGGGTAACCCTTAAATTTTTACCGGAATTCGGTTAAAGACCTGATTTCAGGCTTGCTTCTATAAAACGGTCTAAATCACCGTCCAGTACTGCCTGGGTGTTACGATTTTCCACCCCAGTACGTAAATCTTTAATGCGGGAGTCATCTAATACGTATGAACGAATTTGACTACCCCAACCAATGTCGGATTTGGTATCTTCACTGGCTTGCTTTTCAGCATTTTGCTTCTGCATTTCATATTCAAACAATTTCGCTTTTAACTGCTTCATTGCCTGATCTTTGTTTTTATGCTGAGAGCGATCGTTCTGACACTGCACCACAATGTTAGTTGGAAGGTGGGTAATACGTACCGCAGATTCCGTGGTGTTAACGTGCTGACCACCCGCGCCTGATGCACGGTATACGTCAATACGTAGATCTGATGGGTTAATATCAATCACGATATTGTCATCAATTTCAGGATAAACGAATGCTGAAGCAAAAGAAGTATGACGACGACCACCTGAATCAAACGGTGACTTACGCACTAAACGGTGAACACCTGTTTCAGTACGTAACCAGCCATAAGCATACTCGCCACTGATTCGAACGGTAACCGATTTCAGACCGGCAACATCACCATCAGAGATTTCAATGATTTCGGTTTTAAAACCTTTGGCATCAGCCCAACGCAAATACATGCGTAGCATCATTGAAGTCCAATCTTGTGCTTCTGTACCACCTGAACCTGCTTGAAGGTCAAGGTAACAATCAGACGCATCGTGATCGCCTGCAAACATACGACGAAATTCCAACTTAGCTAACTTAGCTTCAAGCTCAGCTAACTCAGGTTCAATCTCATCAAATGTTTCTTGATCGTTTTCTTCCACCGCCAGCTCTAATAAACCTTCAACGTCTTCAACGCCTTGATCTAGTAGGTCAATGGTTTCAACTACCGCTTCCAGTGATGCACGCTCTTTACCTAACGCTTGTGCGCGATCAGGTTCATTCCATACATCTGGTTGCTCTAATTCTGCGTTTACCTCTTCTAGACGCTCTTTCTTAGCATCGTAGTCAAAGGTACCCCCTAAGGGTATCAGTACGTGCTGACACATCCTCAAGTCGGTTTTTAATAGGATTAATCTCGAACATTGCCACTCTTCATTGTCGAAATGGACATAACCGAAAGATTCTATCGAATTGTAGATAGAATATACAGAGGGAGAGAAAGGTTATAAGAAAATTAATAATAAAATGGCGAGATTCTAGGCTTAATCAGCCTTGAAAACCTCGCCACTAAGATATTCGTTATCAAAAAATGAAAATAATACTTATTTCGCGTTCAAATGTTCAATCATCAATTGCACACTGCGGTTGCCTCGGTATTCATTAACATCTAAACGGTAAACCAATTCAACTTGTTGAACCGATGCATCAGGCCAACGTTTCACATCGACATTAAAAGCAATCGCATCAATTACGCTACCGCCACTTAGCGGCTCTACCATCATCTTAAGGTGTTTCCCGCCCACTAACTTTTGATGCAATAATCGGAAAGTACCATCAAAGGCTGGCTCAGGAAATTGTTGTCCCCAAGGACCACCAGCACGAAGAATTTCAGCGACATCTAGGTTTAATTCATGACAGCCTAACTCACCATCTGTCATCAATACCCCTTTTAGCGCTTCTTCATCGAGTACATTGCGTACCACCGCATCAAAAGCTTTACTAAAAGCATCTAATTTATCTTCAGGGATAGTAAGTCCTGCCGCCATCGCGTGACCACCAAATTTCAAAATCATCCCAGGATTTTGGGTATCGACCAGATCTAGCGCATCACGCATATGTAATCCAGGAATTGAGCGACATGAGCCTTTAATTTCACCGTTCCCCGCATCGGCAAAAGCAATCACAGGACGATGATATTTATCTTTAATACGTGAGGCTAAAATACCAATCACACCTTGGTGCCAATCGCGCTGGAAGAGCACTAAACCATAAGGCATATCTTGCTGATTAAACTTCAAACGCTCACAAATCGCTAAGGCCTCATCTTTCATGCCCAGCTCTATTTCTTTTCGTGTCTGATTTAAGCCATCTAGCTCTGATGCCATACGACGCGCTGATTGAATGTTTTCACACAACAGGAGTTCAACCCCAAACGACATATCATCTAATCGTCCTGCGGCATTAATGCGAGGCCCTAAGGCAAACCCTAAGTCACTGGTCACTAAACGCGCCGGATCGCGATTGGCAACCTCAATTAGCGCTTGAATACCAGGTCGACACTTACCCGCACGAATACGTTGTAAGCCTTGATGCACTAAAATACGATTATTGCCATCAAGTGCAACGACATCAGCAACAGTTCCCAGTGCGACTAAATCGAGTAATTCAGCCAGATTAGGCATGGCGATACCTTGTTGCTCAAACCAACCTCTCTGACGTAATTCAGCGCGCAGTGCCAGCATGAGGTAGAAAGCCACCCCGACACCACACAGCGCTTTAGATGGAAACCCACACTCATTAAGATTTGGATTAACAATCGCATCAGCGATCGGTAAACAATCGCCTGGCAAATGGTGATCGGTAACTAATACGGTCAAGCCTTTTTCTTTCGCTACCGCAACGCCAGCAATCGAAGAAACTCCGTTATCCACGGTCATAATCAGCTCTGCGCCACGTTCAATGGCTTGTTCAACCACTTCAGGGCTCAGGCCATATCCATCGTCGAAACGGTTAGGTACTAAATAATCAACATTTTTACAGCCGAGCATACGAAGCGCTAGCACAGATAATGCTGAACTTGTTGCGCCATCAGCATCAAAATCACCAACAATGATAATTCGTGTGTTTTGCAAAAGCGCATCCACTAACAACTGAACTGCGCTAGTCATACCATGAAGCTGATTGTAATTAAGTAGCCCCTTGGCACTACGCTCTAACTCAGCATCATTTTTGATCCCACGGCTAGCATAAATACGTTGTAAGATCGGAGGGATTTGATCTGAGAACCCCTCGGTATCTGCTAAAGGGCGACGTTTAATTTCAATCATAATCAGGCTTCTTATCAGTATTATTATCTTTTCATAGTAACGAAATAGCCTATAACAAAAAAGCCTGAACATAATGCTCAGGCTTTCTATTATTCCATCATCTACGACGCTAAATTAGCTTTTTGGTTGGCTATCAAGTAGCTGACGTAATGCTGCAGGCGGCTGATAACCAGGGATCATCGTACCATCAGCGAGAATAATAGCAGGCGTACCGTTCACACCCATTGCAACACCAAGCTCGTATTGTGCACGCACTAAATCTGGACGAGGTGTGATCTTACTTGTATCAAAATTGCCACTCTTCGCATCATCCATCGCTTTTGCACGATCTTTAGCACCCCAGATCGCACTCATTTGATTAAAGTTGCCAGAACGCTCACCACCACGAGGGAAGGCTAAATAACGAACAGTAATGCCTTCATCATTATAACCTTTGATATCATTATGTAATTTACGACAATAGCCACAGCTTGTATCGGTGAACACGGTAACGACATATTTTTCGTTCTTTGCAGGATAGACAATCATGTCTTTTTCCATCGCTGCAATTTTATCCTTGTTCATTTTTGCCATTTTTTGCTCTGTTAAGTTAACAGGCTGCGCACCATTATTTTCGTATAAGTGACCAACGACAAAATACTTACCATCATCAGAAGCATAAACAATGCCACGCTCTGTCATAATTTCATTTAATCCTGAAATCGGAGACGCTTCAATCGATGAAGGGGTTAAGCCGACTTTCGCAAGTTGCTGACTAATCGCCGCTTCATCTGGCTTCGCTGCCGCTGAAAAAGCCGTTAAAGCAACCGCTGTTGCCACAATTGTTCGGCTGATAAAGTGCATTTAATTTATCCTTAATTAATGATGATACTCTCAATCTTTATGAGACCTAATTCATCGTAAAATAGTTTCAAATTTTCTACTCTCATTTGCTAGGCAAGAATAAGTTAACTCTAACGGAACGCAAACAGTATTCACGAATTTACCTAACACTCTCTCACAATTATGCGCGAGGATGGTGAGTTTGGTGTAATTGTTTTAACCTTTCCGTTGCAACATGGGTATAAATTTGTGTGGTTGATAGGTCACTATGTCCAAGCAACATTTGTACCACACGAAGATCAGCACCGTAATTTAATAAGTGCGTTGCAAAGGCGTGACGCATCACGTGAGGTGATAATGTTTCTGCATCAATTCCCGCTAAAACAGCATAGTGTTTAATCCGATGCCAAAACGTTTGACGGGTCATTTGTCTTGCTCGACGACTCGGAAATAACACATCAGAGCTTTTTTCTCCCAGCAGTTGCGGACGCCCCGTATCAATAAATTGTTCAATCCAATCGACAGCATTTTCTCCCATCGGGACTAATCGCTCTTTATCACCTTTACCAGTAATGCGAACGACACCTTGGCGCAAGCTAATATTTTCCATAGTTAATGTCACAAGCTCGGTTACACGCAAGCCTGTTGCATACAACAATTCAAGCATCGCTTTATCGCGCAGTTCAATCGGATCATTAACATCGGGTGCTTCTAATAACGCATCCACTTGTGCTTCACTTAAATCTTTGGGTAAGCGTTTGGGTAATTTAGGTGTCACTAGCATCGCACTCGGATCGTCATCACGCATCTTTTCACGATGTAAATATTGAAATAAACGGCGAATAGCAGAAACCATACGTGCACGTGAGGTTTGCTTATAATCTTTATCAAATAACCATTGTTGATAACGCTGTAAATCATCAACTGAAACACTGATGACATTACGTGATTCTTGTTTTAACCAGCGTAATAGCTTGGTTAAATCATTGCGGTAAGACGACAAGGTATTTTCAGATAATCCTCGCTCCATCCACATCGCATCCAGAAAACGTTCGATAATAACGTCATCGTTTTCCATTTTTCACTCCAAAATCTGTGTTAGCAAAGCTTCAACACATGGATAAAAACACAGTACTTTCATTCATCATAGGATATTTTAAAGCAAAAGTAACGAGGCTTATTACAACAGACAATAAGTGAAAAAATATCGGATGCTTTTATTCACTTTATTGAGCTTGTAAGGTCATTACAGGTACACTCAAACAATAAATAAAAATACTAGGATACTCAGCATGAAAATCGGTTTGTTTTATGGCTCAACCACCTGCTATACCGAAATGGCAGCAGAAAAGATCCGTGATTGTATTGGTCCCGAGCTGATTGAACTGCGTAATATTAAAGAAGCAGACATCAATGAGATGAACCAGTTTGATATGCTTATTTTAGGTATTTCAACCTGGGACTTTGGTGAACTGCAAGAAGATTGGGAAGCCGTGTGGCAGCAGCTTGATGGATTACGTTTAACCAATAAAACCATTGCATTGTTTGGCTTAGGCGATCAAGAAGGTTACACCGAGTGGTTCCTTGATGCGATGGGAATGCTGCATGACAAGCTATTAGAAGCAGGCGTTCAATTTATTGGCTACTGGCCCAATGATGATAGCTACCAATTTGAAGCATCAAAAGCCCTTACTGACGATAAACAATTCTTTGTCGGTCTTGCGCTGGATGAAGACTCACAATACGAACATTCCGATCAACGTATCACCCAGTGGTGTGAGCAAATTATGCTTGAGTACGCCGAAACCTTGTGAGCAATCACATTGCATATATCAACAAAAAGGGATGCACATGGCATCCCTTTTCTATGTCTATCTCAACAGTGAATTTACGCTAACTTATCTTGTGGCCCCATCGCTTTGCCACCGACAAAGCGCGTGATCGCAAGCGCAATCAAAGTCGGTAATACCCAAGCCATACCATAATTAAATAGTGGTAAATCACTGAACATTGATACATCAAACTTCAAGTATTTCGCCACATCAATCATGCTAAAGATAAAAGAAACCAACAACACAACACGGTATGCTAAACGTGGATTCGGTAACCATTTACGTATTAAGGTTAATGCGACCAGTGCAATCGCGACTGGATACAAAGCAAATAACACAGGTACAGATAACGCAATCAACTGGTTCAAACCCACATTGGCTACCACCGCACAAATTACCGCCAAAATCACCGCCCACTTTTTGTAAGACAGTGACGTTAAAGAGCTGAAGTAATCTGCACATGCACTGATCAAACCGATCGCTGTCGTTAAACAGGCAAGTAATACAATTGCAGATAGGATCACCTGACCCGGCGCACCAAATAACGCCATCACATAGCCAGTTAAGATAACGCCACCATTAGCCGCATTAGGTGCAATCGCTGTACTGGTCGCGCCTAAGTAAAATAATGAGATATATACAAAGGCTAAGCCTGCTGCTGCAATAAGACCGGCGTAGATCAGGTAGGTACAGGTTGTTTTTTCATCACTAACACCTTTACTGCGGATCACATCCACAATCAGCATACCAAACATCAAGGCCGCGAAAGTATCCATGGTGTTATAGCCTTCAAGGAAACCTTTCGTAAACGCCTGTGTTACATACTCACCTTGCGCTGCAACAATCGAACCTTGTGGATTTACAAATACTGCAATAGCCAGTATAGCCAATACGATAAACAGTGCAGGTGTTAAGAACTTACCAATCATGTCGATCAGCTGGCCACGAGACCAAGCAAAAAAGAGGGCGACTGCAAAAAAGATCACAGAAAAAGTCGTTAAGCTTGCTTGACCAGCATCTGCCGCCATAAATGGTTTTACTGCCATTTCATAAGCGACTAAACCTGTTCGCGGCGCAGCAAAAGCAGGACCAATAATAATAAAAATCAGCACCGCCATTAACGTTGCTATTTTTGAGGGTAAATCACGGGTTAACCCCTGCCAGCCACCACCTGCCATTGCAACGGCAATAATGCCAATTAAAGGTAGACCAACGGCTGTAACTAAAAAGCCAAACATAGCCGAAAGCATATTTTCACCGGCAAGTTGACCTGCTAATGGTGGAAAAATAATATTCCCAGCACCAAGAAAGAAAGCGAAAGTCATAAAACCTAACGCTATAATGTCTGTTACTTTGAGTGTCTTTTTCAAACTGCACCTTCCACTCTTCTTATGGGTTACGTGTTGTGTTTTTATAATTATCCATGTTGATTACAAAATTAAACATATATAACCAACGAAAACATAATGGATAAAAACAGCATTCTTGGCAATAGTGTAGAAATAAACACCACATAATACATAAACAAAGCATTAAAACCAAAATATAAAACCAGCAAAGACAATAAAAATAGAATATAAAGCCAACTAAATACAAAAGATTAAAATATAAACAAAAAGCAAACATAGTAGTTAACTATGTCAAAACAATAAAAGCACAATAACCAAGCCGTTGTGATGATTAGTGTTATAACCATTACGGTTAATCGTTTATTCCATATTTAGCTCAAACTACTTAGCTCAAACTACTTAGCTCAAAACACAAGAAAAGGGAAAATAGCCATGTCACGCGGCTTTAGCTTTAAACAATTTCACGTCAATGATTTAGGCTGCGGAATGCCTATCAGCACCGATGGTGTATTGCTAGGAGCATGGGCAGCTATGCCTCGACAAGGTAGAGTGGTGGATATTGGTACAGGCAGTGGTTTATTAGCACTCATGGCTGCACAGCGGACAAGCACGTTAGCTTTACCTATTACTATCGAAGCTATCGAAATCGATCCACAAGCCGCAGCGGTAGCACGCCAAAATTTCACAAATTCACCTTGGCATCTACGCTTACAGTGTATTGAACAAGATGTCACTGAATGGCGACATACACAGCCCCCTAATAGTATTAATGCGATTGTGTGTAACCCCCCTTATTTCAATTTTGGTCAGCAAGCAGAGCAATCACACCGTGCTACTGCTCGACATACCGATACATTTAGCCATCAACAGCTACTTAAAACGCTTCAATGGCTTCTTACAGAAGAAGGGATCGCCAGTATTATCTTGCCAAGTTACGAAGGACAGCGCTTAATTGAAGCCGCTGCTGAATATCATTTACATTGTATTGAACGTTGCGATGTCCAAAGTACCGAGAAAAAAGCACCGATTCGATTACTTCTACAATTGAGTAAAAAGAAACAAACCTGTTATTCATCTCACCTTTGCATTCATAACAATGGTGATTATTCAATTGAATTCAAAGCATTAACGAAAGATTTCTATCTGAAAATGTAACCGAATACGACATTTATATCCCCTGTAAACGTTGTAATAATCATCAATGATTAAAGTTTTTATGTTTTAATCGGTGTCACTTACGCCAAGAGTGGCTATAATGCCGCCCCTTAAATATTAATACCCTTGTTGTTATTCTTTGTAATTGGCATACGATAATGACACATAGCATTTGTCTTGGGAGAGATAACTGGTGAGAGACTTTTCCGAATTAGAGTTAGATAGCGAGCTGTTACGAGCGATTGAAGAAATCGGCTATAGCCGCCCAACAGTGGTTCAAGCGCAGGCTATCCCTCATGCCCTTGACGGTAAAGATGTAATGGCTTCTGCGCCAACAGGGACCGGAAAAACAGCAGCCTTTCTTCTACCGATGATCCAACACTTGCAAGATTTCCCACGCAAAAGACCGGGACCTGCACGTATTCTGATCTTAACGCCAACACGTGAACTTGCCATTCAAGTTGCCGATCAAGCAAGAGCATTAGCAAAATATACAACACTAAAAGTATTTACCATCACAGGTGGTATCTCATATGACGAACATGCCGAAATGCTGGGTAAAACTCAGGATATCGTGGTAGCAACACCAGGTCGTCTTATGGAGTACATTGAAGCTGAGAAATTTGACTGTCGTGCTATCGAGTGTTTGATCCTTGATGAAGCCGATCGCATGTTAGACATGGGCTTTGGTAAAATAGTTGAGCGTCTTAACCATGAGTGTCGCTGGCGTCGTCAAAGCTTATTGTTCTCCGCTACCTTAGAAGGTAAAGGTGTACGTGAGTTTTCAGAAACAATTTTGAATGAGCCTGTTGAAGTAAATGCAGATCCTTCTCGCCGCGAACGTAAAAAGATCCACCAAATGTACCTTCGTTGTGACAATATGGATCACAAGCTTGCTCTGTTAGAAAACATCATTAAAGAGCAAGCTGAACGCACGATCATCTTTGTCAAAACACGTGAGCGCCTAGCTGTACTTCGTGGTCAACTAGAAGCCATGGGCATCCCTTGTAACTGGATCCAAGGTGAAATGGCACAGGCTGCACGTACAAACATGATCACTCGTTTTCGTGATGGTGTTGTGAACGTATTAATTGCGACAGACGTTGCTGCACGTGGTATTGATTTACCTGATGTTAGCCATGTGATCAACTTTGATCTACCTCGTACAGCTGAAGTTTATGTACACCGTATTGGTCGTACTGCACGAGCGGGTAAGAAAGGAACGGCAATCTCCTTGGTTGAAGCACATGATCAAAGCATGATCGAACGTATCAGCCGCTACATGAAAGAAGAAGTGCCAGAACGCTTTATTCATGGCCTACGTCCACAGACCAAAAAAGCAAGCACTGCCAAGAAAAAGAAAAAAGTGAGTAAAAAAGTAAAAGAAGCGAAAGCGAAAAAGAAAATCAAACAAGCGGCAAAAAAAGGCCAAGCTAAATCGTAATTTCTCTTTTACCACATAGATAAAACAACAAGGCCAACTTTCACGAGTTGGCCTTTTTCATTTAAAAACAATTACTTATTACTATTGTTCTTCACGCTTAAATACGAATTCTTTCGCTGTTGATTCTGCTTCAACAAAATAATAACCCGCGGTATCAAATTCTTTTAAAGCTTCAATCGATGTGATTTGATTATCAAGAATGTAACGCGCCATCATGCCACGAGCTTTTTTGGCGTAAAAGCTGATCACTTTATAATTACCGTTCTTACAATCTTTAAAAACAGGTGTGATAAGTTGAGCATTCAACTTCTTCGGTTTCACCGATTTAAAATATTCGTTAGATGCAAGGTTGATCAGAATATCATCGCCCTGCTCTACTAATGCTTGGTTCAATTTATCGGTAATGATATCACCCCAAAATTGATACAGATTAGTACCGCGAGGGTTCGCTAATTTCGTCCCCATCTCTAAGCGGTAAGGTTGCATCAAATCTAATGGACGCAATAAACCATATAAACCCGAAAGCATACGTAAATGCTGTTGAGCATAAGCAAACTGTTGTTCTGTCATGGTTTCAACCGCAAGACCAGTATAAACATCACCTTTAAAAGCCAATATTGCCTGACGAGCATTGTCTTGCGTAAATTGTGGCTGCCACTCAGCAAAACGAGCTGCATTCAAACCTGCAATTTTATCGCTCACTTTCATTAAGCTTGCAATATCCATTGGCGTTAACTCACGACATACATCAATCAGTTCAGCAGAGTGATCCGTTAGCTCTGGCAAAGTATATGTTGATGTTACCAATGGCGATTCATAATCAAGGGTTTTAGCGGGGGAAACCACAATTAACATAAGGCTTTTTCCTTTAAAGTCTGACTTGAAAAGATTATCACTAAACAACAAAAAAGCCACTTAGAAACTAAGTGGCTTTGGTTATTTCAGTAATAGGCGTTCACTATGATTTACTCTTATCCCAAATGCCTTCTTCTAACTGGGCATGAAGCTCTGGGTAATCATTACTATCAAACGTCGGCACCTTACCCAGCGATAACTGTTTATTGTAATCAGTAGCCAACTTCACCACAGTGCCTGACAGTAAAACAATCGCGACTAAGTTAATCAGTGCCATCATTCCCATTGAGACATCGGCCATTGCCCATACCGTTGGCAGATCAGCTAACGCCCCAAACATCACCATAAAGAGCACCACAACACGAAAAATATTCAAGCCAATTTTATGGTTATGCTCAAGAAAAATAAGGTTGGTTTCAGCATAGGAATAATTAGCAACGAGCGATGTAAACGCAAAGAAGAAAATTGCAACGGCAATAAACACAGAGCCCCAATCGCCGACTTGCGAGCTCAAGGCACGCTGAGTTAACTCAATCCCTGTCACTTCACTATGGGGAACATATTCGCCAGACATCAAAATAATCGCGACAGTGGATGAACAGATCACCATTGTATCCATAAATACCCCCAGCATTTGCACATATCCCTGCGAGGCAGGATGGGGCGGATAAGGTGTTGCAGAGGCTGCCGCATTCGGTGCCGATCCCATGCCGGCTTCATTTGAAAATAAGCCACGCTTTAACCCATTAATCATTCCTTGCGCGATGGTATATCCCAGTGCTCCCGATGCCGCTTCTTCTAGACCGAAAGCACTGCGAAAAATCATCATGATAATATCAGGCAGTTTTTCTATGTTGATCGCCATAATATAAAGGGCAAGCACTAGATAACATAATGCCATTGCAGGAACTAAAATTTCCGCGGTTCTTGCAATCGTACGCAAACCACCAAAGATGATCACTCCAGTCATGATCACAAGCCCAATACCAACATATATCGGTGACCAGCCAAAAGCGACATGAGCCGCCTGACTTATCGAGTTAGCTTGAACCGAGTTAAACACTAAGCCAAAAGCAATGATCAAAAAGACCGAGAACATAACGCCCATCCAGCGCATGCCTAATCCTTTTTCCATATAATACGCAGGACCACCACGATAATTACCATCATTATCGCGGGTTTTATAAAGCTGAGCTAATGCACTTTCTGCAAAAGCAGTCGCCATACCAAGCATAGCAATCAGCCACATCCAAAAAATCGCGCCGGGGCCACCCAAAGTTAAGGCCACGGCGACTCCCGCCATATTACCTGTGCCGACTCTAGCCGCTAAGCTCGTACATAATGCTTGGAAGGAAGAAATTCCGGCACTGTCTGATTTGCGACTGTTTTTCATCACCTTAAACATATGTCCAAAATGACGGAACTGGATAAAGCTCAAACGGTAGGTAAAGTAAATACCGACTCCTATCAGTAAATAAATTAATACCGAGCCCCAGAGTAAGTCATTTAAAAAGGTAATTTGGCTAGACAAGTGGGTTCCTTCTACAACACCGTACGTATCGAATAAATAATGGCAATGGATGTGGTATCCACCCAAGCAGCGCAAACTAAATCATTACAATTTAGTAACCAAACAGAGTGATTACACATGGATATTCCCTCTCTTATTTTTGTAAGTCAATTATGAGGGGATATATCAAAAAAATTTCATTCATTATCACATGAAATACACTAAGGGTATATTTTTTAAGTAAATATCTAAAAACTTCCCACTAAATCCAAACATAAATAAAGCCTAATCGCGAGTTGTTTTCTTACATTTTCGGTCATAAAAAGGATATATTTGACTTTTAGCACATAAAAATTTCATCTTTAAGCAACAAATGAGAAACAGTTCAATTTTACTCTACCCCATAGTGTGATAATTAATGACCTTGTAGCTTATATTTAGCTAGATCATAGGAAGAGGTGCTTTATGGATAGCTTTGCATTTGATGATATGTTCACCACAGAAACCGTCTCTCGTCGCTCTCGAGCAAAACCTGAAAAACGTAAATGGCGTGAAATCGAAGCCTTAAAAGATCGTCAACGACTTCGTCGTGAACTTCAAGATATGGATATGTGCGGTAGTTACAATGCCGATGAATTCGACTTTTAACAGACAGTTCCAGACTAAAAAAACAAAACGCCAGCATTTTGCTGGCGTTTTGTTTTTAGAAATAAATTCACTTATAGCTGCCAATTAATCACTGATTTCCCCATTTCAGCGAGTAACTGATTGGTTTTAGAAAAATGCTGACAACCAAAGAACCCCCGGTATGCAGATAACGGTGAAGGATGCGCTGAATGTAAAACATGATGACGCTCGGTATCTATCTTTTTACCTTTTTTCTGAGCATGGGCGCCCCACAGTAAAAAGATCACTCCCTCTGTATTATCATTAATGTACTCAATCGCACGATCGGTAAATGTTTCCCAACCAATCTTAGCGTGAGAATGCGCGCTCCCTTGCTCTACTGTTAGGACGGTATTAAGTAATAAAACACCTTGCTCTGCCCACGGCTGTAAATAACCATGTTCAGGTACTACAAAGCCTTCAATGTCAGTGGCTAATTCTTTATACATATTCGCCAATGACGGTGGCGTTTTAACTCCTGGAAGTACAGAGAAACTTAATCCATGAGCTTGCTTTGGCCCATGGTAAGGATCTTGTCCTAAAATCACGACCTTGGTGTTCTCTAATGGCGTAGAAGTGAATGCATTAAAGATATCTTGTTGAGGAGGAAATACCACTTTTCCTGATGCACGAGCAGCGTCAACCGCCTGTTCAATCCCAGAAAAATACGCTTGTGCTCGTTGTTGCTCGATAAATGTAGACCAGCTAGCGGTCATAAATACTTCCTCATAAATAGAATTTACTCAGTAAGAATATCAAAATCAGATCACAAGCGAGATAAATAATCGACGCCTTCATTTATAGCCACTTATTTTTGAGCGGCAAAATCTCGCAATGTCGCAATCTCTTGATGCCAAATATCAGGATTAATCGTTTCTAAAATAAGAGGCATATGATTAAAACGATCATCTTGCATGATATAACGAAAACAATCCCAACCGATCGCTCCTTCACCTAGACTATGGTGGCGATCTAAATGACTCCCTAAATCACCTTTGGAATCATTTAAGTGCATCCCTCGGAGATATTGCATTCCAACAACGTCATCAAATTCAGCAAAAGTTCGATCAGTTGCAGTTTCAGTGCGTAAATCATATCCCGCCGCAAAGGTATGACAGGTATCAATACAGACACCTACCCGCGTTTTATCTTCAACTTGATCAATAATTTCTGCCAAATGTTCAAACCGCCAACCTAAATTTGAACCTTGTCCCGCGGTATTTTCGATCACTGCAACCACATCACTGACTTCTTTATGCGCAAGATTTATGGACTCAGCAATCAATTTTAAACACTCTTTTTCAGAAATTTTTTTTAAATGACTCCCCGGATGGAAGTTCAAAAGGTGCAATCCAAGCTGTTTACAACGCGACATTTCATCAATAAAAGCAGCACGCGATTTTTCCAACTTTTCAGCCTCTGGTGCACCTAAATTAATCAAATAAGAGTCATGTGGCAAAATAGCATTGGCATTAAATTCTAATTGAGAACAACGCGCTTTAAATGCCGCTATCACATCGGCCTCTAACGGCTTAGCCACCCACTGACGCTGGTTTTTAGTAAACAGGGCAAAAGCATTCGCACCAATTTTGTCAGCATTTACTGGCGCATTAAATACACCACCAGCAGCAGAAACATGAGCACCAATCAGTTTCATAACAATTTTCACCTTATTCATATTATTTGGCATTTCAAGCCAAAGAGAAACATTTAACAAACATTATAATCACAATTACACTTCAATAATGTTGTAAAAATACAACATTATTAAACTAAACTATTTTTTATCGCTTAAAATTTGTTGTTGATTAACCCTTAAAATGGCGTTAGATTGACTTAGCTCAATAAAACAGCCCTACTTTATTTAAGGTTTTTTGTTGTAATTTGATCTAGATCAATACACAAGTAGCCGTGCTGAGTTATAGCATTAAAGACTCAGCAAAAAGATTAAATTAACACCACTTTCTCGGAGATAAGTTATGATTACTGGTATTCAAATTACTAAAGCTGCAAACGACGATCTACTAAACACTATTTGGATCCTAGACAGCGAAACAAACGAAGCTCGTTGTGTATGTGCACTATCTGGTTTTGAAGCTGACCAAGTTATTGCTCAATCAGATCTAGGTGACATCGAATACCGTGAGCTAGCTATCGAAGCACCAGCAAAAATCGAAGGCGGTCAGCACCTAAACGTAAACGTTCTTAAGCGTGAAACATTAGAAGATGCTGCTAAGCACCCAGAAAAATACCCACAGCTAACAATCCGTGTTTCTGGTTACGCTGTACGTTTCAACTCACTAACTCGTGAACAGCAACAAGACGTTATCGCACGTACTTTCACTAGCAGCCTATAATTTCCTGCTAGCTTGCCTTATTAAGTACGTAACAATAAAAAAACGGCACGATCAATGTGCCGTTTTTTATTATCTGTAATAACAGAGTAATAAAAAAAGGAGCCTCGGCTCCTTTTTAGCGCTAAATACTATTCGTTATTACTGTACTGAACGTAATACCGCCTTCACGGCTTCAAAATCATTATCACGTTCTAAAGATAATAATTCCATCGCATTATGCTTCGCTAAAGGTGCAGGTAATGGAATATCTTTATCTAAGATCTCATCCACCACTTCTTTAAATTTCGCTGGATGCGCAGTACAAAGGAACAAACCTGTTTCGCCATCATTTAATTGCTCGTTAAGAATACGATAAGCAATCGCGCCATGAGGCTCACATAAATAGCCTTCTTCATTCATTTGCTTTAAGGTTTCAGCTGTTTGCTCATCCGTAACAGCACCATAACCTAATTCATTTAACCCCCAACCTTTTAGCTGACAAAGCTCTTCAATACGTGGCCAGTTATTCGGTTGGCTAACATCCATCGCATTTGAAATAGTTGGAACAGTGACTTTTGGAGACCACTCACCCGTTTGTAAATAACGTGGAACAGTGTCATTTTCATTCGTTGCCGCAATAAAGCGTTTAACAGGTAAACCTAACGATTTAGCTAATAAGCCTGCCGTTAAATTACCAAAATTACCACTTGGTACTGAAATAACTAATTGCTCACGTTCCGCTTTAGGCAGTTGAGCAACAGCTTCAAAGTAGTAACAGATCTGCGCCATTAATCGGCTAATATTGATGGAATTAGCAGAGTTTAAACCCACTTCTTTGCGCAACTCAGCGTCATCAAATGCTTGTTTCACTAATGCTTGGCAATCATCAAATGTGCCATTTACCGCAACTGTTGTAATGTTCTTACCTAAAGTACAGAACATCTTTTCTTGTAATGGGCTAATCTTGCCCTTCGGGTACAAAATCACAACCTTGATGTTATCCATGCCATAAAAAGCATGCGCAACAGCGGCACCTGTATCGCCTGATGTCGCGGTTAAAATCGTGATATCACTTTCACTATCAGCCGTTACTGCTGCTAGTGATTGCGCCATAAAACGACCACCAAAATCTTTGAATGCTAATGTTGGGCCATGGAACAACTCTAGCGCATACACGCCGTCTTTTACTTTATTGATAGGTGCTGGGAACTGAAATGCACTATCAACCATTTGGCTAACAGTTTCTTCACTTAGCTCATCACCGATAAACGCGGAAAGGATCTTGCTACTACGTGTGACAAAATCCATCTCTAGCAATGCATCAATATCGCTAAATTGAGGGAGTTCTGATGGAAAGAATAGACCTTGGTTACGTCCTAATCCTTGACGTACAGCCTGACCAAATGAAACCTGCTCTTGATGTTCTTTTAGATTATACAATTTCATTGTTATAGCTCACTTCCTGTTACTTTTGCGCCCAAGCTGTCTAATCGACAAACATGAACAAATCCTTCATCATTTTGAACATAATGTTCTTCGAGCCAACGTGCAAGTCGTTTAGCGACCTCTAAATCGGTGCAAACACTAAACATGGTTGGTCCAGAGCCTGAAATACCACTCGCAATCGCCCCTGCATCTAACGCATGCTGACGTGCTTGCGCAAAGCCAGGTAACAGCTTTTCACGGTAAGGTTCAGCCACGACATCTTTGATCATCTTCGCAGCTAACAGCGGTTGGTTTGAGTGACAGGCATGAATAAAACCACCTAAATGACGACCATGAGTGATCACATCTTGGCGACGATATTGTGCCGGTAAAATTGCACGCGCTTCAGCCGTTGGAACTTTAATCCCAGGGTAAGCCATCACCCAATACCAATCATCAAAACAAGGGACTTTCTGGCTTATGATCCCAAGCTCTTCCACCATGAACTGCAATCCACCAAGAAAGCAAGGTGCGACGTTATCATAGTGAAGACTCCCTGAGATCTCGCCTTCCATCTCACCCATGAGCGCTAATAGCTCTGTTTCATTAAGCGGTTGATCATGGAAACGGTTAAGTGCATCTAATGCGGCAACAATCGAACAAGCACTTGAACCTAAGCCAGATCCAATCGGCATGTTTTTTTCTAATGTCACATCAACTGAGAGTAACGTGACCCCTTTTTTATCCAGCTCTCGTGCAAATACTTGCCAGCAACGATAGACAATATTCTCTTCTGTCTGCTGCGGCAGTTTATCAACAAAGGCACCAACGCATTGCAAACTAAAAGGTGTTTGACCCGCAGCCACTTTTACTCGATCGCCCAATAAGGTGCCATCAATTGGCGATACTGCCGCGCCTAAAACATCAAAACCAACACTCACATTACCAATCGATGCCGGAGCATAAACAACAACACTCATCTTATACTCCTCGTTTCCAGCCTAATGTACGCATTAAATCGGCAAAGACACCCGCGGCAGTTACTTCCGTACCCGCACCGTAACCACGTAATACCAGTGGGATCGGTTGGTAGTAACGGCTGTAGAAAGCTAAGGCATTCTCACCATCTTTAATTTTAAACATTGGATCATCAGGGTTCACCGCAACAATTTTCACCGAGCAATGGCCGTTATCGATTTCACCAACATAACGCAGTACTTTGTCCTCTTTTGCCGCTTCTTGAGCTAATTGAGTAAAATATGCATCCGCTTGTGATAAACGCGCCATGAAGTCATCTACAGAGCCAGAAGCATCAAAACCTGGTGGTAGTGCTTGTTCAACATCCACGTCTGAAAGCTCTAGCTCCAAACCAGACTCACGGGCAAGGATCAACAGCTTACGTGCCACATCCATACCTGATAAATCATCACGAGGATCGGGCTCAGTAAAGCCATTATTACGTGCAACGGTTGTTGCTTCGCTAAAGCTCATGCCTTCATCCAATTTACCGAAGATATATGACATTGAGCCAGATAAAATGCCAGAGAAGCGCTGTAGTTCATCACCTGCGGCTAATAGGTTCTGCAAGTTTTCAATAACAGGTAAACCTGCACCCACCGTAGTGTCATACATAAACTTACGACGGCTTAAACGTGCCGCTTGGCGTAATTGTTGGTAATAAGCCATGCTAGCCGTGTTTGCTTTCTTATTCGGTGTAATAACATGGAAGCCTGCAGCAAGGTAATCAGTATATTGCTCCGCAATGGTTTGATCTGACGTACAATCAATGATCACAGGGTTGATAATGTGATTACGCTGAACTAGCTGGATCATACGAGCAAGATTGAGTGGCTCATTCACCGCTCCCATTTGATCACGCCAGTTATCTAGGTCAAAGCCATCACGGCTCAGGAGTAACCCTTTGCTGTTCGCCATTCCGCAGACGCGAATCACGATACCGTCATCGGCAAGTTTACTTTGTTGACGCTGGATCTGATCGATCAACTCACCACCAACACCGCCAACACCAATCACAAAAACATCTAGGAAATGCTGGCTATTAAACAAATTCTCATGACACGCTTTAACAGCTTCTGGGACTTTATTTTGTGGAATAACCGCTGAAATAGCACGCTCAGATGATCCTTGCGCAATCGCAACAATATTGACATCCACTTCCGCTAAAGAAGTAAAGAAACGCGATGCTACGCCGTGAGATGTACGCATACCATCGCCAACTAAAGTTACGATCGATACGTTATCTGAAAATTCAACAGGCTCAAGCAGACCTTCTTTTAATTCCAGTTCAAAACTTTCGTTTAACGCTTTTTCAGCTTGAACATGATCTGCCGTTTCAATACAGAAACTAATACTGTATTCAGATGATGATTGAGTGATCAATACAATCGATACGCCAGCAGATGACATCGCACCAAATACGCGGGCAGCCATACCGACCATCCCTTTCATACCTGGGCCAGACACGTTCACCATCGTAAGATCTTTTAGAGTTGTGATCCCTTTTATGGCTAATTGATCTTCACCAGTATCTTGACCAATTAGTGTCCCTGGCGCTTGTGGGCTAAAGCTATTTTTAATCAAGCATGGAATTTGAAATTGGGCGATAGGGGCGATAGTTTTAGGGTGAAGAACAGAAGCACCGAAATAAGATAATTCCATCGCTTCTTGATAACTTAAAGATTTCAGTAGGCGTGCATCAGGGACTAAACGAGGATCACAGCTATAGACACCATCAACATCTGTCCAAATTTCACAACAATCCGCACGTAGACATGCAGCAAGCACTGCAGCAGAATAATCAGAACCATTACGACCCAGTGTTACTAGCTCACCTTTGCTGTTACCTGCGGTAAAGCCAGGCATAATACAAACATGCCCGGCAGGTAATGGATCACGACGGAAATTCTGCGTTGAAATTTCAATATCGACATGCGCCTCAAGGTAATCACCTTCAGCATAGAGATATTTAACCGGATCGATAAGGCTTGCAGGCTGACCTTTCGCTTCAAGTAAAGCTTTCATCGCTGCAATAGAAAGACGTTCACCTTTACTGATGATCGTCGCATACACATTATCAGGACATAAACCTAATAGTTTAATACCATGAACATACTCTTTTAGTTGTCCTAGAGAGCTCGCCAGTTTTGCATCTAAAGCGGCTTTATCAAACTGAGGCTCTAAGGCTTTTAAGCCACTGAACAATTCAGTAAATACCTGTTCGAGATCGGCCAACTGTAGCGATGATTCACCCGTTTTCACGGTGTTATCAATCACTGAAACTAATTTATTTGTTACCTTCCCTGGTGCTGATAGCACAACAGAAACGTCACCTTGCTGAGCATTACTCGCAATAATATCTGCTGCTCTTAAAAATCGCTCTGCATCGGCTAATGATGAACCGCCAAATTTAAATACTCGCATTCCCTACTCCCGAGTGACTATCCTGATCTATCTAGTTATCGCATCTAGATATACTCAAATATGTGAATTTAAAATCGTTAAAAAAAAACCCGCAGCTCAATATGAGTTGCGGGCTTATTGTTAATCCTTGCGTATATCAGCCCGCACCAACACCGAAGATGTTAATGGTAATAATAATGCGTGTAATGGCGTGAGAGCTGAATACATTCTTCATTGGTCTACAAATTCTTTTTTGCTAATAGCTTACGTTTACAGCAATCATACATTAGAGTCAATAATATCTTTACAATTGCACAACACAATAGATGGCGAAATTAATCAATTATCAGTCACTTTAATTAACAAAAATGGCTATTCTATTTGCAGTCATGCGGACTACGTTGCATAGTTAGGCGTGAATATATTGCATCGGGAGGAGTACCAAATGAGCGCTGCCATGGAATCATTAATTGCCCATACCATCTTACAAGGCTTTGATGCCATGTACGGTCGCTTTCTCGATGTAACAGCTGAAGCACAAGAACGTTTTGAAAAACAGCATTGGGGGCTTGTACATAATGCTTTAAAGAAGCGGATCAGCTTTTATGATCATCATGTTGAATTAGTCACAAACCAAATTCAAATTATGCTAGGTGAACGATACGCCAATCATGATTTTTTAATGGCTGTGAAAATGGCCTACCAAGATTTACTCTTAGACTATCCTCGTTACGATATTGCTGAGAGCTTCTTCAATTCAGTATATTGCCGTATATTCAAACATCGAAATATTAATCGCGATAAATTGTTTGTTCATACTTCACAAGAAGATCGTGTTCCCCCTTACCCAACATCACTAACGCGCCACTATCGTGTTAAAACAACACTGAGTGCGATGTTTGAAAGAATACTTGATGACACGCCCTTTACGTTAACTTGGCAAGATAAATCGAGAGATATCCAACTATTACTTAAACACTTACAACGGGATCTGGGTAATAAGTTCGATCAAGATACAACGCTTGAGCTTATTCGTGAGCCTTTTTATCGAAATAAAGCCGCCTATTTAATCGGAAAACTCACATTCTCTAATGGCGATTTCTGTCCCTTTGTCGTTCCGATTTTAAACGATAGTAGTCATGAAATTTATCTTGATGCGTGTATTTGTGACGCTAACGATGTCAGTATTATTTTTGGTTTTGCACGCTCATATTTTATGGTTTATGCCCCTGCGCCAGCTGCATTAGTTCGTTTCCTTTCACAGTTAATTCCCAATAAAACCCTTGCTGAACTTTATACTGCGATTGGCTGCCAAAAACATGGAAAAACAGAGCTTTACCGTGAATTCTTAGCCCATTTGGCGACAACTGATGACAAATTTGTCGTAGCGCCCGGCATAAAAGGCATGGTGATGTCGGTATTTACTCTGCCATCTTATGATTTTGTCTTTAAGATCATTAAAGACAAATTTGCACCTCAAAAAGATATAAGCCACAACACTGTCAAAGAAAAGTATCAGCTAGTAAAAGGACATGATCGTGTTGGTCGAATGGCGGATACCCAGGAGTATCGTAATTTCTGTTTTCCTAGAGAGCGTTTTAGCGAAGCATTAATCCAAGAGCTACAGTCTATCGCTCCCTCTATCATTACGCTAACTGATGATACGATTATGATTGAACATTTATATATGGAGCGACGCATGGTGCCGTTTAACCTCTATATAGAAAAAGCAGACGATGGTGATCTACGCTTTGCTATTAATGAATACGGCAACGCTATAAAGCAGTTAGCCGCAGCCAACATTTTTCCAGGTGATATGCTATTTAAAAACTTTGGTGTGACTCGACATAAGCGTGTAGTGTTTTACGATTATGACGAAATCACCTACATGACAGAGATGAATTTTCGTAAAATTCCACCACCTCGATACCCAGAAGATGAACTGGCGGCAGAGCCTTGGTATAGCGTAGGAATCAATGATGTCTTTCCTGAAGAGTTTCGTACCTTTTTATTAATAAACCCCAAAGTACGCGCATTATTTGACGAGCTACATAGTGATTTGTTTGAAGCGAGCTATTGGCAAAAGCTACAACAGAATATTACGGAGGAAAATTATCCCGATGTGTTCCCTTATCCATCTGAATATCGATTTCATCAGCATTAACAATCAACAAAAAACATCATCACATTGTAATAATTAAAACACTAGTTACATAAAATAAGCGTACTGGCTCATATAATGTAAAACAGGGTGTCTATTTCTTAAATCTGAAATGCATTTTATCTACCAATACCCTAAAGTTAGTAACATAAAATAATAATTAGAGATAATGGTATGACGAGATTATTATTAGGGATGATTGTATTATTAGGGATTCAGCCTGTATTTGCCTCTGAATTCGATGACTTCGAACCCACTTATAATCGCAATAAAGAACAATCATCAGGGTGGTTTCTCTCGTCACAATCACGTCATCAACAAGCATTTGATGTTTGGCAAATTGACAGCGGATACGCTTATACCATTACCAAAAATACTCAACTTTATTTAAGTACCCAATTAACATCAGGTACAGTAACCCAGCGAGGGTCTAGAGGTATTGCATCAGGTGTTAAATATAATCTCACGCCCAAAGTCAGCCTACAAAGTGAAATAAATACGGCAACGACTAAAGAGAATACAAAGTTAGGGATAGAGGTCAGTAGTCAATATGATGTATCAGATCAACTAAACCTTAGAGCGACTGTTGATTATGAAGAACTCGAACAAGTCATTGAGTTTGGATTAGGATTTAGCTTCTAAGTAAAAGTTAGCTATTAGTCACTTAAGACAGATAAATCCAACGCGTGCTTAGACAAGATAATTCCATTTAAATCGGCATAAATATAATCACCAGGGTAAACTAGGTTTTCACTGAGATTTAATGTCACATTGAGCTCTCCCATTTGACGCTTCACTGTCTTAATCGGACATCCCCCTAATGCTTTTACACCTAAATTTAATGTCGCTAATGTTGCTATATCACGAACCGCACCATTAACAATGATCCCTTGCCAATGATTCTTAATCGCCAACAATGCTAATTGATCACCAAGTAACGCTCGTCGACAACTACCATGACCGTCAATGAATAACACTTTACCAGTGCCGTCTTGAGATAATATGTCACGTACTAAGCTATTATCTTCAAAACATCGGAGCGTGACACATTGGCCGTAAAAAATGTTTTTCCCACCATAATCATGACATCCTATTGGCAAAAAATGGATATCTTGTTCATAGTGATCGCATAAATCCGGTAGTAAATCTTTCATCATTCACTCTTCTTAGTATCAGTTAACGTCATCAATACTCATCTTGTCTAACATCAAAAAGTAAATTAACAATGTTACCTACCCCTTAATGGTTAAACGCAGAAATCAACACGACTTGAAACAAGGTAACGTTATAAACAAAATAGCTATGTAGAAGACGTATTAACAACTTTTAGCGTCAATCTAATATCGAATCAGGTTTAGATTCATCACATATAAAACATGCAACATAACGACGTCAATGTTACAATTAAAAACATAACGTAAATAACATGTTGTAGTTAATGTAAGTTATAGCCTGAAAAACACACAATCGGTATGTTTTTCATGAATATTTAACTTGGAAGTAATCAACCCACTATAGCTTCGACGATATTGTTAAAACTAAGAGTGAATAATCTATCTTTGCTCATTCTGTTTGATATAAATCAACAAACATATAAATAGCTATACTAAACAAACGCACAACATTGTTAGAGAGCTGTTAAGTGAATACAATCGCTGCATCAATTAGGGAGAGTGTAGCCAACACCTCAATATATGAGGTATTCCGATAGTTTTAATTATCGGGAAAAGGATGGTGTACCAACATAGGCAGCGATTTCGTAACAAATAAGTATTCTTGTTAATACTTTGCCTATATGTGAATTTTTTTTATAGAATTTAACTTACTCTGTTCATGCAGATTTGTTTTTTGATATTAGGTACTGCCAATGCAAACCCCTCACATTCTTATCGTAGAAGACGAGCACGTAACACGTAACACCCTAAAAAGTATTTTTGAAGCGGAAGGTTACACAGTTTTTGAAGCTAACGATGGCGCAGAAATGCACCAAATGCTTTCTGACAATCCTGTTCACCTAGTGATCATGGATATTAATCTACCAGGTAAAAATGGTCTTCTACTTGCTCGTGAACTTCGTGAGCAAGGCGATATGGCACTAATGTTCTTAACAGGTCGTGACAACGAAGTTGATAAGATCCTAGGTCTTGAAATTGGTGCTGATGATTACATCACTAAACCTTTCAACCCTCGTGAACTTACTATCCGTGCACGTAACTTATTGACTCGTGCTATGAACCAAGGTCTTCCTACTGAAGATAAGAAATTGGTTGAGCGTTACGAGTTCAACGGTTGGTCTCTTGAAATCAACAGTCGCTCACTAGTAAGCCCAAGCGGTGATCAATTCAAGCTTCCACGTTCTGAATTCCGCGCCCTACTTCACTTCTGTGAAAACCCAGGCAAGATCCAAACTCGTGCAGATCTTCTTAAGAAGATGACAGGTCGTGAGCTTAAGCCACATGACCGTACCGTCGATGTAACTATTCGTCGTATCCGTAAACACTTCGAATCTGTTGCTGATACACCAGAGATCATTGCAACAATTCACGGTGAAGGTTACCGTTTCTGTGGTGATCTTGGCGAAGAGTAATTCGTGAAGTTCAGACCATAATAAAAAGGCTCCTAAGGAGCCTTTTTTATTTTAAATGCAATACCATCACTCTATTTCTCGTACTGTTTTAACCATGTTTTCAGCACATCAATATCGTTTTGGTAACCATTTTTAATTTCATCAACCCAGTCATTAATGTTTTCCCACCAAGCAGGAAGTTCAGGAGACTGTGCTTTTTGTGCGACTTGCTGAATGTGTTTTAAACCGATAGAACCTGCTGCACCTTTAATTTTATGCGCTTCAAACTTAATCCCATCTTGATCTTTCGCGACCATATTCGAATCTAAAATCGCAATGTAATCTGGCATCATTTTTTCAAACATTTCGATGCTCGCATAAACAGGTTTAGTCCCTACAATATCAACGTAAGAGGTCAACATCTCCAAGTCGAGCAACTTGTCGATCATTTTATCGCTAGGCCCTGTTCCATCACTGTTAGTATCGGTTAAATCGTTAATTTCATCTTCCTCATAACTACAACTTAGAACGAGGTTTTCAATCACGCTAGTGATAGCTTTCACGCTTAATGGTTTACTAATCGCTTCATCCATCCCTTTTTCAAGGTATTCGCTTTTATCACTGATAACATTAGCCGTTAGAGCAACCAATGCTGGCAAATCCTGGTATTTTTCTCGTAGTTTCTGCGCAATATCAAAGCCTGTCATGTCTGGTAATTGAATATCTAACAAGACCAAATCATAATCTTCTGGTTTAAACATCGCTAAGGCTTCATCACCTCGCATTGCAACAGTGACTTCATGACCTAAACTTTCAAGCAAGGATTTAGCGACCGTGATATTTAACTCAATATCTTCCACCATGAAGATACTTAAACCAGTAAGCTCTGGTTTTACTTCAGTCACGATTTCTTCTTCAATAACATCTTCTACTAGCGGAACGCGAATTTTTACCGTAAAGGTACTACCTTCACCCACTTCAGAATGAACAGTGATATCTCCCCCCATTAGCTGAACGAGCTGGCGAGATACGGCAAGTCCAATCCCTGTTCCTACAGCATGAATATTATCGTCACCTTGTTTCACTTGATAATACATGGCAAAAATATTATCGATTTCAGATTTAGGAATACCAACACCGCTATCTTCAACTTCAAAGATAACATCAGCATCGTGCTCATGAATTTCACTGCTAACCGATAAAATCACGCCACCTTGTTTAGTAAACTTGGTCGCATTACCGATAAGATTCCACAACACTTGACGCAATCGCGTGCTGTCGACTTCAATATTTTTTGGCAGTTCAGTTAAGCACTCTAGGTCAAAACGCAATCCTTTCTGCTCAGCCATTAACTGAGAAATATTCCCCATTTCATCAATGAACTCGTTGAAATCCAATGGTTTTGGCATCAACTCTAAACGACGGCGATCGGATTTATCTAAATCAATAATATCATTAAATATATTTCCTAAGGTGATCGCACTAACATGTACGGTACGTAAGTAACCACGCTGCTCATCAGTAAGATCTGTATCGAGTAACATACGACTTAAGCCAACAATACCATTGAGTGGGGTGCGTAATTCATGGCTAATAGTTGAAATAAATGAGGTTTTGTCGCTACTGGCTTTTTCTAACGCATCTTCATATTTTTTACGTTCGGTAATATCACGGCCAAAGCCCATTAGACCAAGACGACGTCCATTGCGGTTATAAAATGGTACTTTACGAAGTTCAAATAGCGCACGTTTACCATTTGGATAAACTAACCACTGCTCATCTGTCATAGCACTATTTTCGTTAAACAACTCTTCGTCTGTTTTAATAATTCTTTTAGCGACTTCTTCAGGGTAAACATCCCAGGGTGTTAACCCCACTAGTTCTTTTTCTGTTTTACCCACTAACTCTGACATTGCACGATTACAACCTGAGAATTGGTTTTTTTCATTACGGTAGTAAATCAAATCAGGCGACGCATCTAAGAAAGACTTTAATAATGCACTTTGCTCTGCCACCGCTACTTGGGCATTTTCTCGCTGATAAACCTCATTTTCGAGATCATGCATCGCTTCTTCACGTGCTTCTTCCGCTTTTTCCCTTTCTTCTATTTCTAAATTTAACTGCGCAATATTGTTTTGAAGCTGTTTATTTAACTCCATGTCTCGCGAGCGCATCTCTTCTAGTTTAGTGACTAACTTCGATAAGCGTTGACGTGAGTCTTCTAACTGATCGACGACAACAGAGAGAAAATAAACAGCCCAAGGCGTTATTAATAAACCAAATGTCACCGATCGCACGATATCAATATCATTCACGGTGCCATGTAGTACTAACGTCACACTAACTTGAACAACAACGGCTAATGCAACCAATGCTAATGCAAGGAGTAGGCTAAAACGAACGATCCCTAATTTAACCAGAAGATCGACATAAAACTGAGCTAACATTTTGACTTGTTTCATCACTGAATACCAAAAGAAGAAAGATGCCGTCAAAGCGACGTGTAAGCTTGTTAATCATAAGCGCTGATATCAATTGCGCCAGAATAAAAAGCTGAAACTATAACCTTCACATACAAAAAAGCCCACATCACGTAGGCTTTGTTTTGTATTCTATTTTAATTGTGGGCGTTGATATACAAAAGCGTCATTAATTAGACTCCCTTGCCCACCATAAGTATCTAAGTTACGTCCAATTTCAGTCATCGCTAACCAGCGGTTTTCACACCACATTGGTGCCAGTAAGGTTGGCCTACGTGCCGCGGCTGAAACCCGATGATAAATCACATCAGCAGGAGTTAATCGGATCATTTCGCTCGCAATGTTGGTGTACTCTTCAAGGCTAATAGGGTCTAAACGTTCGGCTTTATATGCTTGCCCCATTTTACTGCCTTCAACTATGTGTAGTGGATGCAATTTTATCCCATCCACGCCTACCGCCACCACTTTACTGATCGTATCAAGGTTATCTTGTTTGGTGTCACCTGGCAGCCCAACAATTAAATGAGTGCAAACCTTGATCCCTAATGCCCGTGCACGTTGAGTGATAGCGGCATAACATGCAAAATCATGACCTCGGTTAATCCGCTTTAATGTCTTTTCATTTGCCGTTTGTAAACCTAATTCTAACCAAATCTCATAGCCTTGTTGTACATAATCAGACAGTAGTGCTAATACCGCATCAGGCACACAATCAGGTCGAGTTCCCACACATAACCCTACAATATCCGTCGTTTTTAACGCCTCTTCATACATTTTCTTTAGCGTTTGAACTTCAGCATAAGTACTGGTGTAAGCCTGAAAATAAGCTAAATAACGTTTTGCACGATGAATTTCATCGGCACGCTCTGCTAATTGCTGTTTAATAGGTAAAAACTGAGTCTTTTCATCTGCAAAAGAGGCCACATTACAAAATGTGCACCCTCCCCGACCAATCGTTCCATCACGATTAGGACAGCTAAAACCGCCATGCAAAGTTAACTTATGGACTTTTTCACCATAACGGCGCTGTAAGTCTTGACCAAATGTATTAACGAGTTCGTGCAGTTGCATTGCTTTACCTGATTGCAAATAAATAGCTGTAAACACCGCGATGAATAGCGAGCAATATTAAAAAGAGTCGCAAGATAGCATCAATTACAAGTAATAAATTTGTGCTAAAACAAACAAAGCCCTTTCCTTTACTCAACAAAAAAGACACTTAATCGTAAATAAAATACAAAAAAGTTTCCCTAACTACGTATTGTTGCCTTTTTGTAAACAATCGATCACCAAACGTTTTTTGCATTTAAACGCAATTGCGAATAATTATCGTCGTTAAAAAGCCTTTTTCATGTTTAACAATGCAACAAAACAGCAATATTATGATAGCTAAATGTTAATTTTTATTGGTAATTAATGTATCAAAATTGTAGGATAGTTACACTTGTGTGCAATTTCTGAACAATAAAAGCGATGCCATCACCCTACTGTAAAGTGATTTGTGTCGCCCTTTCTCAAGAAATACAGTGTGTTCGTTCATAGCAAAACGAAACAACAAAATTAAGTTTGCCAATACAGGACGATTTTATCTTTGTGCAGACACTCAATCATGTTGGGTAGAACAGGATAGTTCATTTCAATACCGCAGGATTGTGACAATAAATTAGGGATAACCAAGCCTTAGGAATATGGCTTGATGCAACTGGAAGGATGTATCTATGACAGATCAAGAGCTGAACGATCAGGGACTTTATGTGCCTGAAATGGAGCACGATGCCTGTGGTATCGGCTTTGTCGCCCACCTAAAAAACCGTAAGTCTCACCAGATTGTTACTCAGGCTCTCGATATGCTAGCGCGTATGGAGCACCGTGGCGGTCAAGGTTGTGATCCATGCAGTGGTGATGGTGCAGGCATTTTGCTGCAAAAGCCCCACGAGTTCTTATTAGAAGAAACACTGACACTCGGTATTAAATTACCCGCCTTCGATAAATATGGCGTTGGTGTTGTGCTATTTCCAAAAGATGAGCATAAACGCCAGCAATGTCGTGAGATCTTAGAGCGTAACGCTAAACGCCTTGATCTTGAAGTGATCGGCTACCGTGTACTTCCAGTTGACAACTCAATGATCGGTGAAGATCCATTGAGCACAGAACCACAATTTGAGCATGTCTTCATCACTGGTGGCGCAAACTTAGATCCAGCCGTACTAGAGCGTAAACTTTATGTTTTACGTAACTATACTGTACGTGTTTGTCTGGAAAGTGTTTCGAACATTGGCGATGACTTCTATATCAACTCTCTGTCATACAAAACTTTGGTTTACAAAGGCCAATTAACTACAGAGCAAGTACCTCAGTACTTCCTTGATCTACAAAATCCAACGATGGTGACCGCACTTGCATTAGTTCACTCTCGTTTCTCAACCAACACCTTCCCACGTTGGCGCTTAGCACAACCTTTCCGTTACATTGCTCACAACGGTGAAATCAATACCGTTCGTGGTAACTTGAACTGGATGAAAGCCCGTGAAGCGATTCTTGAGTCTGATTTATTTAGTCAGCAAGAAATCGATATGCTACTGCCGATTTGTCAGGAAGGTAGCTCAGATTCATCTAACTTCGATATGGCACTAGAGTTACTTGTGCTTTCTGGTCGTAGTTTGCCACACGCTTTAATGATGCTTATCCCTGAAGCGTGGCAAGAAAACAAAAACATGGATCCTAAGCGTCGTGCTTTCTACCAGTACCACGCCAATATCATGGAACCATGGGATGGCCCAGCCTCTGTTTGTTTCACCGATGGTGTTCAAGTAGGTGCAACACTGGACCGTAACGGCCTACGTCCATCACGTTATACTGTGACTAAAGATGACTTCCTTGTGATGGCATCTGAATCAGGCGTGGTTGAAATTGAGCCTGAAAACGTCCAATTCCGTGGTCGTCTACAACCGGGTCGTATCTTCGTTGCTGATCTAGAGCAAGGTCGTATTATTTCTGATGAAGAAGTAAAAGACAGCATTGCGACAGCACAACCGTATGAGCAATGGGTTAAAGACAATCTATTAAGCCTAAAGACGCTTCCTGAAGCTGATAATATGCATCATCAGCCAACACCTGAGCGCTTACTGCATCATCAACAAGCGTTTGGTGTGAGCTCAGAAGAAGTGAATGACATTATTGTTCCACTGGCAAAAACAGGTTATGAGCCATTAAGCGCGATGGGTGCAGATTGGCCGCTAGCCGTGCTTTCTCATCAATCCCAGCATTTATCAAACTACTTTAAACAGCTATTTGCACAGGTGACTAACCCGCCAATCGATCCAATTCGTGAGCGTATGGTTATGTCATTGAATACTTACCTCGGTAAGGATCAAAACCTGCTAGCTGAAACACCTGCGCATTGCCAAAAAGTTGAACTTGAATCTCCTGTTCTTTCTAATGCTGAACTTGAGAAAATCCGTGAGATTGATAATGAACATCTTCAATCGAAAACATTGGATATTGTCTTTAATGCAAGTGGCGAACCAGGCAAGCTAGAACGTGCACTTAAACGTATTTGTCAGTATTCAGAAGATGCAGTCGTTGATGGTTATTCAATCATCATTCTAACTGACCGTGCAGTTAATTCTAACCATGCGGCTATTCCTGCAATGCTGGCTGTTGGCGCGGTTCACCACCACCTGATCCGCAAAGGTCTTCGTGCGAAGTGTGACATCGTAGTTGAAACCGGTGATGCACGTGAAACCCACCATTTTGCAACCCTAGTTGGTTACGGTGCTAACGCAGTTAACCCATATCTAGTCACTGAAACACTGGTTGATTTACAACGCAAGCGTAAACTGGATCCTGAATTACCGACAGACACTCTATTTGATAACTACCGTAAAGGGGTTAACGGTGGTCTGCTTAAAATCTTCTCTAAGATGGGTATTTCAACGCTACAGTCATACCACGGCGCACAAATTTTTGAAGCGCTTGGTATCAGTAAATCTGTGGTTGATAAGTACTTCACCGGTACTGTAACGCGTATTCAAGGTCTAACGATTGATGATATCGCGCAAGAAGTCTTAGTCCGTCATCGTGTTGGTTACCCTACTCGTGAAATCCCAGTACAAGTACTTGATGTTGGTGGTGTATATCAGTGGAAGCAACGTGGTGAGAAACACTTGTTTAACCCTGAAACCATTTCACTACTGCAACAATCAACCCGTGAAAAAGATTACGCGCAATTTAAGCAATATGCGAAAGCGGTTGATGATCAAGGTGATAACGCTGCAACACTGCGTAGCCAACTTGATTTCATCAAAAACCCTGCAGGCTCTATTCCACTCGAAGAAGTAGAACCAATCGAGAATATCCTTAAGCGTTTTGCCACAGGTGCAATGAGCTTTGGTTCGATTTCTTACGAAGCGCACTCAACACTGGCTGTTGCGATGAACCGCATCGGCGCAAAATCTAACTCAGGTGAAGGTGGTGAAGATCCAATTCGCTTTGAGAAGAAAGACAACGGTGATTGGGAACGTTCTGCTATCAAGCAGGTGGCATCAGGTCGTTTTGGTGTAACCTCTTACTATCTAACTAACGCTGATGAGCTGCAAATCAAAATGGCTCAAGGTGCGAAACCCGGTGAAGGTGGTCAGCTTCCAGGTGATAAAGTCGATGACTGGATTGGCGCAACACGCCACTCAACACCAGGGGTTGGCTTAATTTCTCCACCGCCTCACCATGATATTTACTCAATCGAAGATTTAGCCCAGCTGATCTACGATTTGAAAAATGCTAACCGCGCAGGTCGTGTCAACGTTAAACTGGTATCAGAAGCCGGTGTAGGTACGATTGCATCAGGCGTTGCTAAAGCCAAAGCCGATGTTGTTCTTATTGCAGGTTTTGATGGCGGTACAGGTGCATCACCAATGTCATCTATTCGCCACACAGGTCTACCGTGGGAATTAGGTCTAGCAGAAACGCACCAGACGCTACTGAAGAATGGTTTACGTAACCGTATCGTTGTTCAGTCTGATGGTCAGATGAAAACACCACGTGACCTTGCTATCGCCACTCTTCTGGGTGCTGAAGAATGGGGCGTAGCAACAGCTGCACTGGTTGTTGAAGGCTGTATCATGATGCGTAAGTGTCACAAGAATACTTGTCCTGTTGGTATCGCAACACAGAACAAAACATTACGTGAACGCTTTGATGGTCGCGTAGAAGACGTTGTGACTTTCTTCCAATACATGGCAGAAGGTTTACGTGAAGTAATGGCAGAGCTTGGCTTCCGCACTATTGAAGAAATGGTAGGGCAATCTCACAAGCTGAAAGTCCGTGATAATGTCAGTCACTGGAAATACAAGAACCTCGATCTTAGCCCTGTACTTTACGTTGAAAAGCCACGTGCTGAAGATGGTATTTACAACCAACGTCCCCAAGATCATGGTTTGGATAACGTACTAGACCGTCAATTGATTGAACTTGCACAGCCAGCACTGACGGAAGGTAAAGCAGTCAACGCTGAGTTGCCTATCATCAACACCGATCGAAGTGCAGGTACTATGCTGTCGAATGAAATTTCGAAAGTATACAAAGATAGCGGCTTACCACAGCCGATGAACGTGAAGTTCTTTGGTTCAGCAGGTCAAAGCTTCGGGGCATTCCTTGCTAAAGGCGTGAAATTTGAAGTTGAAGGCGATGCGAACGATTACTGGGGTAAAGGCCTATCAGGCGGTACGCTAGTACTTTACCCTGATGCGAAATCTGACATCGTTGCTGAAGATAACATCGTTGTGGGTAACGTGTGTTTCTACGGTGCAACCTCTGGTGAATCTTATATTCGCGGTCTTGCTGGCGAGCGTTTCTGTGTTCGTAACTCAGGCGCACAAGTTGTGGTTGAAGGTGTCGGTGACCACGGTTGTGAGTACATGACAGGTGGTGTTGCCGTTATCCTGGGTCAAACAGGTCGTAACTTTGCTGCTGGTATGAGTGGTGGTGTTGCTTATGTTTGGGATCAGTTCGATGACTTTGAAACCAAATTAAACCCAGAGTTAGTCGATTTAGATCCAATCGAAAAAGAAGACCAAGAATTATTACTAAATATGCTAACGAAGCACGTAGCATTGACTGGTAGTACGGTTGCAGAGCTTTTCCTATCTAACTTCGAAGCTAACTTGAAGAAGATGGTGAAAGTTATGCCAAGGGATTACAAAGCCGTATTACTAAAGCGTAAAGCTGAAGCTCAAGACAAGGAAGCGTTGGAGGCAATCAATGGGTAAGCCAACAGGATTTTTAGAATTTGGCCGTGAATTGCCAAAAAAATTGGACCCGAGTGTTCGTATTCAAGATAACAAAGAATTCGTTTTAAACGATGAATTTGGTGACAAGATCAATGAACAGTCATCACGCTGCATGGATTGTGGTGTACCGTTCTGCCATAACTCTTGTCCAATTGGGAATATTATTCCTGAATTTAATGATGCGGTTTACCGCGATAGCTGGGAAGAAGCGTGGAACATCCTAAGTTCAACGAATAATTTCCCAGAATTTACTGGTCGTGTGTGTCCTGCCCCTTGTGAAAGTGGCTGTGTGTTAGGTATCAACCAAGATCCCATCACGATTTGTAATATCGAGAAAACAATTGTTGAAACAGCTTATCGTGAAGGTTATGCCAAGCCTAAAACACCACGTTCTCGAACCGGTAAAACCATTGCAATTATCGGTTCAGGCCCTGCGGGCTTATCAGCAGCAGAGCAGCTAAACAGCGCAGGTCACACCGTGACAGTGTTTGAGCGTGATGAAAAAGTCGGTGGTCTACTTCGCTTTGGTATTCCTGACTTTAAGCTAGGTATGGATATCATAGATCGTAAGATCAACCTAATGGCAGAAGCTGGCGTTAAATTTGAAGTTAATGCGCACATTGGTGTCGATATCAATGCTAAGCAATTACGCCAAGACTTTGATGTCGTGCTACTTACAGGCGGCTCAACCGTTCCTCGTAACCTGCCAATCCCAGGTCGTGAACTAAATGGCGTACACTTTGCGATGGAATTTCTTGCGCAAAATAACCGTCGTGCCAACGATATGGATTTAAAAACCGAAGAAATCCATGCCAAAGGTAAACATGTAGTGGTTATTGGTGGCGGTGATACAGGTTCTGACTGTGTGGGTACATCAAATCGTCACGGTGCTGCAAGTATTACTCAAGTTGAGATCATGCCTGTTCCACCTGAAAAGCGTCCAGCTAATCAGCCATGGCCGTCATACCCAATGATCATGAAAACATCAACGTCACATGAAGAAGGTTGTGATCGTTACTGGAACATCTTAACCAAAGAGTTTATCTCTGATGATAACGGTAATGTGAAAGGCTTACGTATTGCTGATATCGTTTGGCAAGAAGCAAAACCAGGCGAGCGCCCAGGATTTGATGAAGTTGAAGGTTCAGAGCGTGTGATTGCCTGTGATCTTGCTTTCTTAGCGATGGGCTTCTTACACCCAGAACCAACAGGCGTTCTCGCTCAACTTGATATCGCATTAGATGAGCGTGGTAATGTTGCAACTGAAGATTTCGCGACTAACCAAGCCGGTGTATTTGCAGCTGGTGATATGCGTACAGGCCAATCATTGGTTGTACGTTGTATTAACGAAGGTCGAGAGTCTGCTCGTGCAGTTGACGCTTACCTTATGGGTAATACAAACCTTGAAGCAAAAGCTGATTCATTAATGCTTTCTTAACTTCTACGTAAAGTTAATCTTTAATGCAAAGCCAGCTCAAATGAGCTGGCTTTTTTACTGTTATAACTCTCAATATTCAATGTTAGCCTCAACATTTCCCCACACATCCCTGAAAACCTATACTTAATTATTAATATTAAGACTTTAATTACGCCCTTCCAATCAGGATAAACACTTGCTACTCACTATATTTAATTGAACTTTAAGATGTTATTACTATTTTAAGATACATCATAATATTTAGCGCTAGTTGTTATGTCTATTTGACCTTTTTGTAAATTATGGGTACTTTGATGAATCGCAGGAAGCATACTGATGATCAGGATGATTATCATATTGATGCAGTAAACCTGTTTATGACAAACAGGTGCAAGGGAGAGTTGCAATGTCACTGTATAACCCATCACTGGAAAAAGATAACTGTGGGTTTGGTCTGATTGCCCATATCGAAGGCCAAACCAGCCACAAACTTGTTCGTACCGCTATATCCGCACTAGATCGCATGACTCACCGTGGTGGTATCGCCGCTGACGGTAAAACAGGTGATGGCTGTGGTCTATTGATTAAAAAACCAGATAATTTCTACCGTATTATTGCTGATGAAAAAGGCTGGAACCTATCCCGTGAATTTGCCGTAGGACAAATTTTCTTAAGCCAAGATCCGGTACTTGCCGAGCAAGCTCGAACTATTATTAATGAAGAGCTGGCAACAGAAACATTATCGGTAGTAGGTTGGCGTGAAGTGCCTGTAAATCCTGCCGTTCTCGGGCCTATTGCTCAAGAATCCCTACCTAATATTGAGCAAGTCTTTATCAATGCCCCTGCAGGTTGGAAGCCTCGCGATATTGATCGCCGCCTCTACATTGCTCGTCGTCGTATTGAAAAGCGTATTACCGAAGATAGTGATTTCTACATTTGTAGCCTTTCAACTCAAGTGATTGTCTACAAAGGCTTATTCATGCCATCGGATCTACCTAAATTCTACTTAGATTTAGGCGACATTCGATTAGAATCGTCGATTTGTCTATTCCACCAGCGTTTCTCAACCAATACTCAGCCACGCTGGCCGTTGGCTCAGCCTTTCCGCTATCTAGCCCATAATGGTGAAATCAATACCATCACAGGTAACCGCCAATGGGCACGAGCACGAGGCTATAAATTTAGCTCCCCATTGCTGCCAGATTTAAAAACAGCTGCACCATTTGTTAACGAAACAGGCTCTGATTCCTCTAGCCTTGATAACATGCTAGAGCTATTTTTATCAGGTGGTATGGATCTATTCCGTGCCATGCGCATGCTTGTTCCACCAGCTTGGCAAAACCACCCTGATATGGATCCAGCACTGCGTGCTTTTTACGATTTTAACTCGATGCACATGGAACCATGGGATGGCCCTGCTGGTATCGTAATGTCTGATGGACGTTATGCTGCTTGTAACCTTGACCGAAACGGCCTTCGTCCAGCCCGTTATGTGATCACCAAAGATAAATTAATCACCCTAGCGTCTGAAGTCGGCATTTGGGATTACACCCCAGATGAGGTCGCTGAAAAAGGGCGTGTTGGTCCCGGTGAATTATTAGTTATTGATACAAAGTTTGGCAAAATTTGGCATTCATCAGATATCGATAACGAGCTAATGGGACGCCATCCTTATAAAGCATGGATGGATAGTCACGTTAAACGCTTAACCCCCTTTGAACAATTAGGGGATGAGCAAGTAGGTTGCCGATCGCTCACTGATGACGAACTGTCGGTTTATCACAAGCAATTTGGGGTAAGCAGTGAAGAGCTAGATCAAGTACTGCGTGTTGTAGGTGAAAATGGCCAAGAAGCCACTGGCTCTATGGGTGATGATGCGCCAATGGCGGTATTGTCATCAAAAGAACGACCGATCACCGATTACTTCCGTCAAATGTTTGCACAGGTCACTAACCCACCTATCGATCCACTGCGTGAAAAGCATGTCATGTCACTCGCTACCTGTATTGGTCGCGAAATTAACGTGTTCTGTGAAACCGATAGCCATGCACAACGTGTGGCGTTTGGATCGCCAGTGTTAGTGTATTCTGATCTTGTTCAATTACTTGAGTTAGATGATCAATATTATGCCAACAGCATTATTGATATTAACTACAATCCAAATGAAAAAGATCTCAAACAAGCACTAATAGATCTATGCGATGAAGCTGAACGTGTCGTAAAAGATGGTGCTGTACTGGTTGTTTTATCAGATCGCGGGATCAATAAAGATAAATTGCCAATTCCTGCTGCAATGGCTGTGGGTGCGGTGCAAAAACGTTTGGTTGATAATAACCTACGTTGTGACACTAACATCGTGGTTGAAACAGCAACCGCTCGCGATCCTCACCAATTTGCCGTCCTTCTCGGCTTTGGTGCTACCGCTATCTACCCTTACCTTGCTTATGAATCACTAGGTAAGTTGATCGATGCGGGGGCAATTAATAAGTCTTACCGTGAAGTGATGAGTAATTACCAAAACGGCATGAATAAAGGTCTATTTAAGATCATGTCGAAGATGGGGATCTCGACCATTGCTTCATACCGCTGCTCAATGCTATTTGAAGCTGTCGGTTTAAGTGATGAAGTCGTTGAGCTTTGCTTTAAAGGTGTTTCGAGCCGTATTGCAGGCGCTGACTTTAGTGACTTCCAACAAGATCTCTTTAACTTATCGCGTAAAGCATGGTTGAAACGTAAACCGATTGAACATGGCGGTTTACTGAAATACGTTCACGGTGGTGAATTCCATGCTTATAACCCTGATGTTGTCGGCACACTACAAAAAGCGGTGAAATCAGGCGATTATCAAGATTACTTAGCCTTTGCTAAAGAAGTGAATGAGCGCCCAGTAGCTGCTATTCGTGACTTGTTTAAGCTAAAAGATGGCACAACATCGATTCCGGTTGAACAGGTTGAAGCTGCGACTGAGCTTTATAAGCGTTTTGACTCAGCCGCAATGTCGATTGGTGCATTAAGCCCAGAAGCGCACGAAGCATTAGCTATCGCCATGAACCGTTTAGGCGGTTGTTCAAACTCCGGTGAAGGCGGTGAAGATCCTCGTCGTTTTGGTAACGAACGTAACTCACGGATTAAACAGGTGGCTTCAGGTCGATTTGGCGTGACTCCACACTACCTTGTGAATGCGGATGTTATTCAGATCAAAGTAGCACAAGGAGCGAAACCAGGGGAAGGTGGTCAACTACCCGGCCATAAAGTGACAACCGAAATCGCAAAACTGCGTTATGCGGTACCGGGTGTTACCCTGATCTCACCACCACCTCACCATGATATTTATTCGATTGAAGATTTAGCTCAGCTGATCTTCGATTTAAAACAAGTTAACCCAAGTGCCATGGTATCGGTCAAACTGGTATCAGAACCTGGGGTTGGCACCATCGCAACGGGTGTGGCTAAAGCCTATGCTGATTTGATCACCATTTCAGGTTATGACGGCGGGACCGGTGCAAGTCCACTAACATCGGTGAAATATGCCGGTAGCCCATGGGAGCTTGGTCTTGCTGAAACTCAACAGGCACTCGTGAGCAATGGCTTACGTCACAAAATCCGTCTGCAAGTCGATGGTGGTTTGAAAACCGGCCTTGATGTTGTAAAAGCGGCAATTTTAGGTGCAGAAAGCTTCGGTTTTGGTACCGCACCAATGGTTGCTCTAGGTTGTAAATACCTGCGTATTTGTCACCTTAATAACTGTGCGACAGGTGTCGCGACTCAAGATGAAAAACTGCGTCGTGATTTCTTTAAAGGCTTGCCTGAACAAGTCATGAATTACTTCATCGGTGTTGGCCAAGAAGTACGTGAACTATTAGCGCAATTAGGTGTAGAAAAGCTCACTGACCTGATTGGTCGTACTGACCTTCTTGAAACATTGGAAGGCTTTACAGCGAAACAAGCCAAGCTTGATTTAAGCCCTATTTTGGTTGCCCCAACACCGAAAGAAGGGAAAACACTGTACTGCAGCGAGCCTAACACACCATTTGATAACGCAGAGCTAAGCCAGACTTTAGTCGATCAAATCTTACCTGCGATTGAAAGTCGTAGCGGTGGTGATTTCTACTTTGACATCTGTAACACCGACCGCTCTATTGGCGCACGTCTATCTGGTGAAATCGCCCAGCGTTATGGCAACCAAGGTATGTCAGCAAGTCCAGTAACACTGCACTTAACCGGTACTGCGGGTCAGTCTTTCGGGGTGTGGAATGCAGGCGGTTTAAACCTGAAATTAACAGGTGATGCAAACGACTATGTGGGTAAAGGTATGACGGGCGGCATCATTACTATTCGTCCACCACAAGGTTCTGCATTTAAATCAAGTGAAGCGACCATCATTGGTAATACTTGTTTGTATGGCGCAACGGGCGGTAAGTTATTTGCTGCAGGTAAAGCGGGCGAGCGTTTTGCTGTGCGTAACTCTGGCACCATTACCGTTGTAGAAGGTGCAGGTGATAACGCATGTGAATATATGACTGGCGGTATCGTAGCTATTTTAGGTAAAACAGGCGTTAACTTTGGCGCAGGTATGACGGGCGGTTTTGCTTATATTCTTGATGAAGATGGCGATTTCGCAGGACGCGTGAACCCTGAACTAGTTGAAGCATTACCTCTTGATGAGCTACAAATCCACCAAGAACATTTACGTGGTTTAATCGACCGTCACCTACAAGAAACAGGTTCAAGTCGAGCACAAGAAATTTTGGCGAACTTTGATCAATGGATCCCGAAATTCTATCTTGCGAAGCCGAAGTCAGCAGACATTAATACCCTGCTGGGTCACCAAAGTCGTTCAGCTTCTGAACTACGTCTTCAGGCGCAATAAGGGAGGGAAACCGAATGAGCCAGAATGTTTACCAATTTATTGACGTCGAACGTATCGACCCACCAAAGAAACCGCTAAATGTACGTAAAATTGAGTTCGTTGAAATCTACGAACCGTTTACCAAACAGCAGGCAGGTGCGCAGGCGGATCGTTGTTTAGATTGTGGTAACCCTTACTGTGAATGGAAATGTCCTGTTCATAACTACATTCCTCAATGGCTAAAACTGGCTAATGAGGGACGTATTATTGAAGCGGTTGAGCTATCTCACCAAACCAACACCTTACCGGAAGTATGTGGCCGTGTTTGTCCTCAAGACAGGCTATGTGAAGGTTCTTGTACCTTAAACGAAGACTTTGGTGCGGTGACAATTGGTAATGTTGAAAAATACATTACCGATAAAGCCTTTGAGATGGGCTGGAAACCTGACATGTCAGGGGTCGAGTGGACAGATAAAAAAGTTGCGATCATCGGTGCAGGCCCTGCCGGATTATCTTGTGCTGATATTCTTGTGCGTAACGGCGTAAAACCCGTGGTATTTGACCGCTACCCTGAAATTGGTGGCTTGCTGACCTTTGGTATCCCATCATTCAAGCTTGAAAAAGATGTAATGGTTAACCGTCGTAAAATCTTTACTGAAATGGGGGTTGAGTTTCAGCTCAATACTGAAATCGGTAAAGACGTCACGATGGAATCGCTACTGGCTGACTACGATGCGGTGTTCTTAGGTGTCGGCACGTATAAAAACATGCGTGCAGGATTGGAAAATGAAGACGCAACAGGCGTCTATGACGCATTGCCATTTTTGATTTCTAATACCTATAAGGTAATGGAACTAGAAAGTCCATCGACATTCTTAGATATGAAAGATCAACGCGTGGTCGTACTCGGTGGTGGTGATACCGCGATGGACTGTGTCCGTACTTCTATCCGCCAAGGTGCAAAAGATGTGGTGTGTGCTTATCGTCGTGATGAAGCCAATATGCCGGGTTCAAAACGTGAGGTGAAAAATGCCCGCGAGGAAGGCGTAAACTTTATGTTTAACCTTCAGCCATTAGGTATTGAAGTGGATGATTCAGGCAAAGTAACTGGCGTTAAAGTTGTGAAAACAGCGCTAGGTGAACCAGACAGCGCTGGACGTCGTCGCCCTGAGCCAGTCTCAGGTAGTGAGCACGTATTAGGTGCCGATGCTGTGATCATGGCGTTTGGTTTCCAACCTCATGCGATGCCATGGCTGACACCATATGATGTTGAACTGGATCAATGGGGACGGATCAAAACCTCATTCGATGCACACTTTGCCTATCAAACCACAAACCCGAAAATCTTTGCCGGTGGTGATGCGGTTCGTGGTTCAGATTTAGTGGTAACCGCCATTGATGAAGGCCGTAAAGCCGCTGATGGCATACTGGATTATCTCAACGTCTAAATACGTTAATTAAACAAACTAAAGCGGATGGGCAACCTTCCGCTTTTTTTTATTGTTCAAAAATTAGCGCTCGATAACTTTTGGTATAAATTCTATCGCTCATGGTACACTAATCAACACAACAGCACCCTCGGTGCACCGCTTGAACAACAAGAGAACGAATCAATGAAAATCGGCATTATTGGCGCAATGGAGCAAGAAGTTGCGATCCTAAAAGCACAACTAGAAAACTGCGAAACACACAACAAAGCAGGTTGTACTCTCTACACAGGTACGCTAAATGGTGCGGATGTTGTCTTGTTACAATCTGGTATTGGTAAAGTTGCAGCAGCAGTAGGCACAGCCGTATTACTTGAAACGTTCCAACCTGATGTTGTGATCAATACAGGCTCTGCTGGCGGTTTTGAATCAAGCCTTAATGTTGGTGATGTTGTGATCTCAACGGAAGTTCGCTACCACGACGCAGACGTGACAGCATTTGGTTATGAGATCGGTCAAATGGCACAGCAGCCAGCCGCTTTCCTCTCTGACGAAAAACTGATGGATGTAGCAGAGCAAGCACTATCTGCTTTACCTAAAAAGCCACACGCTGTTCGCGGTCTGATCTGTACTGGCGATGCATTTGTATGTAGCGCTGAAAAACAAAACTTCATTCGCACTCACTTCCCATCAGTCGTTGCTGTTGAAATGGAAGCTGCGGCTATTGCTCAAGCTTGTCACCAATTCAAAGTCCCCTTTGTTGTGGTTCGTGCCATTTCTGATGTTGCAGATAAAGAATCGCCAATGAGCTTTGATGAGTTCCTGCCACTTGCAGCAAAAAGCTCATCAATCATGGTTGAGAAAATGGTTGAGTTACTTAAGTAACCTCATTGTAGTAACTAATTTAAGTGGCCTTGCTTCGCATCTAGCCTAAAACGAGAATAGCTGTCACGGATGATGGAATCACTTGTTGCGTTACTCACAACTAATAGCTCCCTACTCGCTTTGTGGGGAGCGTTATTATTGCATTGGGTTTTACCCATTCCTTACCCGCTTCACCCCATTGTTATTTGGCAACGTCTCGCACTGCTCATTGCAGAGCGTGTTAATCACCCGAAAGAAAATCCCTCTCAACGTATTCTCGCAGGCTCACTTGCTTGGTTTTTAATGTCAGGCACGGTACTGATCTTATTGTTCGCTTTTAGCCAACTGGTTTGGTATCAAACGATTTTCCAAATGACCCTATTGTGGATGGCAATAGACTGGCAAACATCGGCTAAATTAGGCAAACAATTTAACCAAGCCTATAACCTTGAACACAAAGGCAGATGCCGTGAGTTATTAGCCGATCACGTTAATCGTAATACTGAAAATTTATCATTACTTGGACTAGGTAAAGCGGGTGCTGAAACCCTATTACTTGGTTACGGCCGTAATGTCATTGGCGTCTTATTCTGGTATGCCATTGGTGGTGGTATTGCGGCGATTATGTATCGTTTAGCGATTAGCCTTGCGCGATCTTGGTCACCAAGCCGTGAACAGTTCCGCTTTTTTGGTTTGCCCGCGATTCGCATCGCACTTATTTTAGATATTGTGCCGCTTCGCCTGTTTGCGCTATTAATTACCCTTGGCCAAAATGCCAAAAATGCTTTTCATGGTTTAATGCAGCAAGGTGAAAATTGGCCGCTACCAGGGCCGGGTTGGTTATTAGCCGCAACCGGACACAAACTGTCTTTATCCCTTGGCGGCCCCGCGATGTACAACCAAGTGAAAATGGAACGACCGCGTATCGGAGGGAAAATTGCCCCCGCATCGTTACACCTTGCACAAATTCAGCAATTAATGACAAGTCGTTTATGGTGTTGGATCATTATCGAAAGCGGCTTACTGATTACTTTTCACGGACTAGCTTAATGCGCTTCCTACTTCTCATTGCGGTTCTATTCCCATTCACCTCAACCTTTGCAGAACAATCACAGTCTGTTCAACGCATTATTAGCTTATCGCCACACATGACAGAGCTGGCTTATAGTGCGGGCTTGGGGGATAAACTAATTGCCGCCAGTGATTACAGTGACTACCCAGATCAGGCGAAAAAATTAGAACGTGTTGCCAATTATCGCGGCATTAAAATGGAACGAATTCTTACTTTAAAGCCTGATTTAATTTTGGCGTGGAAAGGAGGGAACCCTAGTCGTGAAATGGCTCGCTTACAACAACTTGGGATTAATATCTTTTATTCAAATCCAACGCAATTAACCGATATTGCAGATACGATTATCAAACTAGGTAAATTTGCTGATGATCCAAGTCAATCGATTAATGCAGCTGCAACATTTAGAACACAACTCGCCAAAATTAAAGCACGCTATCAACACGCGCCTCCAGTACGTTACTTTTATCAATTAAGTGATAGCCCTATGTTGACGATTTCAGATGGCAACTGGCCGAGTCCTGTCTTTGATATTTGCGGTGGAGAAAATATTTTTGCCACCAGCACCGCGGCATACCCACAAGTCAATCAAGAGCAAGTTGTTGTTCGCCAACCCAGCGTCATTTTCGGTTCACGTCATGCAACGTCAAAAGAAAATAGCCCATGGTTAAAGTGGCAAGGTAAACTCCCTGCGGTTGATAATCATCAGCTTTATCAACTCAATAGCGATTGGTTAAACCGCCCCACGCTTCGCACTCTTAAAGCCGTAAAGCAAGTGTGTCAACTACTGGATAATGAAAGAAAAGCCTCACCTTTGCTGTGAATAACCTCACTAAAGATGGATTTTATAGTTGTACCTAGCCATTTAGGCAGTACAATCGCCTGCCTACTTTCCCCCTTTTCTATTAAATAGGGATAAACATGCTCATCTATATTCTCGATATGTTTGGTACTGCAATCTTTGCAGCCTCGGGAGTACTCATGGCAGGACGATTACGCATGGATCCTTTTGGCGTTGTCGTGCTAGCTAGCGTAACAGCTATTGGTGGCGGCACTATTCGTGATATGGCATTAGGTGCTACCCCTGTGTTTTGGATCAAAGATACCAATTACTTATGGGTGATTTTTATTACCTGTATTATCACGATGCTCGCAACTCAACGCCCTAAACGGATGCCATGGTATTTTCTTCCTGTCGCTGATGCGATTGGATTAGCAGTCTTTGTGGCTATCGGTGTCGAAAAATCATTACGTTATGGCGCATCGCCAATGGTCGCTGTGATCATGGGTGTGATAACAGGCTGTGGCGGCGGCGTGATCCGAGATGTACTCGGACGTGAGATCCCAATGGTATTACGTACAGAGGTTTATGCAACAGCCTGTATTCTAGGCGGTATGGTACACACCATAGGCTTATCTTTAGGTGTACTGCCTTCTGTTGCTGCAGTGATCGGTATCTTTACCACACTCACCATAAGACTCGCAGCCATTAAGTGGAATCTGTCTCTGCCTATTTTTGCACTGCGTAATTAACAAAAAAACCGCCAACACTGGCGGTTTTTTAATCCGAAACAAACAAGGTTATCTTATTCTTCAATCGAGGTTTTACGGCGTTTGAATCGACGGATAAGCCACCATCCAAGTATACAAGCAAGTACAACGACGACAGACCAACATTGCATCTGATATTTATGATAGAAGGCTAAAATAGGCCCTAATTCGTCATGTAAATAAGCAGGAGCCACGCCAAATACCAATAGCCAGATCGTGACCGCTAAGAAGTTACCTAATAAGAAAAGTTGCACTGGCATTTGCGCAATACCACAGCCAATGCACATGAACTGTTTAATGCCTTCAACAAAACGACTGATCACAAGCCCTAGCATGCCATAGCGGTCAATAAACTGATGTAACTTGGTCAGCGTTCGCGGTTTAATCCATTCTTTCTTCGTTAAGATATGACCAAATTGGCGTCCAATAAAGTAGCCAATACTGTTACCAATAAAGCTACTTGCCCAAGCAACGGATAGCACCATAGGTAACGACATTTTACCTGACGATGCCAATAAACTCGCGACGATCAATAACGACTGACCAGGCGCTGGGATCCCCATACCTTCAACAGCAATTGCCAATGCTAAAATATAGTACCCGTATTGCTGCAGTAGCGGGGTGAGATCAGTAATAATATGTTGAATCGATTCCATAGCCAGTCGATATAAAAATGAAGAGTAATCTTTTATAGTAGCTTGTCTCTCTTCGTCGGCATAATGATCAAAGCTAGAAAGTAAGCTTTCATAAACCATTAAACATTAAGATTTAAAGCCAAGTTATTATTAATTAAGACTATTTGACAGATATAAAAAAAGGACGCAAATGCATCCTTTCATATTTGAATAACGCTGCGAGAGCAATGTGATTATTTAATCATCACACGAGCAAATTTACGTTTACCGACTTGGAAAACATAATTGCCAGCAGCCAGTACCAGTTTCGTGTCTTCTACTTTCTCACCATCTTGCTTCACAGCGCCTTGACGGATCATACGCATTGCATCAGACGTTGAGTTAACCAGTGCTGCTTCTTTTAATAAATTCGCAATAGGAAGACCGGCTTCGAATTCAAACTCAGGCATTTCATCAGGTAGGTTACCTTTTTGGAAACGACTGATGAATTCTTGCAATGCCGCTTCTGCCGCTTCTTCTGAATGGAAACGTGCAATGATCTCTTTTGCTAGTAAGAACTTCACATCACGTGGGTTTTTACCGGCATCAACATCGGCTTTAAACTGAGCAATTTCATCCATTGGACGGAATGAAAGCAATTCAAAGTAGCTCCACATCAGATCGTCAGAAATAGACATGATCTTACCAAACATATCGCTTGGCGCATCGGCAACACCAATGTAGTTGTGCGCAGATTTAGACATTTTCTTCACGCCATCTAAACCCACCAGCAATGGCATCGTCAGTACAACCTGTGGTTTTTGACCGTGCGATTTTTGTAACTCACGACCCATTAGCAAGTTGAACTTCTGATCAGTACCGCCTAGTTCTACATCTGTTTCCATTGCGACTGAATCGTAACCTTGAAGTAATGGATACATAAATTCATGGATCGCGATTGGACGATTCTCGCCGTAACGCTTTTTAAAATCGTCACGCTCTAGCATACGAGCAACGGTTTGATTAGACGCTAAACGGATCATTCCTTCTGCACCTAACTCTGATAACCATGTCGAGTTAAACGCAATCGTGGTTTTGGCAGGATCAAGGATCTTAAATACCTGCTCTTTATATGTTTCCGCATTGCGTAATACATCTTCACGCGTTAGTGGCGGACGTGTCGTGTTCTTACCGGTAGGATCGCCGACCATACCAGTAAAATCACCAATCAAGAAAGTGACTTCATGGCCTAATTCCTGAAAAGTACGCAACTTATTAAGAATAACCGTGTGTCCAAGATGGATGTCTGGTGCCGTAGGATCGGCACCTAATTTTATACGTAATGGACGGTTTTCTTTTAGCTTTGCTATTAGCTCTGCTTCTGGGATAAGTTCTTCAACCCCACGTTTTATCTCAATAAGTGCTTGTTCAATGCTGGCCATTCTTGTTCGCTCCCACAAAATTGGCAAAAATAATAAGCCGACTATCTTACTTGAATAGCAGGCTTTTTTGAAACCAGTTAGACTGAAGGCCGTTTATTTTTTCGGAATATATGTGAAAAATTTAGTATGAAAGGAACTTCATCACCTCGATTTCCACGGAAGAACCTCTTTTTTATCATATTGATCAGCATAGCTATGCTGGGGCTTGCAATGATACCGAGTTCCCAGCAAGAAACCGCTTCTCATGTTGAGCGTAAATTTAAAATTGGCAAACCTTACCCTATTGATATTGCAACCGCTTCAGCGACACCTCTTTCAGGTAAAGATAAAACAGATGAGCTTATATGGAAAAAGCACGTTATTGAAAGTGGTGAAAGTTTAGCTATCGCTTTTGATAACATCGGCTTAGATGGAAAAATACTACATTCCCTTATCAATACCGATGCCAATACCAAACAATTGGAAAGACTTCGTCCAGGTAATATCCTTCAATTTGGCTTTAATAAAGAAGGAAAATTAGTTGAGCTTCGCCAACCTCGTAATCATTTAGAAACCTTGATTGTGCGCCACGATGGCAGCACCTTTAGCAGTGAGATGGATAAAAAGGAAATTGAAACGCATATCAATTTCTCTCATGCCACCATTAAAACCAGTTTTTGGAGTGCCGCAGATAAAGCAGGATTAACGGCCAATCAGATCATGGAAATTGCCGCGCTATTTGGTTGGGATATTGATTTTGCTCTCGATATTAGAGCGGGTGATAAATTTGAAGTGTTATTTGAACAGCACTATTTAGATGGTTATCCAGTCGATCGCGGTGAGATTTTAGCCGCAACCTTTACCAATATGGGGCAAACTTTTACCGCAGTTCGCAATAACGACGGTAAATATTACGATAAAGACGGGCTAGCCATGCGTAAAGCGTTCTTGCGCTCTCCTGTCAACTTCCGCTATGTAAGTTCAAATTTTAATCCGCGTCGTCTCCACCCCGTTACAGGAAAAGTAAAGCCGCACCGAGGCACTGATTATGTTGCTCCTGTTGGCACACCTATTTGGGCGGCAGGTGATGGGGTTGTATTAGAATCAGCGTATAACAAATACAATGGTAACTACGTTTTTATCAAACATAGCGCTAAATATGTCACCAAATACCTGCATTTAACTAAGCGTATGGTCAAAAAAGGGCAACGAGTAAAACAGGGAGATACTGTCGGTACTTTAGGCGGTACTGGTCGCGTCACAGGCCCACACCTACACTATGAATTCTTGGTTAATGGTCAGCATAAAAACCCTCGTACGGTAGATTTACCGCAAGCCAATTCATTATCAGGCAACGAGCAAGTAACGTTTAAAAAGCAAGCTAAACAACAACTTGATCATATTCAGCAATTGGGCAAACTGGTCGTTAATAATGACATATTATTAAACTAAGCCATTGTTTATATACAAAAAAGCCGACAATCAATATTTGTCGGCTTTTATTTAACTCAATGATTATCGAGTTAACATTTTAAACACTAAATGATGCGCCACAACCACAAGTCGTTGTTGCATTTGGGTTGTTAACAAAGAAACGCGAACCTTCTAGACCTTCAGTGTAGTCAACTGTACCACCCATTAGGTACTGGAGACTCATAGGATCAACCACTAGCGTTACACCGCCATTTTCAATGGTCATATCACCATCATTTACTTTTTCATCAAAAGTAAAACCATATTGAAAGCCACTACAACCACCACCAGTGATGTAAACACGTAGCTTTAGATTCGGGTTTTCTTCTTCAGCGATCAGTGTTTTTACTTTATTCGCTGCAACATCAGAAAAAGTTAGCGGCAAATTAGCATCGCTCATTACAAAACCTCTCACACACTTCCGTTAATTACGCTGATTATCCAATACCTGACTATGTTGTTCAAGTATTAGGCTCACTTGTTGGAGAATCATGGCGTAAACGCTCTTTTTTAATTGTTCGGTGTAGCAACTGCGAATAAATCGGTTGTCCGCCTAACATCTGAGCAAGCATAGTCGCACCGAGAGTGGTAACAATCAATGGTAAAATAAGGTGATAGTTGTTGGTCATTTCAATAACCAGCAAAATCCCCGTAATTGGTGCGCGCACCGTTGCAGCAAAAAGCGCCCCCATACCAGCGATTGCAAATAGTCCTGGATCAATGCCTAAATCAGGATAAATGCCTTGTGTGATCATGCCATAGAAAGTGCCAAACAATGTCCCTAACGCCAACATTGGGGCAAAAATACCGCCCGGTGCACCGGAGCCAAAACACAGTAATGTTGTTGCAATACGAGCAAAGAACAACAGCATTAACATACCAAGGCCGTAATCACCGTTAGTCGCGTGAGGGATAAGGAAAATACCGCCACCGGTTAATTCTGGGAAATACAATAGAAGTAAACCGAAGCAGCCACCAATTAAAGCACCAGTGATAAGGTAACGCTTACGCTCATTACGGTGAATTTTAACAAAACTATCTAACGCAAAAATAATCATCCGATTAAATAGGACACCGAAACCACCAAATAGCATCCCTAACACTAAGAATAACCATAATGATTTCAGTGCAGGAGCATCATATTGCGGCATAGATATAACCGCTTCTTGGCCACGTAAAAGACGAAATACGATATTTGACATCACCGCAGAGATCATTACGCATTTCACCGAAATTAAACTGTAACGAAACTGCGGACGCATCTCTTCAAGTACAAACATGATCCCCGCCATCGGGGCATTAAATGCTGCTGCTAAACCACCAGCGGCACCTGCTGCAAGTAAAGAGTGTCGACCTTCTTTATCTTTTAAACGGAAAATATCAGAGATCATTCGTCCAATATTACCGCCCATTTGTACCGTAGGACCTTCACGACCCAGTACCATACCCGAGCCTAACGCACCTAAACCACCGAAAAATTTAACTGGGATCACGCGCCACCAGCGAACAGGACGCATTTCTTCCATCGCACCTTCAATTTCAGGAATACCAGAACCACCAGCTTCAGGGGCAAAACGACTAACAAGGTAATAACCAACAAAGGCAAGAAAAGCACTGACAATAAATGCTGCGAGCCACAAAGGAAGTACACTGGTTATTTCATCACGTAACCACTCTGTACGCTGATCCGTTACCCAGTTGACACCAATTTCAAACAAGGTTCCGACTAAGCCCGCTAAAATGCCGACAAGAGCTGATAAAAATAGAACAGAGACTGGCGTTTTATCACGAGTAAGCAGTTGCCTTACAAAAACGCGAGGTTGAAGATGAGGAGGCATGTGGATCCCGTGCGTTTTATCAGTCATTTTTCGGCCGTATTGTCAAAAGATTGCATATAGGATGCAGGGAGGATAAATGAAACTATTGATTTTAGAAGAGTAATCTAAGATGGGCGTTTATTATACTGCTAATGTTGAAAAATAGCTTTGCAACTGTGACTTATACTGCAGTATTGCTGTAATTAATTGTTCAATACACGCAAATAACCACCATAAATCGCCCTCCCTAAATTGCATCCTTTTAGGTACAATGGACTAATAACAATCTACACACTTCTCTGGCCTACAATCTCTAGGACAGAAAACGATCTGGATTGGATCTACGCCTGATTATTTTATATAGGACCTCATAATGAGCAAAACGAGCAAATCGGCTGATTTATTTGCCAAAGCAAAACAAAAAATTCCAGGTGGTGTTAACTCTCCAGTGAGAGCGTTCGCTGGTGTTGGTGGCACACCAATCTTTATTGAGCGTGCCGATGGCGCTTATATTTTTGATGCTGATGGTAATGCATACATCGATTTCGTTGGCTCTTGGGGTCCAATGATCTTAGGCCATAACCATGCAGCGATTCGTGATGCGGTGATCGATGCAGCGCAACAAGGTTTAAGTTTTGGTGCGCCAACGGCAATGGAAATCACCATGGCTGATCTGGTATCAAAACTAGTACCATCGATGGAAATGGTACGCATGGTAAGCTCAGGTACTGAAGCAACCATGAGCGCTATTCGTCTGGCACGCGGGTTTACTGGTCGCGATAAGATCTTAAAATTTGAAGGTTGTTACCACGGTCACGCCGATTGTCTACTCGTTAAAGCAGGCTCTGGCGCATTAACCCTAGGTCAACCAAGCTCACCAGGTGTACCTGCAGATTTTGCAAAACATACTCTAACAGCAACCTATAACGATCTAGATTCTGTCCGTGAAGCGTTTGCAGCTCACCCAGAAGAGATTGCTTGTATTATCGTTGAGCCTGTTGCGGGTAACATGAACTGCATTCCACCTGTACCTGGCTTCCTTGAAGGGCTACGCGACATCTGTGATGAATTTGGCGCGCTATTAATTCTAGATGAAGTAATGACAGGCTTCCGCGTATCAGAAGGTGGTGCTCAAGGCTATTACAACATTAAACCAGACCTTACAACACTAGGTAAAATCATCGGCGGCGGTATGCCAGTCGGCGCATTCGGTGGCCGTCGTGAAGTGATGGAATTTGTTGCACCAACAGGTCCTGTCTACCAAGCGGGTACGCTATCAGGCAACCCTGTTGCAATGGCAGCAGGCCATGCCTGTTTAAGCGTGTTAACTGAAGACGGTAATGAAAAACGCCTTGCTCATACCACTAAACGTCTTGCTGATGGCTTTAAAGCATTAGCAGATAAGCATGGTGTTCCACTGGCCATTAATCAAGTAGGTGCGATGTTTGGCTTCTTCTTTACTGAGCAAGAAACTGTAACGTGCTACGAAGATGTAACCAAGTGCGATGTCGAGCGTTTCAAGCGTTTCTTTAATTTAATGCTAGAAAAAGGGGTATATCTTGCACCGTCTGCATATGAAGCATGCTTCACCTCACTAGCACACACAGATCAAATCATTGATGCAACACTTGAAGCGGCTGATTTTGCTTTTGCAACGCTTGCTCATGAAAACAGCCCTGAATAATTCAGAAAGCTGAAATAAATAAAAATAAAAAAGGTCACAATGAGTGACCTTTTTTTATGACATTATTTTAGTATCTAAAACACAGAAATTGTATTTAACTATAGCCACCGCTCAAGGCTAAGGTTATTGCCAAAAATATAACGCAAGCAGTACCATGATGACTAAAATAATTAGTGCAATCGGTGGTCTGCGCTTTTTTTTGTCATCACAGCCACAATTACAACATCCCATAAGCCATCTCCGCGATAAAGGGTATAATCGATAAGTTATAGCGACAATGATTATAATGATAATCTTTATCAATAACAGCAGTAATGAAGACGCTTATTAATTAAAGGAAACATACAGTGCCACAGCCATTTAAAATCGAGCCACGCCATTGGCTCCTTATTATTGCTTTATTTGTTGCTGCATTTGCCAGTTACAAACTCATTGAACCTTATTTAGGGCCGATTGTTCTGGCCTTTATTATTTCATTACTCTTTGCACCACTACATAAACGTTTATTAGCGTTAATGCCAACCCGTGCAAATACTGCTGCAATGTTATCTTGCTTTGTGCTTACCGTCATTATTGTGATCCCGTTGCTTGTGGTGTTTTCATCCATTGTTCATCAAGGTACAACCGTTTCTAAAGAAAGTTATCAATGGATCACATCCGGCGGTCCGAAAGAACTATTTGCTCACCCTTACGCTCAAAAAGTACTGTTCTATATAGATAAATACTCACCGTTCCATGATTTTGATCCTCAGGTCATCATTCAGAAAATTGCAACCACAGCATCTCAAGTCGGCTCTCAAGCAATCAACATTAGTGCACGTATTCTTGGAGACGCCACTAGCATATTAGTAAACTTTATGATGATGCTATTTGTCCTATTCTTCCTGCTACGTGATAACGACAAGATGATTGCCGCGATCCGCCATGTGATCCCACTGTCTCGCAGTCAAGAAGATGCAATTATGGAAGAAGTTGAACAAGTCGCAAAATCTGCCGTACTTGGATCATTCCTAACCGCTGTCGCGCAAGGCTTAGCCGGTGGTTTTGCAATGTGGCTATGCGGATTCCCAGGGCTGTTCTGGGGCTCAATGATGGCTTTTGCTTCATTAATCCCTGTCGTAGGTACCGCACTTATCTGGCTACCTGCATCTCTATACTTACTGTTAGTCGGTCAATGGGAATGGGCATTATTCTTAGCGGGCTGGGGAGTGCTTGTCGTAGGTTCAATCGATAACGTTGTCCGTCCATTGCTGATGCAAGGCAGTTCAAGCATGAATACCCTACTGATCTTCTTCTCAATCATTGGGGGTATCCAATTATTTGGTTTGATCGGTATGATTTACGGTCCCATCATTTTTGGTGTAACACTCGTGTTATTTAAAATGTATGAAGTTGAATTTAAAGACTTCTTAGAACAACAAGATTCTCACTAACCTATCATTACAATGCCGCCTCTATTCTAGGGCGGCATTTTTCTTCTATTCAATCTTCCTCTCTACTGCTGATTTCTTTTCAACGGCACATAATTATGGAACAATTCGCTCCCAAATTTATGATGTCTACATTGAGGCCAGTTACATGTCTTATTGCGCCGCGAGCCAGGTTGTTGCTCGTCAATCTGAGTTTTTTGAAAACCGTAAAGTCCTTATCGCTGGCGAATTAAGTGATACCTTCGCATCAGAGCTATCTCAAACCGCTCAAACGGTATCGGTATTTACCACAAACTATGGCTTCTACTCAGATATCAAACGTTTTAATAATGTAAGTAGTTACTTCGGTGTTGAATTAACAGAAGCATTAGATATCGATATGATCCTGCTTTACTGGCCTAAAGCAAAAGCAGAAGCTGATTACTTGTTAACCATGCTACTGAATAAGTTCGGTACTGGCGTTGAAATTTGTATCGTTGGTGAAAACCGCTCAGGGGTTCGTAGTGCAGAAAAGCTCTTTGCAGAATATGGCCCACTGAACAAATATGATTCGGCACGTCGCTGCAGTTTTTACTGGGGACGTTGTGATAACACGCCAAAAGCCTTTAATTTATCAGATTGGTTCCGTAGTTATCCTATCGATATTGCAGGCGTACAACTTACTGTTCGCTCTTTACCTGGCGTATTTAGCCATGGTGAGTTTGATAAAGGCTCAGAATTACTGCTTAACAATCTGCCTAAATTACACGGCAAAGTATTAGATTTTGGCTGTGGTGCTGGTGTGATTGGCGCGGTGATGAAAGCTAAATACCCCACTATTGATTTAGAGCTGTGTGATATCAGTGCGTTAGCCATTGAATCGGCAAAAGAAACATTTAAGGTCAATAACCTTGAAGCGAGTAAGTTCACCGCTACCGATGTCTATAAGACATTAACGGGCCCATACCAGTTCTTGATCAGCAACCCACCGTTCCATGCTGGGTTAAAAACGTTTTATGCCGCAACTGAGCTATTTATCAATGATGCGCCGCAATACCTTAGCCATAACGGTCAACTCGTCATTGTCGCCAACAGCTTCTTACAATATCCGCCATTAATTGAAGCAAGCCTTGGTGAGTGCAACCTTACGGCAAAAACAAATAAATTTAATATTTACGCCGCAACTAAATAACCGTTAATTTATTTTAACGGAACATTTATCTAAAGAGGGACATTGTTGTCCCTTTTTTATAATCAAAACTCCGTCAAAACCGTTAATTCTGTGTTTTACAACACGCTTCATTATCGCTGTACTTGATCACTTCAAATAAGTCAGTATAAGCAGTATTATATTAATATATATGGACTTAGTGATTTCTAACGAACGGAAAAATTGTCAAAAACGTTACTTTTAAAACGTTTTATAATTTAACGTTAGTCACTGTTCCTCAATCCAAATCGAACGATAATCATTTTATTCAGGCACCGGAATGCAGAATACCAAACGATTTAAACGTCTCCAACATACGCTAATGTTGGCCTTTATTGTGCTTAGCATCACACCTTTGGTTTTATCTGCCCTATATTTTCTAAACTCTCATACCAAAGATCTTGCTGAACAAAGTATCAATCACTTAGCTTCTTTACGTGATAATAAGCAAAAGCAGCTTTATAGCTTTTTCGCAGCGAAAGAATCTGAGGTGAAGAGTTTCGCTCGCTCTGAATTATCGAATAACAGTGGCGGTCGTTTTTATGGCTTAGTCGGTGCTTACCATCAACTCGGTGACATAACACAGCAACTTGCATCTCAAGGACATGCTCATTATTTCTCGCAAACCCTTACCCAAAAAAATGAGTCCCATAATAAAACGACTTATGTAGGACATGAGCGCTATCGTTTGATGTATAAGCGCTACAACGCTGTTTATAAAGAGTATTTAAAACGCTCTGACTTCAAAGATATCATGTTAGTTGATCGTTCAGGCAACGTGGTTTACTCCGTTCACAATCACCAGTTGTTTGGCGTCAATTTACTTACCAACGCCCTAGCATCGCCAGCTTTAAAACAAACCTTTGAAGCGATTACTGCAAAAACCAAACAAAGTCAGGCTAAACCTGATCAAGTACCGGTTACTTTTACCGATTTTAGTCAATCTGCAAACACAGACGACACAACCGCATGGTTCGCCGCCCCGATCATTCAGCAAGGCTATTTGCACAGTTACGTCTTTATGGAGTTAAGTAATAAAGCGATTTCTGAGCTTATTCAAGACCTTGGTAATAATGCGAACTACGTTCAAACTTTATTGATTGGTCAAGATCACAAACTGCGTTTCGCGGCAGAAACAGGGGTTCCCACAACGTTAAAAAGTGAAAGTATCAGGGAAGCACTGGCTGGCAAATCAGGCGTGGGTAGCTTTAAAAACTACGATAACATTTCAGTATTGAGTGCCTTTTCACCACTCGATATCCTTAACAATAAATGGGCACTAGTCGTTGAACTACCAGAAAAAGAAGCCTTTGCTCGTATTACTGAATTAGAAAAAATATTTGGTGTGGCAATGATCAGCGCGATTATTTTGGTGATCTTTGCCTCTCACTTATTGTCTAATTCAATTACCGCCCCCTTACTGCGGTTAACTTGGGCGGCAGAAAAAGCCTCTGGTGGCGATTTAGACCAAGTCATCGAAGGCACTGAACGTAGTGATGAAATTGGTCGTCTGGCGATAAGCTTTTCACGTATGCAGCGCTCTATTCGCGAAAAAATAGGTTTAATTAAAACTCAAAATGACGAATTAGAACAAAGCCTTAAGATTATCAAGCAGAAAAACAATGAGCTACAGACAGCAGATAAACTTAAAGATGAATTCCTTGCAACCACATCTCATGAATTACGCACCCCACTTCATGGCATGGTGGGCATTGCAGAATCTTTACTTGCTGGAGCGAATGGACCCGTAAAAGATTCTCAACGTCGTCAGTTAGAAATGATCATCAATAGTGGACAACGTTTAACTAATCTTGTCGATGATTTGCTGGATTATCACAAAATGCGTTATGGCGATTTAGATATCCATCGCCATGCGATTGATCTGTCAGCCGCGGTGAGATTAGTACTGGAGCTTTCTAGTCACTTGCTTGGTAACAAACCGGTAAGGATCATTAATCAAATTCCTGCAGATTTGCCACTCGTTGATGCCGATGAGCAACGTTTAGAACAAGTACTTTATAACCTTGTCGGTAACGCGATTAAGTACACATCTGAAGGTAAGATCATTATCTCTGCCACAGTATTAGAACAGCAATTACGTGTACAAGTCGTCGATACGGGTCAAGGTATTCCAAGTGAGCAGCTAGAGCATATTTTTGAGCCCCTCATTCAAGCAAACTCAAATTCGACCAACTACCGACAAGGCGCAGGTCTAGGTTTATCAATTAGTCGTCAACTTATTGAATTAATGGGCGGGCGCTTATATGTAAGTAGTCAGCCTATGATTGGCACTACCTTTAGCTTTACCTTAAACCTTGCAACCAATGAGCAGATCAATGCGATATCTAATGACTCTATACTTCAGCACTTCCAAGTACCGGCATTAGATTCCAGAAGTTGTGAAAGCACCAATTTACCTGAAAACCCTGAAGGTGATCTTATTCTTGTGGTTGATGATGAACCCGTAAACCTTCAGATTTTAAATAATTTTCTCCGACTTGCTGGCTATCGAGTAAAAACAGCAGAGAGCGGTCATCAGGCATTAGATATTGTCCAACAACAACGTCCAGATCTGATCTTACTCGATATTATGATGCCGGAGATGAGTGGCTACGAAGTCTGCACCCTATTAAGAAAGCAATACTCGATTTTTGAATTACCAATAATGATGTTGTCTGCATTAGGGCAAATTCAAGACCGCATCAAAGGCTTTGAGTGTGGGGCTAATGACTACTTAACTAAACCTTTTAATAAAGAAGAGTTAATTGCTCGTATTCAAGCTTACCTGCAAGCCAGTAAGACTGAACATGAAAAGCAAAAGAACCAAAGCTTACAGCAAGAAATTTATCGTCGAGAGCAAGTAGAAATCAGCCTGATAGAAGCACAAAGCCGCTTGCTAGGGCTTCTTGACACGACCAGTGAAGCAATTATCTGTGTACAAAGTGAAGGTCGTATTCGCTATGTTAATAGTGCCGCTGGTAAGTTATTTAAACGCTCACCAGAGCAACTTGAGCGCCATACTATTTCGGATATTATCGCCACAGAGCTACCGATAGGTATTAACGACAGCCACCATTACAATGGCAAGTTGAGCTTCGTTATAAATGATGAGATCCAAACATTATCAACCGACATTATTAACCTTCCTGAAGAATCAGGACTTAAACAAATGTTTGTTTTTGATAACCAAGGTCCTTCGGCAGATCATCGTATAGGCTTACTAGAAAATGCCGTTGATATGTTGTCAGAGTTTGCTTTTAACGGCGACAAGAATAACTTACAGCAACTCAGAGAGCTTGGTGGTGAATTCACACGCTTGGCTGATAAGCTGGATGGTAGCGGACAAAATAAAGGGGATATTATTCGTCAACTTATGGTTGAGTCGATGACTATGACGCTTTCATTATGGGAAAATGACGCCAAGAAAACCAAATTTGAATTAGCAGAGGAAAGTGGATTGTGGCGAGTGTATCTTGATCGCAGCACCTTACAAACACGTACTCTTGATAAATATCTACATATCGACACGTTACCCAAGACCCCACGTTGGCGTACAGTGCTCAACACCATGGATTACGTTCTAGAGCGCTGTACTCAAACAACAGTAGAGCGCCAACATGTAGTGGCAATGCGAGACAAACTACACCATACAATTAGTACCAGCTAATTAAGTCTTATTACATCCTAAATATCAAGGCTCTTACGGGAGCCTTTTTTATGCCAGTAAAATACAAACGTGAAACTATCCTTCTTATTATCTCTTTAGCATTACATCCATAAGTAAATATTCACGTCAGAAGAGCCTCACCTAGCAGCATAACGATGTGGCCTTTCTTACGAAAACTTATTCTTATTCACCAGATGAAACTGTTATTTTTAACAAGAAAATATCACATTAAAAACCATAAAAATGACATCAGTCACACTCTATGTTTTGGCTATTTTTAAAGCAATTTAAGCTATTTAAGCTCCATAATGATAGAAGAGGGAATTAGTTTTTGTTTATGAGAAGCGAATCACAACAAACATTGACGATAAATTTTACACACGGAAATAACGACTCAAAAAACACACATTACATAAAAAAAACAAACGAAAACAATAAAAGTAAATAAAAACAACAAGTTAAAACCAGATAAACTCAAAACATCATTTCACCACCGATAGATACAAATGTGATGTAACACACATTTAACATCTACTCATCGGTAACAACAAAACCTAAAATTAACGTTTTTGACGTTGTTATTGGTTATTTTGACAATTTTGACGGGAAGCTTGATTGACGATTTATCCATTACAGCGAATATTTAACGCACTGAGAGCTTACAAGGCCATTCACCGGTTCAGCGTTACTCAGTTCCGATGAAGTAAGTTCAAGGGCTCCAATGATGGAGCAAACTTTAATTTCCATTAAGTGAAACAGAGCAAAGAGTAAGGAACAGCTATGCTTGCCAATATTAACAAAACTAAGTTAGCACTTGCCGTTGTTGCAGCAGCAACCGCTTTTACAGCACCAGTAGCGTCTGCAGCAGAGAAAAGCCAGCTAACAGTCGTACCAGACTTTTACCCTACAATGGTACGTAACTTTAACCCATTCCTAGCTACAAACCTTCGTACTACGACTGAATTCGTTTACGAGCCATTGGTTGTTTTCAACCAAATGAAAGGTAACGAGCCAGTAATGCGTTTGGCGAAAGACTACTACATGTCTGACGACCTAATGCAAGTAACGTTCGAAATCCGTGATGGCGTTAAGTGGTCTGACGGTAAAGCGTTTTCTGCTGATGATGTAGTTTATTCTTTTGACCTACTTAAGAAGAATCCAGAACTAGATCAACGTGGTATCAACAAGTGGGTTAAATCAGTTAAGCAAGACGGTAACAAGGTTATCTTCGATCTAACTGAAGCGAACTCGAACGTTCCTTTCGAAATTTCTTTCGTACCAGTAGTGCCTAAGCACATCTGGAGCAAAGTTGAAAACCCAACAACTTTCACTAACGAAAATCCAGTAGGTACAGGTCCGTTTACTGAGATTGATACATTCACTCCTCAGCTATACGTTCAATGTCGTAATCCTAACTACTGGGATAACGACAACCTAGAAGTTGACTGTCTACGTGTTCCTCAGATCGCGAACAACGATCAGTTGCTAACAAAGATCATTAACTCTGAGCTAGATTGGACTTCATCGTTCATTCCAGACATCGACAGCACTTACGCTGCGGCAAACCCAAATCACAAATACTGGTACCCAGCTGCGGGCACTCAGTCATTCATGTTGAACTTCAAGTCGCCAAAAGATGGTAACAAAGAAGCGATCAACAATGTTGATTTCCGTCGTGCGTTCTCAATGGCTATCGACCGTCAAACAATCATCGACATCGCATTCTACGGTGCAGGTATGCCGAACGATTACGCATCGGGCCTAGGTGATGGTTTCAAAACTTGGTCAGATGAAGCGGTACACAACAAGTACAAAGCATTTAACACATACAATGTGAAAGGTGCTAAAGAGCTACTAGCGAAAGCAGGCTTTAAAGATACTGATGGCGACGGTTTCGTAGAAACACCAACAGGTAAGAAGATCGAACTTACAGTTCAGTCTCCAAACGGTTGGACTGACTTCAACAACACTGTACAGCTAGGTGTAGAGCAGCTTCAAGAAGCGGGAATTAACGCGAAAGCAAGTACACCTGACTTCGCTGTTTACAACGAAGCGATGCTAAACGGTACTTACGATGTAGCTTACACAAACTACTTCCACGGTGCTGATCCACACCTATACTGGGATAGCGCGTACAACTCACGCCTACAATCTGGTGAAGGTATGCCTCGTTTTGCAATGCACTACTTCAAGAATGCAGAGCTAGACTCGCTATTAGACAGCTTCTACAAAACAGCTAACAAAGATGAGCAGTTGAAGATTGCTCATAGCATCCAGAAAATCATCGCTGAAAATCAAATCACGATTCCAGTGATGTCTGGTGCAAACAACTTCCAATACAACGAAACTCGCTTCACTGGTTGGTGGAATGAGAAGAACCCTCAAGGCCGTCCAATGGTATGGGCTGGTGTTCCTGAGCGTCTACTTCAAGTACTGGATCTAAAACCAAAAGCATAATATCTGCTTAATATTTGCGGTGCACGCCTTGTGCACCGCCTCTTCCCCTCAATCCTTTCTTCTATAAAAGGTATGGCGCCTTGCGTCAGGGGGTTTTACGTCCTGAATTCAGCTCAGGAAGGCAAGCTGGATGTGTAAGGTGTGAGTTATGGGATTTTTTCTACGTCGTTTATCGTTTTATTTTATCGCGCTGATTTTCGCGGCAACGCTAAACTTTATTCTTCCGCGTGCGATGCCTGGTGACCCTGTTACCATGATGTTCGCAAACGCAACCGCGCAGGTAACCCCTGAGCGTATTGAAGCCATGAAAAAGCTACTAGGCTTTGTTGATGGTCCAATATATGAACAATACTTTTCTTACCTAGCTAACGTGTTTACGTGGAACCTAGGTACCTCAATCAAATTTTATCCACTATCAGTTAATGAACTGTTAGGTGGCGCTGTAGGCTGGTCACTATTTTTAGCTGGCTCAGCTGTAATGCTTTCTTTCTGTATTGGCTCTGTACTAGGTATTTTTGCGGCATGGAAACGCGGCAGTACTTATGATGCATTCATTTCACCAGGTATGTTGGTTATTCAAGCAGTTCCACCGGTTGTAATTGCAATGCTTGTGATGTTCACCTTTGCTATCGGCTTGCGTTGGTTCCCTACAGGCAATGCATATACGCCGGGCGTTATTCCTGACTGGTCAAGCTGGGCTTTCTACAAAGACGTGCTTTACCACGCAGCACTACCACTATTCTGTGCCACAGTCATTCAAATCGGCGGTTTCTTGATCAATATGCGTAATAACATGATCAACCTGCTAAACGAAGATTACATCACAATGGCAAAAGGTAAGGGCTTAAGTGAAAACCGTGTGGTATTTAACTACGCAGCACGTAACGCAATGCTACCAAGTGTAACAGCACTTTCTATGGCACTAGGTATGGCGATTGGTGGTCAGTTAATTGTCGAAATCATCTTTAACTACCCAGGTCTTGGTACCGTAATGCTTAATGCTATCCACTCACGTGATTACCAAGTTCTTCAAGGTCAGTTACTTATTATGACTATGTTCATGCTGTTCTTTAACTTCATGGCCGACATCCTGATCGTTGTGCTAGATCCTCGCCTACGTAAAGGAGGCAAATAATTATGAAAGCCTTATTTAAATTATTATCTGGTAACCCTAAGGCTATGTTTGGCCTTAGCATCATCACTATTTTTATTCTAGGGGCTATTTTTGCTCCGCTGATTACACAGTTTTCACCAGACAAACGAACAGGAAAACCTCATGAGTACCCTGCGTTTGTAGTAAAAGCAGCACAAGATAATCCAGACGGTTGGATCGCTGAAAACTTAGCTGATAACAAGCGTCGTCTATTAATGTCCAAAGATGCAGAGCACCTACTAGGCACATCTCGTATGGGTCGTGATATCTGGTCTCAGCTAGTATATGGCGCGCGTACTTCACTAGCGGTAGGTTTTGGTGCAGGTTTAATGGTGTGTTTCCTAGCAACCATCATTGGTATTTCAGCAGGTTATTTTGGCGGTAAAGTCGATGAAGTCTTAACCGCTGCGATGAATATAATGTTAGTTCTACCGCAGCTCCCCTTACTGTTTGTTATCGCAGCCTTTATTGGTCAAACAGGTCCAATGACCATTGCGGTGGTTATTGCCATGACCTCCTGGGCATGGGGCGCACGTGTTGTCCGAGCGCAAACCTTATCACTGCGTGAAAAGGAATTTGTAAAAGCAGCAGAAGTATTAGGTGAATCCTCATGGCGTATTATCTTTGTTGAGATTCTACCGAACCTAATCTCAATCGTTGGTGCAAGCTTCATCGGCTCGGTAATGCTTGCCATCATGACTGAAGCAACACTGTCATTCTTAGGCTTAGGTGACCCGAACTCAGTAAGCTGGGGTGTGATGCTGTACAACGTACAAACATCATCTTCAATGTTAGTTGGCGCTTGGTGGGAGCTATTAGCACCATGTGTTGCACTAACACTGATTGCTATCGGTCTTGCGATGCTTAACTTTGCTGTTGATGAAATTGCCAACCCGCAGTTACGTTCACACAAAGGCATGCGCCGCTGGAAAAACTTAGCAAAAGAAAATGCTAAGAATGCAAAAGAAGAAAAAGAAGCAAACGCTGTGGACGCTCCTCAGCCAGCCCTACAAGGGGGAGATAAATAATGACCAATCCACAAATCTCAATTCGTAACTTGTGTGTTGATTACATTACAGATGCCGGTGATGTTCGCGCAGTAAATAATGTCAGCTTTGACATTGGTAAAGGTGAGATATTCGGTCTTGCAGGTGAATCAGGCTGTGGTAAATCCACTGTTGCCTTCTCACTGATGCGTCTGCATAAGCCGCCAGCATTCATTACCGGTGGTGAAGTAATTTTTGAAGGCCATGGTGACATTTTAAAGAAATCGGATATGGCAATGTCAGCCTTCCGTTGGAGCGAAATGTCGATGGTGTTCCAAAGTGCAATGAACGCTTTGAACCCTGTATTAACCATGGAAGAGCAATTTTGTGACGTAATCATGCGCCACACTAATATGTCTCGTCAGCAAGCAGTTCGCCGTGCTGAAGGCCTATTAGAAATCGTTGATATCCACCCTAGCCGTTTACGTGATTACCCTCACCAGTTTTCTGGTGGTATGCGTCAACGTTTGGTTATCGCGATTGCTCTTGCGCTAAATCCTAAGATGATCATCATGGATGAACCAACAACAGCACTTGATGTTGTGGTTCAACGTGAAATTCTACAAAAGATTTACGCATTAAAAGAAGAATTTGGTTTCTCAATCCTATTCATCACTCATGACTTGTCATTAATGGTCGAGTTCTCTGACCGTATCGGCATCATGTATTCAGGTGAATTAATTGAAGTTGCCCCTTCTAAGCAAATTCTAGAAACACCGTTCCACCCATATACTGAGGGCTTGGGTAGCTCATTCCCTCCTCTAACTGGTCCAAAAACAAAGTTAACAGGTATTCCTGGTAACCCATTGAACTTACTAGAAGTACCACAAGGTTGTCGTTTCCAAGCACGTTGTAGCAAAACAACCGATGCTTGTTTTAAAACACCAACCCAGCTGACACAAATTGAACCAGGACGTTTATCAAACTGCCACCTATTCACTAAACGTGGTTAATAAAATAATAGGCAGTATTTAGGAGGCATTATGAGCAAACCTGTCGGAAATCCAATTATTGAAGGTAAAAATCTAATTAAAGATTTTTCCGTTAACAGTAATTCATTAAAGAAATCAAAGATGCGTGCAATCAACGACGTGTCTTTCAAAATGTACAAAAGTCGTGGTCTTTCAGTTGTTGGTGAATCAGGTTCTGGTAAATCAACGACTGCGAAAATGATTGCAAAAATGTACGCGCCAACAGATGGCACAATTGAATATTTTGGTCGTGATATCCAGTCAATCACTAAACATGATGACTTAATGAATTACCGCCAAGGTGTGCAAATGGTATGGCAAGACCCATTCGGTTCTTTAAACCCTACTCATACTATTTTCCACCATATTGCTCGTCCGTTACTGATCCACAACAAAGTGAAGTCAGGCAATAAAAAAGAGCTAGAAGAAACGGTTTACAACCTACTAGAACAAGTTGGCTTGATCCCACCAAAGGAGACAGCTGCGAAATTCCCCCACCAGCTGTCTGGCGGCCAACGTCAACGTGTTAACTTAGCGCGTAACATTGCGGTGGGTGCTGAAGTCGTACTTGCTGATGAGCCAACATCAATGCTCGACGTTTCTATTCGTGCAGGTGTACTAAACCTGATGGAAGAAATGAAGTTTGAACGTGAAATGGCACTACTGTACATCACCCACGATATCGCAACAGCACGTTACATTGCTGAAGATCTAGCGGTTATGTACGTTGGTCACATGGTTGAATGGGGCGATACGGAAGAGATCATTCACGATCCACAACACCCGTATACCCAATTACTTGTATCAGCAGTTCCCGATCCAAGTAAGTCTATTCATGAAAAACTAAAAGGTAATAAAGGCGAGATCCCGCTATGGACGCCAGAAAGCGCGGGTTGCCCATTTGCAGGTCGCTGTACTCACGTTACCGATAAGTGCCGTGAAAAACTTCCAGGTGTGACTCAATTATCTGACAATCACTTTGTACGTTGTTACTTATACGAAAATTAATAATAGCTCGTTACTAAAAACGACTTATCTGCGTTATTGGTCGCCTTAGCTGTTAAATGGTGGTTTCACAATGCTGAAACCACCTTTATTTGGCGACACTAGGAGGATCCATGCAGCTGTTAACTAACCATCTGGGCTATGAGCGTTTCAACGTAAAACACGCTTTATTACAAACCAACTCTCAGACTTTAACCGGTACTGCAGAACTTGTTTGTAACCAGACGAACACCACTATCATGCAGCTGCCATTACATGCCTATGACAACATAGCACAATGGCATACCGGTAATATTTACCTTATTGATTTCTCTTCTTGCCAACAACTTGGTGAGTTCCGTATTCGCTACGCAAACAGCGAATCAACTGTTTTTACCATTGCTGAAGGTGTGTTAATGCAACAAACCTTTAGTGATGTTCTGCACTACTTTAAATCTCAACGTTGCAGCGGTATTTTCGATCAAGCTGATAAAAATGCAGCTGTACTCAATTCAGATCAAACCGTAGACGTTCACGGTGGTTGGTATGATGCATCAGGTGATGTAAGTAAATACCTAAGCCATTTATCTTTTAGTAATTTTTTAAATCCACAACAAACCCCAATGATTGTGTGGAACATGCTAAAAGCCTATGAAGAGTTAGATCAGCAAGACGATATTGCAGACTTTACTCGTGTACGTTTACTTGAAGAAGCCACTTTCGGTGCCGATTTCTTACTGCGCATGCAACACGCGCAGGGCTATTTCTATATGACGGTATTCGACAAATGGAGCAAATCCCCGCAACAACGTGACATTTGTGCTTATTCAACTCAAGAAGGCATCAAGTCAGACGATTATCAAGCAGGCTTCCGTCAAGGTGGTGGAGTTACCATTGCAGCATTAGCAGCGCTTTCTCGTATTGCTCAACTAGAATCAAGCACTCGCTTAGGAGCGTTTACTGGCATCGAGACCGAGCGATACCTTCAAGCGGCTGAACTTGGCTATTGGCATTTAAAACAACACAATACTGAATACTTAAACGATAGTACGGAAAATATTATAGATGAGTATTGTGCCTTATTAGCCGCCGTTGAGTTATTCCGTAGTACTTCCCAAGATCGCTATTTAGTAGAAATGCGTGAGTGGGCTACACGTTTGGCTAAGCGTCAAATGTCAGATGAGAATATTGAATATTTCTGGTCTGCGACTGAAAACGGCGAACGTCCTTATTTCCATGCCGCTGAAGCAGGCCTTCCTGCCATTGCTCTGATGCAATATTTAAGTGCAGAAACGGATCCCAATTTCAAAAAGCCAATTGAACAAGTGTTATGTAACGCGCTTAATTTTGAGTTAGCGATTACAAAAGAAGTGAATAACCCATTTCACTACCCTCGCCAATACACTAAAGCTGTCGATGGTGAAAAGAAAACGGCTTTCTTTGTTGCCCATAACAATGAGTCAGGTTACTGGTGGCAAGGCGAAAATGCACGTCTCGCGTCATTAGCAACCATGGCTTTTATGGCACAGAACTATGTTCAAGACCCAACATTACGTCAAGGCTTAATGCAATTTGGTCAACGCTCACTTGACTGGATAGTTGGTTTAAACCCGTATGACATGTGTATGTTAGATGGTCATGGTCATAATAACCCAAATTACTTACCTCACTTAGGATTCAGTAACGCCAAAGGCGGTGTTTGTAACGGCATCACATCTGGCTTTGAAAACGAAGAAGACATCGCATTCAACCCTAATGGTCAAAAAGACGATATGCTGCAAAACTGGCGCTGGGGTGAACAATGGATCCCACATGGTGGCTGGTACTTACTTGCAATTACGATGCAATTTAAGGAGCGTTGTCATGGCTGATATTCGTTACTTAGTGGGCGTTGACGGCGGTGGTACATCTTGCCGTGCACGCATCTGTGATCTCGATGGTAATACTTTAGGTGAAGCAAAAACGGGTAGTGCGAATATTCTATTAGGCAGTAGCGTTGCTATGGCATCGATCAATGATGCGATAGCAACTGCGGCCAGCCAAGCAAATCTTAATAATAGCCATTTTCGTTATATGTCAGTAGGCCTAGCACTCGCAGGCGCTGAACAACAAGAGGCTTGGTATAACTTCATGAAACAGCCTCATCCTTACGGTGCCATAACATTAAATACCGATGCGTATGGTGCTTGTTTAGGTGCTTGGGGAGGTAAAGATGGCGCGATATTAATTGCTGGTACTGGCTCTTGTGGGATCTTATTAAAAGATGGTCAACAGCATGTGGTTGGCGGTCGTGAATTCCCGATTTCAGATCAAGGCGGCGGTGCTGTTATGGGTCTGCGTTTAATTCAACAAGTACTATTAAGTGTTGATGGTATTGTTGAACAAACACCGCTTGCTCGCTCTGTACTCACATATTTTAATCATGATATCGACAATATCGTATTGTGGTCAAAAGCAGCGCGCCCTTGTGATTATGGTCAATTTTCACCGAGCATTTTTGCCCATGCAGCACAAGGCGATAAACTCGCGATAGATATGCTATCGCAAACAGCGCGAGATATAGAAATGTGGATGAATGCATTAGTTGTGCGTGGCGCTGACAAAATTTGCCTCATGGGCAGCATTGCAGAACGTATTCATGCATGGTTAGTACCACCTATGCAGCAACGTATAGCAACACCACAAGGTGATGCTATGGATGGCGCGATTGCTATGGCACGTAGTAATCACGATTTATATAAACTTTAAGGGGGAATGATGAGTTACCGCCTTGATTTAACTGTAATCGATAAAAAAGAAAACGAATCTCGTTTTGCATTAAGCTTACATAATTTAACCGATACTCCACTACAAAATTGGTCATTACATTTTTTGTTTAATCGTTTCGTTAGAGCCGAGACGTTAAGCAAAGGCGCTATCAGCCAAACGGGGAGTTACTGTACATTAACAGCCACGGACAATTTACCTGCAAATGGTCTTTTTTATACCGAGTTCACGGTCGGTACTGCACCATTTACGCTTTATGACGACGGTATTTTAGATGCATTTATCTCATTAGCATCAACCGCTGAGTACATTAAGCCGTTAAAAGTCGACATCAGTACTATCAATCTTGATCAACCTGCTGTTGAACGCTACAACACACCGCTACCCGTTAAAGCGGCTGATATTGCTTTGATCCCTAAACCTAGCAAGATAACGCAACTACAGGGCTCTTTTCATATAAATCAACATACTGCCATTTCAACACCACCCACATTAGCGCAAGGTGCAGTAAATTGGTTACAAGCAGAACTCAATACCTTATTGAATGAACACGTGCCGGTTAATCAGCAAGGCAACATTCATTATACTGTAAATAAAGACCTTGTAGATGAAGGCTATCGCTTACTCGTTGAAAACGATAACGTCTGGATCCAAGCTAATTCAGCATCTGGTTTTGTCTACGCAACTTCAAGTTTACTTCAATTAATACCAAGTAAACCATCGCATCAAGCTGATAGCACCTACCAGATCCCAATGGTAGATATTAATGATAAACCGCATTTTGGTTATCGCGGTATGATGCTCGATTGTGGTCGCCACTTTCACCCTGTTGAGCGTATAAAACATCTTATCGATCAATTAGCACGCTACAAATTTAATACGTTTCATTGGCATTTAACCGATGACGAAGGCTGGCGCGTTGAAATTGATGCCTACCCTGAACTCACCCGTATCGGTGCTTGGCGTGGTCCAAACGAAGTGATCGCTCCACAATTTAGCCACATTGCTCAGCGCTATGGTGGATTTTATTCAAAACAAGAAATTCGTGATGTCATTGCGTATGCCGCTGATCGTGGGATCATGATCATTCCGGAAATAGATATCCCTGGCCACTGTCGTGCTGCTATTTTATCACTCCCTGATTTGTTGATTGATCCAGATGATAAATCTGTTTATCGCAGCATTCAAAACTATAACGACAACATCTTATCGCCTGCACTAAAAGGCACTTACAGCTTTATTAGCAATGTACTTTCGGAAATATGCGATCTATTCCCTGCACCTTTCGTTCATATTGGTGCAGATGAAGTCCCTGTCGGTGTTTGGACAGATAGCCCTGCTTGCCAAAAATTCATGGCAGAGCATGACTATCACGATCCCAAAGAGCTGCAAGGGCACCTATTACGTTTTGCCGAAGAAGTACTAGAAGGTAAAGGTAAGCGCATGATGGGTTGGGAAGAAGCAACCCATGGTGAGAAGGTCAGTAAAAATACCATCATCTTCTCATGGCAAAGTGAACAGGCTGGATTGGAATGTATCCAAAAAGGCTACGACATTGTGATGCAGCCAGCACAAGCGACGTACTTAGATTTAGCTCAAGGCTACTCGGCAGATGAAGCAGGTGTTGATTGGGCTGGAAAGTTACCCATCGATAAAGTTTACAATTATTACCCACTCAGTGATCTCGCCGAGGAAAACTCTGAGCGGCAGCACATTTTAGGCATTCAAACCGCCCTTTGGTCAGAATTAGTAAATAACCAAAGCCGATTTGAATATATGATTTACCCCCGCTTACTGGCAGTCTCGGAGATTTGCTGGAGCGACCCTAAATATCGTAACTGGGATGACTTCAAAGCACGTTTAAAAGGTCAACTTAGCTACCTGGACAAGGCAGGTATTAATTACCGCCACTGTGAATAACCACGCACAGTAGAGTGAAATTTTTTAAGGATTAAAAAGCAATGAAATACGGTTATTTTGACAACGACAACAGAGAATATGTTATCACTCGTCCTGATGTCCCAGCACCATGGACAAATTACTTAGGTACAGAGAAATTCTGTACAGTAATTTCACAAAACGCAGGTGGTTACTCATTCTACAAATCTCCAGAGTACAATCGCGTAACTAAATTCCGTCCTAATGCGACATTTGATCGCCCAGGACACTACGTATACCTTCGTGATGATGCGACAGGTGATTACTGGTCAATTTCATGGCAACCAGTAGCAAAAAGCCTAGATGAAGCAACCTACGAAGTGCGTCACGGTTTGTCTTACTCTAAGTTCAAATGTGATTACAACGGCATTGAAGCAACCAAAACATTATTCGTACCTAAAGGCGAAGATGCTGAGGTTTGGGATGTTGTGATTAAAAATACGACAGATGAAGTACGTACTATCAGTGCATTCTCATTTGTTGAATTCTCTTTTAGCCACATTCAATCTGATAACCAAAACCATCAGATGAGCCTGTACTCAGCAGGTACGTCTTATGAAGACGGCGTGATTGAATATGATCTTTACTACAACACCAATGAGAAAGAAGGTTTCTACTACCTAGCTTCTACATTTGATCCTGATAGCTATGATGGTCAACGTGACACTTTCATTGGTGCTTACCGTGATGAAGCTAACCCTATTGCGGTTGAAAAAGGACGTTGTTCTAACCACGTACAAACCTGTTACAACCACTGTGGCTCACTACACAAGCAATTCACTATCCAACCGGGTGAAGAAGTACGCTTTAGCTACATCCTAGGTGTCGGTAAAAACGAAGGTCAACGCCTACGTCAAAAATACCAAGATGTCGCTGCCGTCGATGCTGCATTTGCTGAAATTAAAGAACACTGGAACAGTCGTTGTAACAAGTTCAAGGTGACATCACCGAACGAAGGCCTAGATACCATGATCAACGCATGGACTCTATACCAAGCTGAAACATGTGTGGTTTGGTCACGCTTCGCATCATTTATCGAAGTGGGCGGTCGTACTGGTCTTGGCTACCGTGATACCGCACAAGATGCAATCTCTGTTCCTCACTCAAACCCAGAGATGACTCGTAAGCGTCTTGTTGACTTACTACGTGGTCAAGTAAAAGCGGGTTACGGCCTACACCTATTTGATCCAGATTGGTTCGATCCAGACATGGCTGATGTTGAGCCATCAAAATCACCAACAGTTGTTCCAACCCCAAGTGATGCAGATAAGATCCACGGTATCGAAGATACCTGTTCTGATGACCACCTATGGCTAGTACCAACAATCTGTAAGTACGTAACAGAAACAGGTGAAGAGAGCTTCATTGACGAAGTGATCCCATACGCTGATGGCGGTGATGCATCTGTTTATGATCACATGAAAGCCGCACTCGATTTCTCAGCAGAATACGTAGGCCGAACCGGTATCTGTAAAGGTCTTCGTGCAGACTGGAATGACTGTCTAAACCTTGGTGGCGGTGAGTCAGCAATGGTGTCATTCCTTCACTTCTGGGCATTACAAGAATTCATCGAGCTTGCTAAGCATCAAGGTAAAGACGCAGATGTTGCTAAATACACTGAAATGGCAGCAAACGTACGTGAAGCGTGTGAACAACACCTATGGGATGACGAAGGTGGCTGGTACATCCGTGGTCTAACAAAAGACGGTGACAAGATCGGTACAGCGCAACAAACTGAAGGTCGTATTCACTTAGAGTCAAATACTCTAGCTGTGCTTTCTGGTATGGCATCACAAGATCGTGGTGAGAAAGCAATGGATGCCGTTGATGAAAACCTATTCTCTGAATACGGTCTACACCTAAATGCACCATCATTCGCAACCCCTAATGATGATATCGGTTTCGTTACGCGCGTATATCAAGGCGTGAAAGAAAACGGTGCAATCTTCTCGCATCCAAACCCATGGGCATGGGTGGCTGAAGCGAAACTAGGTCGTGGTGATCGTGCAATGAAGTTCTACGATGCACTTAACCCATACAACCAAAACGACATCATTGAAAAACGTATTGCAGAACCTTACTCATACGTTCAGTTCATCATGGGACGTGATCACCAAGATCACGGTCGTGCAAACCACCCATGGTTAACAGGTACATCTGGTTGGGCATATTTTGCCGTGACTAACTTTATTCTAGGTGTACAAACAGGCTTTGCAGGTCTAACTGTTAATCCTTGTATTCCAACAAGCTGGCCTGGTTTTGAAGTGACTCGTGAATGGCGTGGCGCGACTTACAACATTAAAGTTGAAAACCCAAATGGGGTAAGTAAAGGCGTTAAATCTATTACGCTAAACGGTGAAACAGTCGAAGGCGCAATTGCTCCTCAAGCTGAAGGCACAACCAATACTGTTACAGTAGTAATGGGCTAAAACGGTTAGGGAGGTGTATTCACCTCCCTCTTTTTATTTGAGAGAGAAATAGGAGTTCCTCCATGATTCAGTTTGGAACAGGTGGATGGCGTGCCTTCATTGGTGAAGAGTTTACTCAAGCAAATGTACGCTTAGTAGCTCAAGCCCTTGCTAACATCATGATCAAAGAGTCAGTCACTGAAAATGGTTTCATTATTGGTTACGACCGTCGTTTTCTATCCGATAAAGCCGCAACGTGGTTTGCTGAAGTTTTAGCGGGTAACAACATCAAATGTAGCTTCATCGATAAGTTCGTACCAACCCCTGTTGTGATGTTTAAAGCTAAACAAACAGGTGCGACATATTCAGCTTGTATTACTGCGTCACACAATCCAGCAGATTACAACGGCATCAAAGTCTTCATTGAAGGCGGTCGTGATGCGGATGAAATCATTACTCAAAAGATTGAACAACAAATCGCAGTGTTAACCGATGCGGATGTAAAACGTGTTGACTTTGAACAAGCACAAAACGATAAGTTAGTTGAAATCATCAATCCAATGAACGAGTTCGTTGATTCAATTATTGATTTCATCGATATGGAAGCGATTAAAAAAGCGAATCTTCGCGTTCTTATCGATCCTATGTTTGGAGTGGCAAAAAATGCCCTGCAAACGGTCCTGATCAGTGCTCGCTGTGATGTTGACGTGATCAACGATAGTGAAAACCCTGGTTTTGGTGGTTTAATGCCATCGCCGAGTGCTGCAACGCTTTACCGTTTAAAGCATCTTGTCGCTCACGAGGGCTATGATATCGGTATTGGTACTGATGGCGATGCTGACCGTTTAGGTATTATTGATGAGAAAGGTAACTTTATTCACCCGAATGAAGTACTACTTCTACTTTATTACTACATGCTTGAATATAAAGGCTGGAAAGGATCGGTAGTACGTAATATCGCAACCACCCACCTTTTAGATAAAGTTGCAGAAGCTTATGGTGAGAAATCATTTGAAGTGCCAGTAGGCTTTAAGCACATTAGCTCACAAATGGAAGCTGATGATTCTCTCATTGGTGGAGAAAGCTCAGGTGGTTTAACAATCCGTGGTCATATCAAAGGTAAAGATGGTGTATTTGCATCAAGCTTACTGGTCGAAATGATCAGCGTGACAGGTAAGAAGTTATCTGAATTACTTGATGAAATTTATGGGCGCTTTGGCTATGCCTACACAGCAGAAGGCGATTGTACCTTTAAACCTGCTGAACGTGAGCGTCTGTACAACAAGATCTATGTAGAAAAAGCATTGCCTGATTTTGACTATGAAATCGAAAAAGTAAGCTATGCCGATGGCGCTAAAGTTTACTTTAAAAATGGCGGTTGGGCGATTGCACGTTTCTCAGGTACTGAGCCATTACTCCGTATCTTTGTTGAAATGGAAGATCAACCACAGGCAGAAGCAGTACTTGCTCAATTAAAAGCATTCCTTTCTGTTTAAAAAACATAGCTGTTGTTTTAGCAGATCACACCGCTGATCTTTGCTAGAGGGTAACCATTCAGTTACCCTTTTCTTTTATATTTTGCCATTCTATTTACCTCCATATAAAAATTTGATATCGAGCCCATTTACAGTAATAACCCCATCTAAAAATAAAAATAGATAGCCCAATCACATAAAAATATCGATTTGAGGTCCATGATTAGAAGGCGTTAAATTTATCGCACTCAAGGAAATCGGTATGAAAAAGATTATCTTTAGTATCATAGCTATTGTTCTAGCTATACTTTTCACCGAACATTTCCACTCATTTACAGTGGGTTTTAGCCTTGCCATTGTCGCGGTAGGAATAAGCTATTTCATTGCTTATCAGGCAATTCGCCAACCTCAATATGTCATGAGCTACCTTGTACTTGCTGTACTGACAAAATTAGTTATCACTATCAGTGGCGTTATTTGGGTCTTTTCTAACAACGTTATTCATTCACCAATCACTTTCTTAGTGGCTTATACTGTTTTTTCAGCTCTCATTACCTACCTAGCATCACGTTACCGTGCATATCGTCGTGATCGTAGTGATAATCAACAAAAGGAGATATTACATACAGGTCTCTATGAACAAATTTAAGGCATAACATTGAAATAAGAGCAAGGAGGTAAATATAACCAACAACGATAGTATTACCAACGCTCAGAGCTTCACTTATTAAAGCTCAGATAAAGTAGGAAAGGAGGTCTCACATCATCTTAACTATTTTCAATGACAACTAAGTAAAACCAAAGCCCTGTGACTTCAAGCAGGGCTTTTTCATTAATAGATAATTAATATATTTACTCGACGAAAAAGCCCCGCTATGACTAGCGAGGCTTCTTTAGAAGTGGCCGAGCGGACGCGACTCCGGTCTGACAGGCCGCTAAGATCTCCAATAAAGAGGCTAACCAACTGAACTGCCAACTCACTCAAATAAATTTAACTCATATATTCAAAATGTAAAAAAGCCCCAGTCTTTCGACTAGGGCTTAATATAAGTGGCGGAGCGGACGGGACTCGAACCCGCGACCCCCGGCGTGACAGGCCGGTATTCTAACCAACTGAACTACCGCTCCGCAGCGTGTCTATTCAGCATAATGCAATTTAGAACTTAGCAATGTCCTACTCTCACATGGGGAGACCCCACACTACCATCGGCGCTACAACATTTCACTTCTGAGTTCGGCATGGGATCAGGTGGTTCTGCTGCGCTATGGTTGCTAAGTAAATTCTTTAGCGTTCTTGTTATAACAACAAAAACTAAAATTTGAAGCCTGGCGATGTCCTACTCTCACATGGGGAGACCCCACACTACCATCGGCGCTATTACGTTTCACTACTGAGTTCGGCATGGGATCAGGTGGGTCCATAACGCTATGGTCGCCAAGCA
>NZ_PYOB01000038.1:0-14971 GCF_003026165.1 Photobacterium sp. GB-1 | reverse complement strand
AGCATCATGTGGAATCTGACGGAATAAAACGTACTTGCTATCAAAGTCAATTTGATTTTGGTTTCCTACCAAATGGGCAAGTGAAAGTGTGGCTTGAAGGGTGTGGCAAGTATACGTACGTTACTGAGCTATCGCCAACTAGCATGCCTGATACTGACTATAATTCAATCACATCGAAACAATATTTCCAAGCAACAGAATATGTAAAAAAAAGAGCTAAAAAAGCTCACGCAACCTTGACACCTATCCCTTGGGACAAGGTAAATAAGGTTTATACATCAGAAAATTATATTGTAGATCAGCTTCATTAATATTGGCCTATCGCCTCACAGGTTTCTGTGAGGCGTTTTAGTTTTATATGATTCGTCAAACCATTACATTAAAACATTATAAAAACTAATCCAAAATCACGTTAACACAATATGAATGAGTATTAGGTCTAACTGATAAAGGGGCACTTTTGTGTTACGAAGTGCCAACTTTGAAAATTCGGGACAAGAAATAGATAGAAGTAAGCACTGAGTACCATGTAGTTAAGATATGCGTTATTAATTAATGATGTGGCAACTAAGTACTGTCGCTGCCAGTTCAAAGTACCACTTTCACCGTATCTTTAAGGCATTCATGGGGATCAGTGCTATGCAACATGTGTTGCTAGCACGAATGAAACGCGCTTCTTTCAGGTTAGCATTTGAGTCACAGTTCAGTGTTACTGATATTGCTTTTGAAGCTCAATTCGAAAGCCTAGAAGCCTTTACGCGTGCTTTTTCAAGGATATTCGGGCAAACACCTTCCCAATTTAGAAATCAGCCTGAGTGGCGTTCTTGGCACTCAAAGTATGAATATCATCCACCAATAACAGGAGAAAGTGTAATGAATGTTCAAATCGTAGATTTCGAAAAAAGAGAAGTTGCATTAATTGAACATAAAGGTAGCCCACTACTGGTATACGAGACAGCAGCTAAGTTTATAAATTGGCGAAAATCGACAGGTTTATCTCCAATAAAAACCAGCGAAACATTTGGTATTCCTCACTCTGACCCAAGCGATACGCCAGATGATGAGTTTCAGTTTGATATCTGTGGCTCGCACAAAGGAGAGGTTCCAGAGAACACCTATGGAATAAAATCTGGAACAATACCAAGTGGCAGGTGCGCTATGGCAATCCATAAAGGAAGCCATGACAGCATTGGCGACACCTTGTATCACTTATATCAAAAATGGCTGCCAGATAGTAAAGAAGAATTAAGAGAGTATCCTTGTTACTTTCGTTATTTAAATTTTGTTCATGAAGTCAATGAATGTGAGTTGTTAACGGAGATCTACCTACCGATAAAATAGTAAGTGGCTAAGGGAAGTAATAGACTCGGACCTGCGTCGAGGCTGTAATATGGCATCTGCACAGAGAGCGATTGTTAGCTCGGGAATAGCAATAAGTGCAATGGACATTATTAGCGTTAAGACGATCTTAATACTTTAGATAATATGCCATTGCAACCTTCTGTGGATATCGTTCTAGTCACGGAAGCCGAACCTCATCCAATATTGGAAAAATAACGCATGGAACAATTTGTTAAGCTAATGCCTTAAACGGATTCGCTAGCCAATTACAAAGGTAAATTCACCAGTTAAACGCCCGTCGATTCGCATAGTTTCAAACTGTAGATGATCACGGGCTTTTCCACCCCACCATTCATTACCAGTATTACCTTTTAAGTACAATTGGGTGGTAAGTAGCTCTTGATTACCACGCCACAACTTAACATGAATGTGTGGCGGACGAGAGGCGTAAGGTACAGGATACAATGTCTGGAATAAGTAGCGTCCATCCGATTGAGTTTCCACCGCGCCAAACCCAGCAAAGTGAGCATCAAACATATCGTTATTTGGCTGGTTTGGGTGAGAATAGATACCTTGCCCATCACACTGCCAGATTTCTAGTTTGATGCCTGAAACAGGGTTTCCCGTTGTATCCACTACTTTCCCTTGCAATATAATGGGCTCTCCAATTAATCCTTCAGTCTGAAGTAATAAATTTGATCGAAGAGGAATACGATCGACCGGATAAAATGGCCCTTCTGCTTGTTCAGGTGTTAACTGTATCGGCGTTTTGGCCTTTAAACCTGTCGTAAAAATCAAACTCAAAAGCGCTAAAAAGTGTCGTCGTTCCATGGTGTCACCAATCGCTAGTTTTAGTTAAGTTTGGTTAAAATTGAACGATTTGCCAAGACTAGTGCTGTGGATAATATAGTTTTATCAGCATCAGAAACATTTGGATATAAAACCTTGTTAAGATGTGAAGCAAGCAATACCGAAGTCTCAGCAAACTAACTTAAACACTAAAACCAGCACACACTAAAATGCCCATATGGTAAAACACTCTAAACAACTTGTTATTTTTTCGCTGGGTACACAGTTTTAAAATGCTCTAAGACAAGCACCATATCTTCTGATGGACTGATATTGAGTTCTTCGCACTCTTTTGAGAAGAAATTCCAATGAGCTTTTTTCCACCAGCCTAGTGTTTTGTCACCTTCACCTTCTAACTCAGCAAACTCAGCCGTAATTTCATTGTATTTGCACTTTGATACGGAAGTTATTTCTATAATACAAACGGGTTCACCAGACCAATTAGTTACAACCTGAAGATGTCCCACTTCAGGCATAAGCTCACCTTGTTCGCTATACCAAATCTCTAAACTGCATGAGGCTCGTTTTTCACCACGTAATATGAGATCAGCGCATAGGTTTGCATTATATTCGTCGGCACAAAAATAATCGGAACTAAATGAGGTGTACTTTGATGCATTGTCACAGGTCAGAGAACTAAGATATTGTTCTAGGAATAATTTACTTCTTTCATCCATGATCTTTACTCAATTTTCGTCTTGAACGCTTATTAGCGTGGTTCAGCTAGGCTCTCGATGCCCAACTCTTGTTGTTTACGCTTACTTAAACCACTAGCTACGATTCGGTAAGACTCAGACAAATAATACTTTAAATCGTCGTCTAATTTACCCGAGGTCTCAATTTGCTGTATCCACTTCATTCCACGATTGGCAAAATATGGCGCAGGTTTATAACCATCACTATTACTCAAAAACTCGAAATTTAAGTTAGACGTTTTAAACGTAAATGCAGCTTGGGAACCATCGCTCCAACCACCTATGGCAAAGACTTTACCACCGACTTTCCATACATCGGAATTCCCCCATTGAACAACGTGACTTGTTCCAGCAAAAGAACCGCAAAAATGGTTAAATTCTTCGTAGTTCATACTGACTTCCCTATTAGATCATGTAGCCGCGTTAAGTATTTCCAATATTAACTTTAACTGTTATATGACTTTTCGCGCGATGATATGGATTGCTTTACTTTTATGACCTGATATAGTCGAGTTATCGACCAACGTAGAACTCTCAATATTAAAGTTTGTTAGTAACGCTTCAAACTCTGCTTTGGAACTATGCCACATCGATACGCCTGTACCTGAAACAAAATGTAAGCTTTGGTCTGAACAAAACTCAGCTAGATAAATAATACCCTGAGGTTTGAGCACTCGGTGTAGTTCGCTAAGTATATTGTTACGACAGCTTTGTTCTGGGATACAAGTGAGTACGGCACACAAAACTATCGAATCAAATTCGCCATCATGGAAAGGCAAAACCTCAGTTGATAAATATCTTAAATCAAGCTCTGGACATTCGCTCAAACCTCGGCTTACCATTTCTTTCGATGAATCGACGCCAACGACTTCACGATAACCAAGCTCTGATATCTGTTTTGTGATGCGCCCATATCCACAACCAAAGTCCAAAATTTTTGATTCAAGAGGTACAGATGCGACAAAATCATCAGTTGATATTTTTAAATTAAAATTGACTCGATCTGCCACAGAATCCCATTCACTCATGATTTCTTCCCTCTGTCATATATCACATTGCTAACATGAAAACTTAGTGTGCCAGACTTTGCAGCGTAGCGTTCCCCCCTCTTGCACGCTTTGTTAGGGCTTGAAACTCTCAGCAACAAACTTACTGCCCATTGACCCCATTAATACACCTGAACCTTTGTTGATGTAGGACTTAAAGCGTAAATAACTTACTTGAGCCTTTGGGCTTGATAGCAAAATAGAAACTAGGAAGTACCAAGAAAAATTTAAGACAAACACGCCCACCACCAATATAGATGTTGTATAAACAGGAACTTTCATGGGTAGCATGGCTGCAAACACACTGCTAAATACAATTGCAGTCTTTGGATTACTTAACTGTGTCGTTAATCCAAGAACTACCGCCTTAAAATGAGCAGGTTTGTTCGTTAGCTCTGCGCCATCGGAAACAACGTTGCTTTTGCTCGCGCGCCACATTTTTATCCCCAGATAACATAGATATAGACCACCAAGAACTTTGAAAGCTACGTAAAACTCTGGCACAGCATCAAAAAGTGCAATGAGCCCCATTGAAGCAATAAATGCAAATGTACTTGCTCCCAAACCTAGACCTATTGAAATACACATGGCTTCAGCTCTAGATTTTGACATGGCTGTTTGCGCAACTAAGATAAATGAAGGACCTGGTGTCATTGCACCAAAGAGTAACAGCGTAGCGATTGGCAGTAGAAATAAGTATTGCTCCAACATTTATAATCATCCTTGTACTAACTTAGTGATTGGCCCTAACAGGGCATAAATAAGCATTCTTACTTCAATGCAAAAATACACCAATATAATACCTTTATCATAATCGATACAATCTATATATTATGAAGCTGATGACGTTTTTGACCTTTTAAATGATTGTTTAGCATAGGGAAAGTAAGAAATATTGCTTATTAAAAAAAGGATTAAAGCGATAAATCTCTCAACTTTATTATAACTAGTTATATAGAGACGAAAAAAGGCTAAGCAATAACTTAACCTTTTATTCACCCTATTTTTTGAAAGGTTAAATAGGTAGTAAATATGTTTTCACTATCTTATTACCAGAGTCTTCATCTGTAATTAAGACTTTATTAGAAATGATTGTCACCCCTTGCGGGTTATTAACATCATCAATATCATAAACATTCATAGGTTTGTTTGATTCTTTATCTAAAACTATCAGTTGCTTACCTGAGTTGTTTAATAAAATAATTGCGTTATCTGTAACTTCCATACCGGTTATTATAGGAACCTCTTTCGTTTTCATTGATATGATCTGTTCAGCGTTTAACATCATATCTTTACGGCTAAATCTTGATAACACAATAAAATCATTGACTTTATTAGGCAAAGACAAGGTTAGATATTCATTATCTAATAAAGATAATGCACTGCTACCTATATAACTTTTACTAGCTCGAACTGTCTTTAAGTTCCCTCTACCCACTTCTTTCATGCGATATGAATCATCAACGGATAGGTTTACATAACTTTTATAAACAGACGTTACAATAATCTCTCCATTTTTATCAAAAAAAACGCCAGAGATATTATTTACATCTTTATCAAATTTTGGGTCCACTTTATATTGGCTTAATATATTTGATGCCGTCTTATCAAGTAAATAAATCCAGTTTTTATTTGTCGCAATAGCAATTACACTTCTTTTCTCATCATAACTTATCGCTGTTACTCGACCGGTAACATTAGCTGGAAGAGCAGTATTTTCTATCTTCAGCAATTCGTTCGCATGTTCAAGTTTAGTGTTTTCATTAGCCGTCAATGTAGTAAATTCAGGTTGTTCAATGTAATTATTAGCTCTAAATGAAAAATGACTCCACGTAGGCCAATGTTTTGTTGTCCAAACCGTTTTACTTAAGTCATAACTAAAGTTTTGCGGGCTTGCTTGACCAATATATGGCGGTGGACCAACTTGAGTGAATGCCTGAATTACATTTAAAAACATAACAATAATAAAACTATACCCTGAGACTTTATGGAACGTCCCCCAGCGAACCCGCGTTGTATTTTTTAATGAGTCTTCATTAGAAAACCCGATTAATAAAGACATAATTAGTAAGTTAGCTATAAATAAGAACACACCCCATGTATAAGCATGAGCACCGAATATTAAACCGCCAAACCCCTGCCCAATATCTTGTCCAAGATGTACAGAGCTATGCAATATACTTAACCATAACCCGTAAATACATATAATATAATAGGTACTAATATATTTTAATCTCAAACCATATCGAGACATATATAAAGCACAAAGAGAAAGAAGTATAATTGCAATTCTTTCCTGCCAACATAATATACAAGGATTATCACCCAGAATATAACCAAGTATCACAGTTGCAATACCAATAGGGATCAGGGTTAATCCCAAAGATAAAGCCGATAACAACAAGGATGTTTGAGAACTATTTAAACGTTTCAATTAGTAGTTCCCCATCGGTAATACCATATTCCAACAAACGACAAGAGATAATAAAACACTTAAAATGACAGAAAAAAACAAAGAAACATCACTCAAGTTTTTTCTTTTTGGATAAAAGACAACTAATAATGAAGATATTAAAATTATAAATAATAATAAAAATTCCAATTTCGCACCTTACTTATTTAATTAATAGATATCATCTATACCTGATGATTTAGACACCATTTCTACCGGCTAAATTTATGACCGATGTCTTTGTTTATTCGTAAACCAATGTGATATTAAGTAGTCTTTTTTAAACACATGGCTTTTGGTGTGCAATATGAGCGACAATCGCAATATTACGAATACTTTGAGCATCTAACATTTTTTATCCTCATATTGATGTGACGAATTGATCATACAGACTGTCAAACAATATCAATAACAACATTCAGACGATAAACATCACTAATAGGACAATTGAAGAACGACTAACGAGAAATATTCCATAGAACGCCCAAATTATTGATGCATCGTTTCAATTCGCATTTCTGAATTGCAAGCTTTTGATGAAAATTTTAGCTTGATGAAAACATCTACCAGCAGTTATGGTGTTTACCTAAAGTCGCCAATAGATATATTCAGGTTTGTACTTTTACCGTTGATGGGAATTATGGCGGTGTATGTGTGCGTTCAGATGATTCATTGGTCATTAAAAAAGACAGCGATATCGAGCCTTTGATTGTATTGGAAGACAGTGTGTTCTTAAAATAGTCGCCTGCTTCTATATAGAATAAAAAAAACGCACAGCTTACTTTACATAAAACTGTGCGTTTTTATTTATATAAGTATTAAACGATTAAAACTTATATTCAGCAGAAATTTTGTATGAACGACCTGGCTCATAAACTTGCGTCCACGGTGTACGGTAGTTTTCATCAAACGCATTGGCAACAGTGAAATCAACCGTTAAGCCTTCCATGTTTGAGGTTGGCTCCCATGAAGCATAGAAATCAACAAGTTCATAAGACTTATAAGGACCTTCGCTATCACCTTTTGGACGGCGATCTTGAGTGCTGGCAAAAATAGCTCGAGTACCTACCTTGGTGTCAATTTCCCAAATACCGTAGTCAACTTGCGCCACCCATTTATCGGCAGGGATATGACTTAACCACTCACCTGTTTTTTCATCTTTACCACGTGTTTGGCCATACGATAGCAATGTATTTAATCTGTCATAACGGTATTGGGCAACAACTTCAAAACCTTTTAACTTAGCATTGTCGATGTTATCTGAAGTACTTGTACCACCACAACCAACACCAGAGCCACGGTTTGCCATCATACACGCTATCATTTCGCTACGGCTTGGTACTGTTACATCGAGATTGATAAAGTCTTTAACTTTATTTTGGAAAACGCTAGCTGTGATCAGTAATTCATCATCACCAATAAGGTTATCAAAATTAAATGTACCTTTTAACTCGATATTATGTGCCTGCTCTGGCTTCAAATTCGGGTTAGGTACAAATACATTGGTAATAGGCCCCATTGCAAAGTGAGTACCGTCCATAAATAATTCAGACGTACTTGCCGCTCTGAATGCTTCGTCATATCTTAATGACCATGCCATCCAATCTGTCGCCTGCCAGTTAGCACCTACAGATGGAGACCAAGCATCTTGCTTATTATTTTCGAACCCTTCTGCTTTTGACTCAAACGTGTCGTAACGTAAGCCAGCATCTAGTTCAAGTGACTCTAATAAGGCGTAATTAACATGAGCAAAGCCACCTAAGGTTGTTGCTTTAGCACCATCAGGAGGTGTTGGACGACCTGAGGTTGTTACTGGACGTTTAGTATCTAACTTATCTTCATAGCCATCAGCACCAATAAAGACTTGAAAACGATCTAAATCAGATTTATTGGTAACAGAAAAACCTGTTGTGGTGATAGAGCTGATATCTTTTTCAGTACTGCCATTACCCAACTCTTTAATATCTGTGTCGTTACGATAAACTCTAAATGCACTATCAATGAAGTTACTTTCAGGGTTATAAGCGTACTTTAATGTAATGTTTTGATCCGTGGACGTACGATCAATCAGTTTATCTTCTGTACTTAATGGCTCAGTCGAGCCGACAACTGGTGGGTGCCCGTCATAATCAGAAATGCGGTAATCTAAACCAATGCTTTGGCTATCGGTAAAGTGCCAATTAAATTTCGCTAACCCCGTCTTATTAATCGCTTCAGTACCATAGAGCTTATAGCCATTGCCTTGCTCCATCACACCACTGTCTTGGTAACTACCGGCTAGTAACCAATCAACATTATCTTGTTTGTTAGCAATCGCACCAACGGTGGTAACAACATTTCCGTTACTCTGATAGCCCGTCTTAACTTTGCCACCAAAGCCTGTATCTTCGACTAAATCATCTGCTGTGATTGTATTTTGAATAACCACACCACCAATTGCACCTGAGCCATATAAAGAACTCACAGGGCCTTTTACTACCTCAATGTCACTGATCAAAGTTGGATCTAAGAAAAAGGATGGTCGGTGATCAAATTGGGCATTTTGGCGGTTACCATCAATAACCTGTAGGACTTTATTCCCTTCTAAGCCACGAATATTAATAGATTGATTACTCGCAACATTACCACCAGCAACAGACACGTTTGGTATGAATTTTACCGCTTCAGCGACTGAATTAACCTGCATTTCATCAAGTTCTTCGCTGCTAACTTTTGCAACCGTCCTTGTTTTATCTTGGTTAGTTTCATCAACTCTCGAAGCCGAAACAACAATCTCATCAAATTGAGAAACATCGTTGCTGGCATAAACGGATGGAGAAAGGACCGCGACTAAAGAGCTGGCGATCAGAGTTAACTGCTTGTTCATATATCCCTACTTCACAATTTTTTATTTGTAACAAAATTCGCAAACATTATTACAAACAAAAACGATAATTACTATCATTTAGATTAAGAAATGATATTTATTTAATTATCATTACCATAAGGAATACTCATTGCGATATAGGCTTTGTATTATTGATTACCTAAAATAAGAAAAAGTGGTCACGGTATAATTAACGTGTATTTTTCACACAAAAAGATAGCAATTCGCTCATCTATTTATTTGTTATTTAATAAGTATTATTTTTCACTTTAATACGCTTGCTTAACAGCAATATGATTGTTAGTATGCGCGCTCGTTTTACGACGCTAAGTAAGGTCGCATTACTTAGTGAATCATTTATATCAAAGAGTATTGATTATGAAATTTAATGCAGTAGTACGTACTGACCTAGGTAAAGGTGCGAGCCGCCGCCTACGTCTTCAAGAGCAATTCCCAGGTATCATTTACGGTGGTGAAGCAGCACCAGTTGCTATCGCTCTTAAGCACAGCGATGTTATCAACCAAATGGACAAGCCTGAGTTCTACGAAGGTTTCGTACTAGTAATCGACGGTCAAGAAGTTAAAGTTAAACCTCAAGACATTCAACGTCACCCGTTCAAGCCTAAAGTTGAACACATGGACTTCAAACGCATCTAATTGCGAGTTCATAAACGTTTTATTAAGCACTCTTCGGAGTGCTTTTTTTATATCTAAATAACTGTATCGATATATTTACTAAAACAACGACTGTTGCGGATCATCCTCTTGCTCAATATTCTTATCTAACTCTTGCTGCAATTTAGCTCGGTGACGCCTTAGTACTTGCTGTTTGCGGCGACGACATATATCAAGTACTAGATGTTTTTCATCATCGGTCATTTTAAGCCAATACAAACGCTCTTCCCTACTACGGAAGCATCCTTTGCAATACCCCTTATTATTCACTTCACATATGCGCTTACAGGGACTTGGAATATCAAAAAAGTCTTTCTGTTCCATGCCTATTAAATTTCATCATCATACCTTTAATGAGAATAATAGATTTTTATAACTCGTGCTGTTATTAAGTGAAAAACACTAACAAAATTTTGCTAATTCGTTAATTCTGTATTGATTTTATGAAAAAATAGTCAGTTATGTTAGTTGCTTTCATCACCTCAACTCTGATAAGGTTATTCGAGTTGTCATGGCTGATAACTAATTTTTACATTATATATCTAGTCATGTCCCCGAATAGATATATCAAAGGAGGGAACCATGGATTTTTTTGTACCATCGGCTAAAGACCTTGAACAAGCGGAATCTGTTTATTCCTCGATTGCTGCACATGTCTCAGCACCTATTCCGAGCGACAGTAAACGCGTAAGTAAGTTAGTTTGGTCACATGAAGGAACGGTATGTATTGGCGAAGTAGGTAAACTTCCGCCAGAAATATTCCGTGCACCTGAAGAAATTTTAGCTATTTTTGAATGTGGTGATGTGTACAAGATCTGTACTCAAAACCGTGGTGTGATCAATTTTGATCCTATTCTTGCCAATACTAAAGACGTATCTAAAGTTGAATTCTTTAAATAGTTTTTATTTATTAGCAACAAAAAAACGCGCTTATATAGCGCGTTTTTTTATATCATTTCCAAATATTAGTCGTTTTCTTCAACGCGATCATCCGATTCTTCAGCTAAGTTTAAAAACTTCAATCCTAGGCTAAGTAATAAAATAGAAACGGGTAAAATAAGTATCTTCCAATCAAGATTATTGAAATTGACCAATACCGCTTCTAAGAACTTAACAAAAAGAATGATCACAATGACTTCTGCTAATACATTTTTTAAATGCCCAATATTAGGTGTTTTGATCCAACCTAAAACATTTGTTTTATCTGCGTCTGGCGATTTTTTATTTGATATAAATAGTGTGAATACACCGTGTGCAAAAATAAACAATACAAAAGCGATTAAAAAAATATCGAGTGACTTGATTAAATAATACGTCGCTATATCTGCAGTATCTAAATGCACTAGGCTGTTATGCGGTACTGCATTAAAAAACACCACAGTAAACGCGGTATACGTTTTCATTGAACCAACAATAAACAGCAACAATGAGCCAAGAGTAGAGCAAATGATAGCTAACCAGCCTACATATCGAAAAGCATTAAATGTTTTTTTCATAATGGGATAATCTAAAAGTTTTTCACATTATAAAGAATAAACCATAAACTACTAGCAACAGTGAATGTGAAAAAAGAATAAACAACCATTATGATAATCGTTAAAACAACCCTAACTGCGGTGCAGTAATCTCATCAAAGTATTTACCTATAAACGGCAAGATACCATCAGCAACTGGCTTTAATTGCTTATCAATATAATGGTTATAGTCGATAGGGCTTTGACGATACTCGCTTGGCTCAGCACCTGATACTGTAAATACATATTCAATCGTCCCTTTATTTTGATATTGACGAGGACGACCTAATTTTAGGTTCATTTCATCAGCTAAACGGGCTGCACGCACCTGCGGTGGTATATTTTTCTGATAATCCGCTAAATTTCGTCTTAATTGCTTACGGTAAATAAGCAAATCATCAAACTCCCCTGCTAACGTTCGCTGCGTATAATCACGAACATAATCATCAACATCCTGATCATGGAAAACCATTTGATACAGTGACTGCTGAAAATGTTGAGCGAGTGGTGTCCAGTCAGTTCGAACCGTCTCTAACCCTTTAAATACGATTTCTTCTTTATCCCCTCTCCACACTAATCCGGCATACCGTTTTTTACTGCCTGTTTCTTGTCCCCGAATAGTGGGCATTAAAAACTTGTGGTAATGAGTTTCATATTCAATTTCAAGAGCCGATGTTAAGCCATATTCATCACGTAGATGTGTTGTCCACCACTGATTAATATAAGAGACTAAGTCATGACCAATCGCATTTGCATCATCTTGTGAATGGGCTTTTTTAAGTGATACAAAAGTTGAGTCGGTATCACCATAAATCACTTCATAGCCTTTAGCTTCAATTAACTCTCGAGTCAATTTCATGATTTCATGGCCACGCATGGTAATCGATGAAGCTAAACGGTGATCAAAGAAACGACAGCCTGACGATCCTAATACACCATAAAATGAGTTCATGATGATTTTAATTGCTTGGGAAAACGCTTTTTCGCCATCACGTTTGGCTTGATCACGTGCAGCCCATAAATCTTCAATCATCTTCGGCAAGAAATGCTTGGTCCGATGAAAGCGTCCGCCACGAAACCCATTAATAGCTTGGTGTTCCGCTTTACCTTCTTCTTGGTTTAACCCTTCGACTAGACCCATAGGATCAATCCGAAAAGATCGGATAATCGAAGGATATAGTGATTTAAAATCGAGGACTAATACAGAATCATATAATCCGGGTTTAGAGTCCATAACATAACCACCCGGGCTTGCTATCCAATTATCACTGACAAGGTTTGGTGCGATATAGCCTGCTCTGTGTAATTGCGGCATATAAAGATTGGTAAAGGCGGCAACTGAGCCCCCTACACGATCCAATTCCACGCCCGTTAAACGGCACCGTTCAATAGCAAAATCGAGTAAATGAGTATGCTCAAAAATGCGAGTCACCAACTCACAATCTTGTAAGTTATATTTAGCAAGAGAGAGCTTATCATGGCGAAACATATGATTAATTTCCGCCATCCGATCGTGTACGTTATGAATCGCTTTACCTTCACCCAATAATTCTTGTGAAACCGACTCTAGCGACCATGAACGGAAGTTATAAGTCGCGGTTTTAAGCGTATCAATACCATCCATGACGACTCGTCCGGGAACAGTAATAAACCCTTGATTAGGATTTTGCGAAGATGGTCGATAATGCGGCATTTGTCGTCCACGACCAATACGTAAATTAACTTTATTCCACTCAGCACGATGCAATAATAAACGAAAATCAAAGTCGATAACGTTCCATCCGATGATCACATCAGGATCAAAAGCCATAAACCACGACTCTAACGATTGCAATAACGCCTTTTCACTTTCAACCCACTCGATCAACAAGTCACTAGACTCGCTATAACCGTCAGGTGCTTGCCCTACCATGATCACTCGGCTATCAGCATCGCTGTGTAAACCAATAGAATACAATACGCCTTTTTCAGAACATTCAATATCTAACGATACGACACTCAGCGTTGGCACATAATCAATAGGTTTTACTTTAGTTTTTGTGACTTCAATGTAGCCAGAACGCTGACGTTGATCACCGGTAAAAACCAAGCCGCCACGAACAAAACGTTCCATTAAATAGCGATCTGCTAAACGAATATCCGATTCAAAAACATCAATTAGCTCCGCAGAAAGTGCTTTTACCGCAGAGAAACCATCTCGAATAGTGTGGCAATAACAGGCAGAAACAACATGATGCTGAAACGTTTTAAGTGGCAGATCTTTCCACTCTGTTGTGATATTCGCACTCGTTAATACCTGTTGGGCTTGCGCTTTTTGCTCTGTACGAACAAAGAAAACAGGCTTATCGCCTATAATAGACAAACGATATGGACCATTTTCTGTTTTAACCCAGAGAATGATTTCTGTTTGTCCATTAATGTCACGACTTTGGCGAGTTAAAACAAAACCCGTTGTTAACGACTGCAAATAAAACCTCTGCTGTTGATATGATCACCCGATCTTTTTTTCTATTTTTTCAAACTCCGCCACAATCCAATTCCCAACATGTTCAACTAAAAACAAAGTGGCACGTTTGGGTACTTGCGGACCATTGATAAGAATTTGAATACGTTCAATATCGACTGTTTTGTCAGGATAAAAATGAAGAAAGAAGTCAGCACATTGCTGCTCACTATAAGCTAAACTCGATGTGCGATGTGCCACCAGCATAAAACAGCTTCGTAGCATCTTCTTACCCACCTTTCGGCACAATGCGTTATATTCTGTCACACTTTTCGTTGCCATAATTTTACTACGACAATCCGCAAGTACCGTTTTTATATCACTATTAAACGCTTTTGCTATCTCCCAACTCGGTTCAAACAAACCAAATTGTGTTGCCAAACTATCGCCATAGAGGCATACGCTACAGTGCTTAAACCAAAAACCCCATTTAAAAATCGATGCCAGTGTCATCACTTCATCTCGCGTAACCACCGTCAGATCAACCTGAGTGATAACGTTATAACGATAGGCTATTTGTTGACATAGTGAATCTAATACGCGGTGTTCTGATGCCGATAATGATCTATTAACAACCAGTGTTATATTAAGATCCGAACGTTCTGTTATCGCGCAACGAGCAGCAACACTGCCATTTAGGTATATGCTATGTATCTGCTCTGAAAACTCAGCCTGCAACTGTTTTACCAAAGCTAATAACACTGGCATATAAGGTGCTTGAAATGGGGTTAATTCATCAAGAACAGGTAGTGTTTTCATTACAAATACAACTCATAGACAGCTTCAATCCGTAAAAACAGCAATAACAAATCGTAATAAAAATATAGATTTTTATGCTTTATTCTCTCTATATACTACCAAATTCAACCTATCGAAAGTAAATACTCAAAATCGTTGTTTTTCTGCTTAAATTTTCATTCAAACCATTATAGGCATCGCTTCTTAGCGAGGTTTTAGTATAATCACCACTCTTACACACAAAGAGACAGATCTTAATCTATGGAAACTCAAAACCTGATTTCTTACGTTT